>JAFAXD010000506.1 GCA_019241285.1 Xanthobacteraceae bacterium | reverse complement strand
TTGGGTTCGTGCCGGCGCTCGGCCACATCGCCGACGTATTGGCCGACCGGCCCGACCCAGGCGATGCGCTCGCCCTTGATTACGATCTCCCAGTCTTCGAGCCAGGTTCGGGTGCCAACATCCAACATGCGGCCGACGTGCAGCGCGCGGTCTGCCGGCCGCTTGCCGAGCGCGACCAACGCCAACTCTTGCCGCAGCCGCACTTCCTCGGCGGCATCGATGAGCGGTTTGGCGCGCGGACCGGCAGTCGTGTCCATCTCAGGCCAGGCGATCCATGGAAAAGCGTTTCACATCGTGCAGCAACCTGACGAATTGGGCCGCCCGATGCTCGGCCGTGGCCTTGCCCTTCTCGGCGGTCGCGCGCGAGGCGTCACCGGCCGCGCCGGACGGGTGCAGATCCTGGGCAATCCAGGCAAAAGCCGTCTGGCCGGTCGGCCGCAGCAGATCGAATTCGTTAGAAATGCGGATGGTCGAGGGGGCGAAGTTGTCCGCCTTGTCCATGCGAACCAGATCGGGACGGAAATGCAGCATCAGCGATGTTTCCATATCGCCTGCATGGATGCCGACAGCGGCTTCCTGGTCTGTGTAGAGACCCTTTGGTTGCCCGAACCGGCCCCAATGACAGGCAACCACCAGCATCTGCAAACGGACGCGCAGGTCGCGCGCCACGATGCTGATGACATCGACATTGCCGCCGTGCGAGTTGACCAGGACGAGCTTGCGCAAGCCAGCGCGATGCACGGCTTCGCCGATCTCGGTCCACGCACGAATTGCGGTCTCAGCCGTCAGAGTGATCGTACCAGGGGAGCGCAGATGTTCGTTCGATTTGCCGATGGCTTGGATCGGCAGGAACAGCACCGCGAGGTCATCGGGCAATTGTTTCAGGGTTTCAGCAATCATGCCCTCGGCGATGGCCGTATCGGTCGCGACCGGCAAGTGCGGGCCGTGCTGTTCCGTTGCGGCAACCGGCAGGACTGCGATTGTCGTCTCGGGGTCAAGGCCCATGAAGTCGTTGGTGTTGAGCTCGCTCCAAATCCGCTTACGCATTGTTGCTGCACTTCATTCTAGAACTGCGCCATGGCGACATGGACCCTTTCCATGAACGCCGCTCGTTTGGCTTCGCTGGCGATATTCATATGATACAGCGCGTAATAATCCACCCGCGCCCGACGCGCGGCAAACCACGGCAAATAGCGCTTGACCATCTTGCGCGGCGGATCACCGACCGCGAATGCGCGCGTCCACGGTCTGCCATAGGTCGCGATGCCGGCGATGCGTCGCAGGTTGCCGAGCAATGGCTTGGCCTGGGCTGGATTAGACAGATCGAATGCCACACCGGGCATCATCATGCGATCGAAGTAGCCCTTGAGCATCGCCGGCATGCCAAAACTCCAGACCGGGAACTGCACGACGAGCGCTTCCGCCGCGCGGAGTCGAGCCACATAGCTCTCGAGGCCCGTCTGATTACGTGACGTGTCATGATAATCCCGCCGCGCTGCTTCCGACATCACCGGATCGAACTTTTCCGCATAGAGATCGAGCAAATCGACCTCGTGCTGGGTCGCAGCCAGTCCAGCGAGCGCGCGTTCGCGGATCGCGGCATGAAAGCTCTCCGGCAATGGATGGCAATAGAGATAGAGGACCCGCATGATTACGCCCGTGCCGAAACGTAGCTTCGCATTTTGCCGGGGTTCAGCAAGCCGAACGGATCCACCTCGGCCTTGTAGCCGGCCTGGTCGGCGTCCGCGCGCTTGTGGCGGCTACCGTCTTCCAACGTGTAGACATGCGGATTGGCGATCATCACGCCGTGTTGCTCATGCAGCGCGATGATCTCATTGAGCCGCTCGGCGCCACGATAGCGTACGATCGGCAGCGCACTGCAGGTCACGCGCCCGCCGAAGCGGATGAACTCGGTGTGCGGCAACACCTCATCGGGAAACAGCGCCCACATCTCGCGCACGGATTCGACGACGCGATCGGCCGGAAACAGACATTGCAGGTAGGTGATCGTGCGGTCCTGCTTGAGCCACTGCAGCGTGGTGTGGTTCCAGGTGTATTCGTAGAGCGGCACGACGTTGGGCGAGTCGTCGTGGGCGACCTCATAGCTGATGGTGCCGCGCGAACCGAGAATGGCCTTGAACGTCTCGAGCGACGGCTCGGCGATCATGGCGAAGAGGACGCTTTTGCCATCAGGTATGTGCGGCCGCAGCGGCGGGAAATGCACCGGAATGGGCCAGATCATCGGGGTGAGCAGCTTTTTCACGATGCCGTCGGCGAGGGCGACTTCATAACCGAACCGCATTGCCTCGAAGAAATCACCGAAGGTGACAATGACGTCGATCCACGGCCAGGCCGGCGCCAGCGGCATTTCCAGTGCGGTGACAATCCCTGTTGTCCCATAGGCCCGGTTCACCTTCTGGGCGGCGTCACCGCGCAGCTCGATGACCCGCGGCTCTTCCTCCGCGGTGACAATGCGCGCGGCGAGAATATTGCCGGCCTCGCGCAGGCCGCCGTAGGTCACCGATCCGATCCCGCCCGATCCGCCGGCGACGAACCCTCCAATCGTGGCCGTTCGCTTCGTGGACGGGTGCATCCGCAGTTCCCAGCCGGCTGGGCGTGTGATCGCATCAATCTCGTGCATCCGGGCGCCCGCCTGGGCCCGGATGATGCCCGGCTTGTGCCACTCGACCGCATTGAGGCCGTTGATATCGAGCAGAACGCCGCCTTCGAGCGGGACCGCTTGGCCGTAATTCCCCGTCCCGCCGGCGCGTACCGTGATCGGGATACGCAAACGGGCGCAGGCGGCGGCGACGCGAACGACATCGGCCTCGTCGCGCGGCGCCACGATGAGGTCCGCGGACTTGCCGTTCAGTTGCTCGTTCAGGATCGGGCTATACCAGAAGAAATCACGCGATCGGCGCCGCACTGCGACCGGATCGGTGATGAAAGGTACGCCATCGATCGCGCTCAGAAGCCCGGCAATGTCGTAGCGCGGCTGGGTGGCCGGGGGCATCGCAACGCGTGTAGGGGCCATCGACTACATCCAATCATCCGGAACGCCCGCGCCCCGTTCTCGCACGCAGCCGTTTGCCCCCGCAAGAACGGCACGCTTGGAGCCGCCCGGTGAATGCCTATAATTCATCCAGAAGCCTGCATCATTCCTGGGCATTCCGTACCTTGTCCACGCTATCGTCACGGGGCATGGTCGGCACAGGTGTTGCACCGCGAAGGCCAATCGCGCGACCAACAAGCCGCGAAGGCCGGACTGAAGAGTAGTTTCAGGCATCACGAACCGAGGGACCTGACGATGAGCATGACGAAGTACCGTGTAGACCGGCGCCAGGCGCTGCGACTTCTCGGCGGAACGGCTGCGGTCTCGCTAGTCGCCGTTCCAGGCGCACGCGTGCATGCTCAAACGCTCGACAAGGTCAGCTACCAAACCAACTGGCGCGCCGAAGCCGAGCACGGCGGCTTCTACCTGGCGGTCGCCAATGGCATCTACAAGAAATACGGCATCGACTGCGACCTGCGCATGGGCGGCCCGCAGCAGAACCCCTCGCAGATGCTGCTCGGCGGCCGCGTCGACATGATCATGTCGAGCGCCTTCGAGGGGCTCAACTACGTCAAGGAGAACCTGCCGTTCCTGTGTATCGCGGCGATCTTTCAGAAAGATCCGCGGGTCCTCATTTCGCATCCGAATGTGGGTAATGACACGTTCCCCGATCTCAAGGGTAAGCCGATTCTTATCGGAGCTGCCGGACGCACCAGCTATTGGCCGTTCTTGCGCGTGAAGTTCGGGTACACCGACGATCAGATCCGCCCCTACACATTCAACATGGCGCCGTTCCTGGCAGACAAGAACATTTCCCAGCAAGGATTTCTGTCCAATGAGCCCTACGCCATCATGCAAGCTGGCGTAAATCCGGTGATCCACCTATTGGCCGACGCCGGCTTTGACAACTATCAGACCACGATCAACATCTCGAAGAAAATGGCCGACGAGAAGAAGGATCTTGTGCAACGGTTCGTGAACGCCTCGCTCGAGGGCTGGGCCGAGTACATGAAAGGCGGCGCCGCGGCCGAACCGGCGAATGTCATCATCAAGCGCGATAATCCCGAGATGACCGACGACAAGATCGCGTACTCGATCAAAGTCATGAACGAAAAAGGCATCGTCCGTTCCGGCGACGCGCTCAAGCTCGGGATTGGCGCCATGACGGATGATCACTGGAAAAGATTTTACGACCAGATGACCGAGGCAGGCGTGTTTCCGAGCGGGCTCGATTACAAGAAGGCCTACAGCCTCGAGTTCGTCAACAAAGGCATCGGGGCCTGATCGAGCTATCAGTGGCGAATTTTTCCGAACACGCTCTCGCTGTTGCCTCGACCGGCACGCCAGCAACGACTGCCGGCGGGCGACCGGTCGTCTCGATCAGGAACGTCTCCAAACAGTTCTCGAACGGAACGCTGGCGATCCGCGGCGTCAATCTCGACATCGGCGCCGGCGAGTTCCTGAGCCTGCTCGGTCCATCAGGTTGCGGGAAATCGACGCTGCTGCGGATCATCGCCGGATTGGGCGCCCCAAGTGCGGGCGCGGTCGAATGGCCGACATCGACCCACGACGTTCACGGAGCCGCCGAGCGCCAGCTCGGCTTCGTGTTCCAGGACGCGACCTTGATGCCTTGGGCCAACGTAATGCGCAACGTGATGCTGCCGCTCACCCTGGCGCACGTGCCCAAGGCGGAAGCGCGCGAGCGTTCCGCCGAAATGATCGAGCTCGTTGGCCTGAAGGGGTTTGAAAAAGCCTATCCGCGCGAGTTGTCGGGCGGCATGCGCATGCGAGTGTCGATCGCGCGTGCGCTCGTCACGCGGCCGCGCATCCTGCTGATGGACGAGCCGTTTGCCGCGCTGGACGAGATCACCCGGCACAAGCTCAATGATGATCTGCTCGGACTGTGGTCGGCGCAACGCTTCACGGTGGTGTTCGTGACGCACTCGGTGTTCGAGTCGGTTTATCTGTCGCAGCGCATCGTGGTGATGGCAGCCCGCCCCGGGCGGGTGATGGCCGATTTCATGGTCGACGCGCCCTATCCGCGCGATAGTCTGTTCCGGACATCGCCGGAGTATGGACGTCTGTGCCGGATTGCGTCCGAAGCGCTGACGCGAGCGATCGCCGCATGAATGAGATGATCAAACCGCCGCCCGCTTCACCCGACGGCACCGACGCCGAGGCCCGCCCGGTATTCGCACAGGAACGCCGCGTGCTGGGACTGCCGGCCAGCACCTGGCC
>JAFAXD010000448.1 GCA_019241285.1 Xanthobacteraceae bacterium | reverse complement strand
CGTACGCTGGCGAGCCAGCGCTCGTTTTGGCTCATCTGCACAGAGCTGCCGGGTACAATAACCCCGTTCAGTCTCGTGATTGGGTTGGTGGTTTGGTTCTGCAGCGACGTCCATGAGATGTCGCCTTCAACCCCGAGTACCCACACGGGTAAAACTTGCCAGTTGTAGCCGGCCTGCAGACCACCGACAGCACCCAGCGTGCTGGTTCCAGTGATGCTTTGATTCGCCAAAGTGCCGGTTGGATCGGTGAAATTCCAAGTCGGAGTGGACATCCATGCCGCACCGCCGTGGACACCGATATAAAGCCCCGTCCAAGTTGGAGCCACCGGCACGGGTGCCGGCGGTGGCGCTGCCGCCCTGACAGGCAGTTCAGCGGCTGAAGCAAGTTGACTGAAGCCGACAGCGACAGCAGCGCTGGTCAGCAGTGCGATAGCAATCCGTTTCATGGTGAGACCCTCCTCGCCCGTTAACAAGTTAGTTTGTAACTCAACGACACATTCCGTTCTACAAGTCGTCAGGACCGTACCGCTAATGTTTGGCCACTGTGGCAATGACGCAACAAACCGCAGATACAACAGCAAAAACAAATAATTGTGTACCAATGACGAGCGCGTTTTGCGCCTGTGCTGGGCCGTCTCGCTATTGCAATCGAGCAACACCAATTGCGGCGACGGTTTGGTGAAGCGGTGCTCAGGTCGTTTTGCCGAGGAGCCTTTGCCGCATCTGCAGGCGCTTCAAGTCGGGCGCGTCAAAGGCGTTCACGGCCCTGCGACAACGCTCTATTCACTTGGCATGCACGCTGACATCTCGATCCCGCACCTCATCCTCATCGCCGCCGTTGCCGTCATCACGTCGATTGTCGGCGGTCTCGCCGGCTATGGCACCGGCGCTCTGATGCCGCTTGTTCTGGTACCGATCGTCGGCCCGGAACCAGTGGTGCCGATCATCGCGTTCTCAGCCCTGTTCACCAACACCAGCCGTGCTTTGGCGTTCAGGACAGCGGTCGACTGGCGACGCACTGCGATCGTGCTGGGGTTTGCAACCCCGACCTGCCTGCTGGGCGCTTGGGGCTACACCACGTTGAGCGGCAAAGGCGTGATGGCCGTGATCGGGACGATGATGTGCGCGAGTGTGCCGCTGCGGCGCGTCGCGATTCGCCGGGGCCTGAAACTTGGGGAACGTGCATTGGCGGCTGCCTCCGTCGGCTGGGGTGTTGTCGTCGGAGGCACCAGCGGCGCCGGCATTATCCTGTTGTCACTGTTGTTGGCGGCCGGTCTACAGGGGGGCGCGGTCATTGCCACGGATGCGGCGATATCGGTTGCAATCGGCGTGGCGAAAGTCACCGTTTTCGACGTAGCCGGCGCCGTCGACGCTCAAGTCATTGCGGTGGCTGTGCTGATTGGGGCTGCGGCTTTCCCGGGCGCCTTTGTTGCCAAGCGGCTCGTCGACCGGCTCTCGTTACGCGCTCACGTTGCCATTCTCGATGCCGTCGTCCTGGCCGGCGGCGGGGCAATGATTCTGGGAGCGTTGATCCGCTGAGTTGAGTGCGCGGTTTAAGCGGGAACGCGGCGCCGGCGGGCTGCCACGGTCGCCGGCTGCTCGTGAAGCTCATCCACCGCGCGATCCTCTTCGCCCTCCTCCTCGTCGTCCTCCTCCTCATCTTCGTCGTCGTCATCGTCGTTGGCGACAGCCTGCGCGTTCGCAAATTCGCGCGCTTCGGCCGAGTCGAGGTCGGCGCTCTCGTCACCAAACGCGAGCTCGAGCGCTACTGTGGGAATCGATTCGCGGAACAGATCTCCTTCTTCGCCGAGCCAGATGCACTCGACGCTATCTTCATCCACCGCCACGACCGTGAGGGGCTGGCCGCCAGATTTCAAATTGACCACTTGGCCGGGCACGAACTTCATTTTTCCCTCCTGGATGAGCGCAACACGCGGTGCGCGGACTGACTAGAACAACTCACCTTAAGTGACCCCAATGACAGAGCGATCACGGCCATTTAACCATTGGCGGCATCGATGAAAGGATGGATTCGACATTGCCGCCAGTCTTGAGCCCGAACACGGTGCCCCGATCATAGAGCAGATTGAACTCCACATAACGCCCCCGGCGCACCAGCTGTTCCTCGCGCTGCTCGGCCGTCCATGTGGTTGCAAAATTCCGGCGCACCAGCTCCGGGTAGACGCGCAGAAAGGCGCCGCCCACGTCCTGGGTGAACGCAAAATCGGCCTCCCAATCGCCGCTGTCCTGCCAGTCGAAAAAAATCCCTCCGATCCCCCGGGGCTCGCCGCGGTGACGCAGGAGGAAATAGTCATCGCACCACGTTTTGAAGCGCTCATAAGGGGCGATTGGCGCATGTGCGGCACAAGCCGCTGCCATGGCGGCGTGAAATGACTTGGCGTCGGGATCTTCTTGAGTGCGGCGAGCCATCAGCACCGGTGTCAGGTCCGCGCCGCCCCCGAACCAAGCCTTCGAGGTGACCACGAATCGCGTGTTCATGTGCACGGCGGGGACATGCGGATTGAGCGGGTGGGCAATGAGCGAAATGCCTGACGCCCAGAAATGCGGATCGGCATCGGCCCCGGGTATCTCCTTGCGGAATTCCGGTGCGAACTCGCCGAAAACAGTCGACACGTGCACGCCAAGCTTCTCGAACAGCCGCCCCCGCAGCATCGACATGACCCCGCCCCCGCCGGCGGCGCCGGTGTGGTCGGTGCGCGTCCACGGCGTACGCACGAAGCGTCCGGGCGTGCCTTGGTAGAGCTCGTCCGGCGCGTCGCGCTCTAATCCCTCTAGCGCCGCGCAGATGTCATCACGCAGCCTTTCGAACCAAGCGCGGGCGCGCTCCTTGCGGGCGTCCAATGTGGGTTGGTCGGGCAGGCTGCTCGTCATGGCACAGCGGGCCCGGGAAATGCGTGCGTCTGCCGCAGGGCTTCGCCGAGCGCCATCGCACAGGCCACGGCTACGTTGATCGAGCGCAGGCCCGGCCGCATGGGAATCCGCAGCCGGGCGTCGGCCCGCTCATACACGGCCGCGGGAACGCCGGCCGATTCGCGGCCGAACAGCAGGACGTCGCCTGCATCGAAGCGGTGATCGAGATAGCTCTCGCTCGCACCCGTCGTAAAAACCACCAGTTTGCACCCGGCTTGCTCGAGGAACTGCTCAAATGCGGACCAGGATGTATGGCGGACAATCGCCACCTGATCCAGGTAGTCCATCCCGGCGCGGCGAAAAGCACGATCCGATGTGGGAAAGCCGGCCGGCTCGATCAAATGGGCTTCGACTCCAAGGCATGCGCACAGGCGCAAAATGGTGCCTGTATTCTGTGGAATGTCTGGTTCGAACAGCGCGATCCGCATCAGGCAGCCTCGTCATTGATCAAGCGTAAATTTCTCGCGAAGTCTGCTGCTAGCGTCTTGCCAGGGCTGCCATAAGATGGAATTGCTGCGCCGCTTGGTCGCCCTTGCGCTCGCACGACAAGGGTGCCAATAGATCGCGCGCCGGAACGGCCTCCTTCCCAGGGAGGGCCCCGGCTCGCCCGGGGGCACGCGAGAAGGGCGAGGATTTTCGGGGGGCGCAAAGCGGCGGATTGCTCGCTTGGCGACCGCGCGGACGCGAAAGGATTTGATACCGTGACGACCATGTCTCCGGCCGAACCGACGCGGCGTGATTTTCTCTACATTGCGACAGCGGTCGTCGGAGGCGTCGGAGCCGCCGCCGCGCTGGTGCCGTTGATCGGGCAGATGAATCCGGATGCGTCGACGATTGCGGCCGGCGCCCCGATCGAAGTTGATCTTGCGCCGATCACCGAGAATCAAGCCATCAAGGTGTTCTGGCGCAGCAAGCCGATCTACATCTGGCATCGGACCAAGCCTGAGATCGAAGCGGCGCAGAATGTCGACGTTGCAGCCCTGCCGGATCCGGCGCCGGACTCGGCGCGGGTGAAAGAGGGCCACGATCAGTGGCTGGTGGTGATCGGCATCTGTACCCACCTCGGCTGCATTCCTCTTGCCCACGAGGGTGACTACGGCGGCTTCTTCTGTCCTTGTCACGGCTCGCAATACGACACTGCGGGCCGTATCCGTCGCGGCCCCGCACCTGCAAATCTTGCACTTCCTCCCTACGCGTTCATTTCCGACACCAAGATCCGGATCGGTTAGGGACGCTATCCTCTTGTTGCTCTGACGCACCAGTTCCGAGACCGAAGCATGAGCGGACATACCAGCATCGAACCGCCGCAAGGGGCATGGCCCTATCAGCTCAAACGGTCCGACGGCACGGGCCTTTATGAACCTCCGGTCTATGAGCCTAAGCATCCGGTGCTGCGCTGGTTCGAGTCCCGGCTTCCGCTCGGAGGGCTCGTCTACTCCTCCGTCATCGCCTACCCGACGCCGCGCAACCTGAATTATTGGTGGACGTTCGGCGCCATTCTCACCTTCATGCTGGTGGCGCAGATCGTGACCGGCGTGGTGCTGGTGATGCACTATGCGGCAACCGCCGACGGCGCTTTCAATTCCGTCGAGCACATCATGCGCGACGTGAATTTCGGTTGGCTGATCCGATATCTGCACGCCAACGGCGCGTCGATGTTCTTCCTTGCCGTTTACATCCACATGTTCCGCGGTCTCTATTACGGCTCATACAAGGCGCCGCGCGAAGTGCTGTGGATCCTCGGCGTGATCATCTACCTGTTGATGATGGCGACGGGCTTCATGGGCTACGTGCTGCCATGGGGCCAGATGAGCTTCTGGGCCGCCACCGTCATCACCAACCTGTTCTCGGCCATTCCCATCGTCGGTGAGCCGATCGTGACCTGGTTGTGGGGCGGTTACGCTGTCGGTGAGCCGACCCTGCAGCGGTTCTTCTCGCTGCATTACCTCTTGCCGTTCGTCATCCTTGGCGTGGTGGTGCTGCATATCTGGGCGCTGCACGTCGTCGGCCAGAACAATCCAGCCGGCATCGAGCCGCGCACCGAGAAGGACACGGTCGCCTTCACGCCCTACGCGACCTTGAAGGATCTGTTTTTCGTCGCTGTATTCTGCATCGTCTGGGCTTGGTTCGTGTTCTACATCCCGAACTACCTCGGCCACCCCGACAACTACATTCCGGCCAATCCGGGTGTTACGCCGACACACATCGTACCCGAATGGTATTACCTGCCATTCTACGCGATCCTACGCTCAATTCCGAACAAGCTACTCGGCGTCGTCGCGCTGTTTTCAGCAATCGTCGTGCTCGCATTCGTGCCGTGGCTGGACACGTCGAAAGTCAGGTCCGCGACCTATCGGCCGCTCTACAAACAGTTCTTCTGGATTTTCGTCGTAGTCTGCGTCGGCCTCGGCTGGCTCGGCTCCAAGCCGCCCGAAGGCGTGTATGTGGTCCTGGCGCGGATTTTCACCGCTTGGTACTTCATCCACTTCCTCATCGTCCTGCCGCTGTTGGGGCGCCTGGAAAAGCCGCGGCCGCTGCCGAATTCGATCTCCGAGGCCGTGCTCAAGAAACGCAGCCTCGCCAGCGCCGCCGCCGTGCTACTCGCGGCGATGGTGAGCATCGGCGGGCTTCTCGGCATGGCGACGCGCGCGTCGGCGGAGGAAAGTCCGGAGCCGCCGCGGCAGAACTGGTCGTTTGCGGGACCGTTTGGCAAGTATGACACGGCGCAATTGCAGCGCGGGTTCAAGATCTATCGCGAGGTCTGTCAGACGTGCCATAGCCTTAAGCTGGTCCCCTTCCAGGCGCTGGGGTGGGCGGGCGGACCCGCGTTCAGCGAAGAGCAGGTCAAGGCGATCGCCGCCGAGTACAAGGTCAAGGCCGAGCCCAACGAGCAGGGTGAGGTCGAGGAGCGTCCGGCGCGTCCGGCCGATTACTTCCCCCCTCCGTTCCCCAACGATCAGGCGGCGCGTGCCGCCAACGGCGGTGCGCTTCCGCCCGACATGTCCGTGCTCGCCAAGGCACGCGGGTTCGAGCGCGGGTTTCCGGGGTTCGTCTTCGACATCTTCACCCAATACGTGGAAGAGGGGCCGGACTACATCCATGGTATCCTGACCGGTTACGAAGACGCTCCCCCCGGCTTCAAGATGCCGTCGCCGAATTCGAGCTACAACAAGTATTTTCCCGGCCACGCCATCGGCATGCCCAAGCCGCTCTCGGACGGGCAGGTGAGCTATACCGACGGAACTCCCGAGACGGTCGATCAATACGCCAAGGACATCGCGGCGTTCCTGCAGTGGGCTGCCGAGCCGCACCTCGATGCGCGCAAGCGCACCGGCTTTCAGGTGCTGATCTTCCTGGTCGTGCTGTCGGTGCTGCTCTATTTCACCAAGAAGAAGATCTGGCACGAGATCGAAAAGCCGACCGAAGTCGCCAAAGGCCAGGATCCGCGCGCCACCACGACTTGAGAGCACGCTGTGACCAGGTGCGTGCTTGGAATCATCGGCGGTTCGGGGATCTATGACCTGCCCGGCCTCGCCAATGTGCGCGAGGAGAAAGTCGCCACGCCGTGGGGCGAGCCGTCCGCCCCGATGCTCACCGGCGAAATCGCCGGACTGCCGGTCGTGTTCCTGCCTCGCCACGACAAGGGGCACCGGCTCTCGCCATCGGACATCAACTACCGCGCCAATATCGATGCCCTGAAGCGGATGGGCGTCACCGACCTGATCTCGCTGTCGGCCTGTGGGTCGTTCAAGCAGGAGCTGCCGCCCGGCACGTTCGTTCTGGTCGATCAGTTCGTGGACCGCACTTACAAGCGCGAGAGCTCGTTCTTCGGCAAGGGCCTTGTCGCGCACGTGTCGATGGCGCACCCGGTCGCGCCACGGCTGCGTATCCATCTGGCCGCGGCGGCGGCCGCCGAAGCAATCGATGTGGTGCGCGACGGCACTTACGTGTGCATCGAGGGGCCGCAGTTCTCGACCCTCGCGGAAAGCCTGACTTACAAGGACATGGGCTATTCGGTCATCGGCATGACCAACATGCCGGAAGCCAAGCTCGCCCGCGAAGCGGAGCTTTGTTACGCGACCGTCGCCATGGTCACCGATTTCGATTGCTGGCACCCGGACCACGATGCGGTGACCGTGCAAGACATCATCAAAGTATTGAGCCAGAACGCCGACAAAGCCAAACGCCTCGTAGCGCGTTTGGCGCGCGAACTGCCGCGCGAGCACGAGCCCTGTCCAATCGGATCCGATCGCGCCCTCGACACGGCCATCATCACGGCGCCGCCGGCGCGCGACCCGGAACTGGTGCGCAAGCTCGACGCGGTCGCGGGTCGGGTATTGCACGCCGCCTAAAGCGTGATGACTATTCTTCGAATCGCCATCACGCTTTAGGTTATTGTTTGAGCATGGTCTTTTCCGAAAGCCGGTATCCACTTTTCGGGATCATGCTTTAGCGGATTTCGTTTTGCCTGCCATCCGGGCTAAAGTCGCCTTTCCTCGTCCAGAGCATTGATGTCATAGATGACCAGCCCTGTTCTCGAATTTGATCTCAAGGCCGCGATCCGCACCATCCCGGACTATCCCAAGCCCGGAATCCTGTTTCGCGACATCACGACTCTCCTGGGTGACGCGCGCGCCTTTCGCCGCGCGGTGGATGAACTGGTGCATCCGTGGGCCGGTCAGAAAATCGATAAAGTGGCGGGCATCGAAGCGCGCGGTTTCATTCTCGGCGGCGCGGTCGCCCATCAGGTCTCCGCCGGTTTCATCCCGATCCGCAAGAAGGGCAAGCTTCCGCACAAACGGGTCAGCATCGCCTATTCATTGGAATATGGCCTCGACGAGATGGAGATCCACGAGGACGCAGTGGTGCGCGGTGAACGCGTGATCGTCGTCGACGATCTGATCGCGACCGGCGGCACCGCCGAAGGGGCCGTGAAACTGCTGCGTCAGATGGGCGCCGAAGTACTCGCCGCCTGTTTCATCGTCGACCTGCCGGACCTCGGCGGCGCCGATAAGATCCGCAAGCTCGACGTGCCGGTGCGCACGCTGATCAGCTTCGAGGGACACTGATCGTCGGGACAGCTAAGCTCCCCTTTGCTCCATCAGGAGTGCGACGTCGAGCTCGCGCATTTGACGAAAGCATCGGCGCAGCCAATCATCAAGCTCAGCCCACACCCCGGGTGGAAGCGCGTCCTCCCCGAGTTGGTGCAGTCCAATCAAGAAACACGGCCGTTGATCGATGTGGGTCTGCAGGTCGGCTGAGACGGGCGGCAGCTGCAGCGTCGGCACTCCGGTAATCGACGATGGGAACAGCGGGGCAAGATCGGCCTCATCAAGCATGGCCTCGTTGCTGACAGGTACGAAGCCGAAGCTCGGAAACTGTTGGCGCAGAATGGCGTAGCCCCGGACGGCTTCATCGCCCGGCGCCGCGACATACAGGACAATCGGCTTGATGGCGCGGCCGCTTGCTATGCCAGCAAAGTCAACATCCCGCAGGATCGTGAACAACTGCGCCAGCACCCGTTGGCCGACGTCGACCACTTTGGGGGCGCCGTCGTTGCGCGCGAGCGGCTCCAATAGCGCCATCTGGCCACGCACGTCGTTGATCGTGGCTACCGTTGCTAGTTCGGGCAGGAACTCCGCCAACGCCGGACCATCGCTGCCGAGATCGAAGCCCAGGACCGGCCGCTCATTGGCGTGTTGAAATTCGATCAGCAAACGCGCCATCAACGTTTTGCCGACCCGCGGATGCGTCGAACAAACGAAGTAGAGATATGTTGGTTGGCCCTCGGCCATCCTCGTGCCAAGCCCCGGCAAAAGCGAAATAAGCGGACCATGCCCCGACAAGAACCGGGATCTGGACTAGGAGTAGGATCAGACCATGCGACAAATCACGCGATCAAGCAGAAAAAGGCTCTACATCGCGCGAAAAAGCGACTGATGCAGTGCAATTCTAGGACGATTGCCCATTGGAAGGCCCCCATGGCCCATTTGGCCCGATCGGTGCGCGATCAGGCAGAAACGACCTGCCCGCAGCATCCGGCTGCGACCAGGGACCCGGAAAGGTTTGCTGATCGGATGGCGTCGTGGTGGGAGGTGCATCGGACGAACTGGGCTGCCCGGGCGCCGGCAATTGCAACGGTCCGGGGTCGTGGCCCCCCGCATAGCGCACGAGCGCTTCGACCCTGCGTACCACCGAAGGATGCGTCGAAAACAAATCGGCGAATTCTTCACGCGGATTGTCGATGCACATTTCCATGACGGCCGAAGTAGCCCTGGCCAGCTCACCGCGGCCCTCGATCTTGCGCAGGGCCGAAATCATGGCATCAGGATTCTTGGTGAGCTCAACCGAGCCCGCGTCCGCCAGGAACTCGCGCGAACGCGACAAAGCAAGTCGGATGAACAGCGACAGAACCCACGCGACTACGATCAGCACAAGTGCGATGAGAATCGCCACGCCGAAGCCCCCGCGTCCGCGATCGGAATCGCTGTCGCGGCTGCGAAACCGGAAGCCGCCGCTCAACAGCACCCGGAAGATTAGCTCGGCCGCAAATGATACAACGCCGGCAATGATCACGGCGATCACCAACATGCGCACGTCGCCATTGCGGATGTGGGTGAGCTCATGGCCCAGCACCGCTTCGATCTCGGCATCATCGAGCGCCGCGAGTAGCCCGGTCGTGACAGTCACCGCATACTGTTTCTGGTTCATGCCGGTCGCGAACGCGTTCAAGGCGTCACTCTGCATGACCTTGAGTTTCGGCATTGGAATGCCACGTGAGATACACAGATTTTCCAACAGATTATAAAGCCGCGGTTGCTCGGTGCGGGTGACGTCCTGCGCGCCGGTGACTGCGTCGATCATCGATTGATGAAAGTAGTAGGCGATCACGATCCAGATCGCCGTGCCTATCGTGGCAAAGGGCGCTGCCTCGAGCAGATCCTGCCAAGCTTTGCGCAAGTACCATTCTGGCGACGCGTCGTAAGACAACGCCTCGCCGGCAATCGCACCCGCGTAGACAAGCACGTAAACCAGCAGAAATAAGCCGATCAGCAGCGCCACCGAACGGCGCTTGTTCGACTGGATATGCGTATACAGGCCGTAAGAGGCCATGATCAGGAATCAGGAAACGGGATGTCCGGGGTCGGGAAGAGAAGCGAAGGATACGGCGCGAACCGCATGTTGTTTCCCTGACTCCCGGTGTCCTGTTTCCTGTCCTCTGACTAGAATTTGACTGAAGGCGCTTGCGATACGGTCTGCCGCTCCTCGCCCAGGTCGAAGAAAGGTTTCGGGTGGAACCCGAAGCTCGCGGCAAACAGCGCGGCAGGGAACTGCTGAATGCCCGAATTGTATTCCTGCACCGCGTTGTTGAAGAAGCGCCGCGATGCCGCGAGCTTGTTCTCGATATCGGCAAGTTCGCTCTGCAACTGCAGGAAGTTGGTGTTTGCCTTGAGGTCCGGATAGGCTTCGGCAAGCGCGAAGAGTTGCCGCAATGCGCCGGTCAGCATGTTCTCGGCAGCGACTTTCTGGTCTGGCCCTTGTGCGGTCACTGCGGCGTTACGTGCCTTCACCACGGCTTCGAGCGTGCCGCGCTCGTGCGTCGCATATCCCTTAACGGTCTCGACCAGGTTGGGAATAAGATCATGGCGTTGGCGCAGCTGAACGTCCACATCAGCAAAGGCCTGATTGGTGCGTTGGCTCATCGCCACCAAGTTATTGTAGATCATGACCGCCCAGATGGCGACCACGACAATCACGATAAGGACGATCCAACCGAGCGACATGCGCTGTTCCTCGTGTTGTAACTCAAATACGATCCTGCCGGATCCGGCGCAGCGCGGGACGAAGTGGTGCACTGCAGGCCCGGGACCGTCTAACACAATGTCGTTGTCACGGTCACGAATCAGCGGTGCACCGCTGCACGCTGCACCGCATTCGGGACACGTACATCCGAATTATAGCAGGAACCGACGGTGCCTACACGGCTTCACGCAGCTTGACGGCGCCTTCCAGGTCGACGGAAACGAGCTGCGACACGCCGCGCTCCGCCATGGTGACGCCGAAGAGTCGGTTCATGCGCGCCATGGTGATCGGATTATGCGTGATGATCATAAACCGCGTTGCCGTGGACTGGGCCATCTCATCAAGCAGGTCGCAGAAGCGGTCGACATTGTGATCATCGAGCGGTGCGTCCACCTCGTCGAGCACGCAGACCGGCGCCGGATTGGTCAGGAACACCGCAAAGATCAAGGCGAGCGCGGTGAGCGCTTGCTCGCCGCCCGAGAGCAGCGACAGCGTTGCCGGTTTCTTGCCGGGTGGCCGGGCCAGGATGTCCAGCCCCGCCTCCAGCGGGTCCTCGCTCTCGATCAGCTGCAGCTCCGCGGTACCGCCGCCGAACAGGCGCGTGAATAGTTGCTGGAAATGCTCGTTCACGGTCTTGAAGGAGCTGACCAGCCGCTCGCGTGCCTCGCGGTTGAGGTTCTGAATGCCTTGGCGCAGCCGCTTGATTGCTTCGACCAGATCGTCGCGCTCGGCGGTCAGGGTCGTATGCTGGGTTTCGACCTCGCGCAGCTCCTCCTCGGCGCGCAGGTTCACTGCACCAAGGCGCTCGCGTTCGCGCCGCAGCCGCTCGAGCTGCGCCTCGGCGTCAGCCACATCGGGCAATTTGGTATCCGGCTCGATACCGGCCATCGCGGCAACGGCCTCCGGCTCGATCTCCAGCACCTCCTGGATCTCATGACCGACGTCGGCGAGCCGGCGCTTTGCAGCCTCGTGCCGTTCCTCGGCGCGGACCTGTTCCTCGCGTGCAGCGCTCATCGCTTCGAGCGCGGCGCGCGCGGCGCGATCGGCCTCCGCGAGCGCGGTCTCGCCGAGCGCGAGCGCATCGGCGGCGGCGCGTCGCGCCGCCTCGCCGGCCTGGATTTGATCCATCAAGCCGCGCCGTTCCGCCTCAAAGGCGGCCGGGCTGTCGGCGAGCCGGGTGCGCTCGTCATGGGTTTCGGCCATGCGCGCTTCGAGTAGTTCGATCTGCGCCGCGGCGCCGCTCTCACGCTCGCGCCACGCCTCGGCCTCGGTGCCGATTGCGGTGATGCGCCGCGTGGCGAGCTCGATCTCGCGCGCCAGCGCCTGCGCCTGGGCACGCGCCTCGGCAAAGACCGAACGATCCTCCGCCACCCGGTTCTTGATTTCCGTTAGCTCGGCGTTGAGCCCATCGAGCGCCGGCAGCGCGTCGAGCTGGCTCGCCGCGTCATTGTGTTGCGTTTGCGCATCCGCCACGGCGGCCTCAAGTCGCGTCTTTGCCTCGCCGAGGGCGGACAGGCGCGCGGCAATTCGTGCCAACTCGCGCTCCGCACCCGCATGGCGCTCGCGCGCTGCATTGGCCTCCTGTTGCAGCTCCCGTCGACGCGTGCGGGACTGAGATTCGGCTTCTACGGCGGCCGCAACCTCAGCCTCAGCGGCGCGCACCGCGGCACGGCGTGTCTCCGCGTCGGCGCGGGTGTTTTCGAGCTCGCGCTCGATATCCGTCAGGCGATTACGTTCCGCGAGCCGGCGCGCCGCGCCGGTCGGCGCGTTGGCGGCGACCCAGAAACCGTCCCAGCGCCAGAGATCACCTTCCGGCGAGACTAGCCGTTGTCCCGGCTTGAGCTGGCGAGCCAATGCGGGACCTTCGGCCCGCGACACCACACCGATCTGTGCTAAGCGCCGCGCCAATTCGGGCGGCGCTGACACATGGGCCGCAAGCGGGTCGACCCCCTCGGGCAGGCTCGGGTCGCCATCGGGCTGCGCGCCGGCCCAGCGCAATGGCGCGTTGGCATCGATGGGCGCGTCGAGGTCGTCGCCGAGAGCGCCGCCCAACGCGGTCTCGAACCCTTTTTCCACGGTGAGCAGGTCGAGCACCGGGGGCCACATGCTCTTGGCGTCTACATGCAACACCTTGGCGAGCGTGCGCGCCTCGGTCTCCAGCCGGTTCACGCGCCGCTCCGCCTCGGCGAGCGGTTGGCGTGCAACATCGAGGGCCTGGCGGGCAGCCGAATGCGCTGCCTCCGCACGCACGGTCGCGGCCTCCGCGGCTTCGATGTCGGTCTGCGCCTGATCAACGGCTGAAGCCAATTCCGGCAGGGCGGCGTCGCCCGCCGCGCTGGCCTGCAAACGCGCAAGCTCGGCGTCCACGTCGGCAAGCTCGCGCGCCGCGCGATTTTGGCGATCGGCGTGGTCGCGCGTCGCCTGTTCGAGCCGGCCCCTTTGCGCTGCGAGTTCGGCGACGGCACCGGTCAGTTCGGCAAGGCGCCGCTCCGACGCGTCGAGCGTCGCTTGGGCTGCCGCGACCCGCGCGTCGAACTCGCTGCGCCGCTCACCACTCGTTGCCGCCTCGCGCTCAAGAGTCTCCCGTTCATTGGCAAGCCCCGCGAGCGCCGTCTGCGCATCGGTGACCAGCGCCTGCCCGCGGCCCATGTCGTCAGACAGCTGAACCAGGCGGCGGTCGAGTTCTGCTATTCGCTCGCGCACCCGCGCCTCTTCGCGCTCAAGCGACTCGCGCGCCAGAACCATGCGGTGCAACGCCGCCGCGGCGCGCGCTTCGGCGTCGCGCAAATCGGGAAGTGCCGCCGCTGCGTTGGCTTGGCGGGTTGAAGCTTCGGCTTGCGCGCCAGTGCGCTCAGCAACGAGCCGCACGGTTTCGTCCTGCGCGCGCGCGGCCTCTACGGTTTCGGCCTGCGCGTTGACGTAGCGCAGGTGGAACAGCATCGCCTCGGCCGTACGGACCTGTTGGGACACCGTGCGATAACGCACGGCTTGCTTGGCTTGGCGCTTGAGCGCGTCGATCTGCCCGGCGAGTTGGCCGATCACGTCTTCGAGCCGGGCGAGGTTCTGCTCGGCGGCGTTGAGCCGCAGCTCGGCTTCGTGCCGACGGGCGTGCAGGCCGGAAATACCCGCCGCTTCCTCAAGCACGCGCCGACGCTGCTCGGGCTTGGCGTTGATGATCTCGCCGATGCGTCCCTGGTGCACCATTGCCGGCGAGCGTGCGCCGGTCGATGCGTCGGCAAACAGGATCTGTACGTCGCGCGCCCGCACTTCACGGCCATTGATCCGATAGGTCGAGCCTTGATCGCGCTCGATCCGGCGCGTGACGTCGAGCGTGTCCTCGCCGTTGAACTGGGCCGGCGCGGTCCGGGACGTATTGTCGAGGCGCAACCCTACTTCGGCATTATTGCGGGCCGGCCGGCTGTTGTTGCCGGAAAAAATGACGTCATCCATGTCGGCAGCGCGCATGGATTTGTGCGAGGTCTCGCCCATGACCCAGCGCAAGGCCTCGACCAGATTGGATTTGCCGCAGCCGTTGGGACCGACCACCCCGGTCAGTCCGGGCTCGATCAGAAAATCGGTCGGCTCCACGAAGGATTTGAAGCCGAGCAGGCGCAGGCGCGTGAGTTTCATTGCGAGACGCTTTCCTTGAGCGCGCGCGAACGAGCCCTCGCGCCGTTCAGGCGCGTCGTTCTGCCGACGAGAGCTGCCCGCCGGCTTCGGCCCCAAGGGCTCCAGGTCCGCCGCATCGCGTTGGACAATGAATCGTCAGCTGAGTCTCGGCAATAGTCGGGCGCGGGTTTTCCAAGTCTTCGCGGTGCTTAGTCTGGACCTCGTCCTGAGGAGCCCGGGCCCGTCAGGGGCCGGGCGTCTCGAAGGACGGCCACAATTACCACCGTCGCTCTTGGCCATTCTTCGAGACGCCCGAGCTTCGCTCGAGCTCCTCAGGATGAGGGTCGGAGATTGCGTCCAGGCTCTAACCCCTTATCACGCCTTCAGAAAAGGCTTTATTTCCTTTTCCATCTCCTCGATCGAAACGTCGCCGACCACGCGCTTGCCGTTGATGAAAAAGGTCGGGGTCGACTCGACGTTGAGCACCTTGGCGGCGTGGTCTCGGACGTTCTGGATGCCGTCGAGGATCTGCTGATTCTTCAGGCAGGCGTTGAACGTTTCCTCGTTGTAACCGGCCTGCTTGGCAATATTGAACAGCGGCTGCAGCGGGTTGGGCACGACCCAGTCGCGCTGAGTGCCGAAGAACAAGTCGATAATGGACATGTATTTGTCTTTGTCCGCGCAGCGCGCCAGCATGAATGCGCCAGCCGCCAGCGGATCGAGCGGGAACTCGCGGAAGATGTAACGAACCTTGCCGGTATCAATGTAGCGTTCTTTGAGCTTCGGGAAGGTCTTCGCCTGGAATTGCGCGCAGTGCGGACAGGTCATCGAAGCGTATTCGATGATAGTAACCGGTGCATCTGGTGAGCCCAGCACGATGTCCCCAAGGGGCGACGGCTGCGCGAGGTCGGCGTCCGGCACCTGGGTTTGCGCCCGAGCATTGAGGACGAAGCCGAATTCGGCGAGTAGGGCGAGGGCGCAGCTCCCCCACAGAAAAGCGCGTCGGGTGGTCACAATTCACCTCTTGATAGACGTCTGCCCCATCGGTACCCCGTAGCAATACATATGGCAACGCCGCGGGCGTACTGCATAGTCCGCTCATCCAGTCACATTGGTTTGAGCCATATCTGGGGCAGAACGCCGCTATTTGCGCCGGAGTGCCGCCCCAAGCCGGCCCAGGGCGTCCCGCAATGCCGGGTGCTCGATAGCGAGCGAGCTTGCGATGCGGGCCGCCATGTCCGGATCGATCCTCGTGCTGCGCTGCGGGCGCGTGGTTCCGCCGCGCAGCGGCGCTTGGCGAAAGGCGAGGCGGTCTACCGCTTGCCAGCCAAAGAACCGGTTGACCCGTTCGATGACGAGCTTCGATTGGTGCTGTACCTCGATCGCCGCCGGCCCCTCGACTCGTAGCACCAACGTCGCCGGCGCGGCGCCTTCCGGATTGCGCGGCCACTGCATGCGGATCGGCTCGGCAATCGCCGCGATCTCCTGGCCGACGATCTCTGGCCAGTGCGTGACGATCTCGCGCGCGGCAAACCCCTGGCGCGCGAAGGCTGCGGAGATGCAGTTGTTCAAAAGCTCGGCCAAAGGGCGTGCGAATGAGCGGCGGGGCTTGTTCACTGAATTTGGCTCTGCGACACCCATGCGATGACGCTATCAGGAACGGCACTGGTCCGGAAGCGCGAGCGCGTGCAGCCGCGCGCTGTCGACTTGCTCGCCTGGTACGATCGGCATCGGCGTACATTGCCCTGGCGCGCCAAGCCCGGCGAGGCTCCTGATCCCTATCGCGTCTGGCTTTCGGAAATCATGTTGCAGCAGACGACCGTGCGCGCGGTCGGGCCCTATTACGCGCGTTTCCTGGAGCGCTTTCCCAGCATCGAGCAGCTCGCAGCGGCGGGGCTGAGAGACGTGCTCAAGCTGTGGGCCGGGCTCGGTTACTACGCACGCGCTCGGAACCTGCATGCCTGCGCCAAGGCGATTGTGGAACAGCATAGAGGAACCTTTCCGCGCACCATTGCCGAGCTCACCGCGTTGCCCGGCCTTGGGCCCTATACCGCAGCGGCGATTGCAGCCATCGCGTTTGATGCCCATGCCACGCCGGTCGACGGCAATGTCGAGCGCGTGGTCACGCGCCTGTTCGCCTGTGAGGAGGAGTTACCGGCCGCGAAGCCTGCGATTCGGCAGCTCGCTGAGGGCCTCACACCGGAGGCCCGCACCGGCGATTTTGCCCAGGCGTTGATGGACCTTGGCGCGACTATTTGCACGCCGAAAAAACCGGCCTGTGCGTTGTGTCCGTGGAACGCCGCCTGCGCGGCATTCCGGCGCGGCGATGCCGAGAGCTTCCCGCGCAAGGCCGCAAAGCCCGAAGGGGAACTGCGGCGCGGCGCCGCTTTCGTGGTGGTCCGCGCGGATGGCTACGTGCTCACCCGTGTCAGGCCAGACAATGGTTTGCTGGGCGCCATGACGGAAGTCCCGACCACGGCCTGGACCCCGGAATTCGACGGGCGTCGCGCCCGCGACGAGGCGCCGCTGCCGGCCACTTGGCGGCGTTTGCCGGGCGTGGTGCGTCACACCTTCACGCATTTTCCACTGGAACTTACGGTTTATCGCGCCGAAGTGCCGCCCGGCACCGCCGCGCCTGAGGGCACGCGCTTCCTGCCGCTGAGCGAAGTGGCGGGCGAGGCCTTCCCCAACCTGATGCGCAAGGTGCTGGCCAGCGCCGGGATTGATCCACGTCCCACTGATCCGCCCGGCCGCTCACCGCAGCGAGGTAGAACGCATAGGTGACGTTGCCGCGCATAGATGACCGTACGCTCCCACAATCCGCAGCCGGTCATTCCGGGGCCGGCCGAACGCCG
>JAFAXD010000196.1 GCA_019241285.1 Xanthobacteraceae bacterium | reverse complement strand
TCCGGTGGCGTTTCGTACGCGTGTCCCGCAAAAGTGGTTACCGGTTTTGCGACAAAGGACACGCGCATCAACAGCGCTCACACGTCCGCGGAGGCAGAACCGGAGAAGAGACGTTATGGCGCTACCCGACTATTCAATGCGCCAGCTGTTGGAAGCTGGCGTGCACTTTGGCCATCAGGCCCACCGTTGGAACCCGAAGATGCGCGAGTACATCTTCGGCACCCGCAACGACATCCACATCATCGATCTTGCCCAGACCGTGCCCATGCTGCACCGGGCGCTCGAGGCCGTCAGCGATACCGTCGCCAAAGGCGGACGCATCCTGTTCGTCGGCACCAAGCGGCAGGCGCAGGACTCGATCGCCGAAGCCGCCAAGCGCTCGGCTCAGTACTACGTGAATTCCCGCTGGCTCGGCGGCATGCTGACCAACTGGAAGACCATCTCGGAATCGATCAAGCGCCTGCGCAAGCTCGATGAGCTGCTCAGCACCGGCGAGGCCGAGGGCTACACCAAGAAGGAGCGCCTCAACCTGCAGCGCGAGCGCGACAAGCTTGATCGCGCGCTCGGCGGCATCAAGGATATGGGCGGCATTCCCGACTTGTTGTTCGTGATCGACACCAATAAGGAAGACATCGCCATCAAGGAGGCGCAACGCCTCAATATCCCGGTGGCGGCGATCGTCGATACCAACTGTGATCCGGAGGGCATCACCTATCTGGTGCCTGGTAATGACGATGCCGGACGTGCGATTACGCTGTACTGCGAGCTCATCGCCAAGGCGGCGATCGACGGAATCGGCCGAGCGCAGGGCGAGATGGGTATTGACATCGGCGAGGCGGAAGCCCCGATCGCCGAGGAGGTCCCGGCGGAGACCAGCGAAGGCCCTGGCTACGAGGTTCTCTCCGGTCCACGCGGCGGTGCGGACGATCTCAAGAAGCTGACCGGCGTGTCACCCGCAATCGAGAAGAAGCTCAACGATCTGGGCATCTTCCATTATTGGCAGATCGCGGCTTTCTCGCCGCAGGCCGCGCACAATATCGGCGAGGAAGTCGGCTTGCCGGGGCGCGTCAGTGCCTGGGTCGATAAGGCAAAGGAACTGAGCGCCGAATAGCGCTCTGCTCGGCTGATGATCCCTTGCGCCTCGATCGGCTGAGGCGCGTTTGCGAGACCCGGCAGAGGCCGGGGAGGACAACATGGCGAACATATCCGCTACCATGGTCAAGGACCTGCGCGAGAAGACCGGCGCCGGCATGATGGATTGCAAGGCGGCGCTGGAAGCAACGTCGGGCGATCCCGAGGCCGCGGTCGACTGGCTGCGCAAGAAGGGCATCGCCAAGGCTGCCAAGAAAGCCGATCGGGTCGCGGCCGATGGGTTGATCGGCGTCGCCCGTCAGGACGGCAAGGGCGTCGTCGTCGAGGTCAATTCGGAAACAGACTTCGTCGCCCGCAATGACCTGTTTCAGGGCTTGGTCAAGATGATCGCCGATGTCGCGCTCTCCGCGGGGACCGACGTCGAGGCGATCAAGTCGGCCAAGGCCGGGAGCATTACGATCGCCGAGGCGATCGCTGACACCGTCGCCAAGGTCGGCGAGAACATGAGCTTGCGGCGCGCCGCCGGACTAAATGTCGGCAAGGGTGCGGTGGCAAGCTATATCCACAACACGGTTTCCGATGGGCTCGGCAAGATCGGCGTCCTGGTCGCGCTCGAGTCGGACGGCAAGAGCGACGAGCTCATCGATCTCGGCCGCAAAGTTGCGATGCACGTGGCGGCCGCGAGTCCGCTGGCGGTTGATCCAAGCGGGCTCGATCCGGCCGTGGTCGCGCGCGAGCGCGACGTGCTGGCGGAAAAATTCCGCGCCCAAGGCAAGCCGGAAGCGATGATCAGCAAGATCGTCGAGTCGGGCCTGAAGACCTTCTACAAGGAGGTCTGCCTGCTCGAGCAGCCCTACGTACATGACGACAAGAAGAGCGTCGCGCAGGCCGTGAAGGAGGCCGAAGGCAAGGTCGGCGCGCCGGTGAAGGTCACGGGTTTCGTGCGCTTTGCACTGGGCGAGGGAATCGAGAAATAGTCGAAGTTGAGACACGTGTCCCGGATGCGGTGCAGCGCGAAGCTCTTGCGTAGCGGTGCACTGCTGATCCGGGTCCGCCACAACGACACCGCGTTTAACGGTCCCGCGTCTGCAGCGCACCACTGCGTGCTGTGCTGCGCCTGGGACACGCGCATCGGCGGGGGAGCATCCGATGCCTGAGCCGGCCTTCCGGCGCGTCATCGTCAAGATCTCGGGAGAAGCCCTGAGCGGCCCTGAGTCATTCGGCATCCATCAGCCGACCTTGGAGCGTATCGCCGCCGATCTCGCGGCGGCGCGGGCGCTTCCGGTCACGATCGGCGTCGTCGTCGGCGGCGGCAATATCTTCCGCGGTGTCGAAGTCTCCGGGCGGGGCGTGTCGCGTACGACTGGCGACACGATGGGCATGCTGGCAACCGTGATGAATTCACTGGCGCTGGAGGCCGCCTTAGAGCGCGCCGGGGCGCCCGCGCGCACCCTCTCGGCGCTGGAGATGCCACAGGTGTGCGAGCTCTACACGCGGCAGCGCGCGAACAAGCACTTGGCCGAGGGGCGAATCGTCCTCTTCGCCGGCGGAACCGGCAATCCGTACTTCACCACCGATACCACCGCCGTGCTGCGTGCCGCCGAGATGGGTTGCGACAGCGTCCTGAAGGCGACCAACGTCGATGGCGTCTACAGCGCCGATCCGAAGCGCGACTCAAACGCTAAGCGATTTGATGCGCTCACGCACCAGGAAGCGATTGCGCGCGACCTGCGCGTCATGGATATGACCGCGTTTGCGCTTGCCCGGGAAAACCATATGCCTATCATAGTGTTTTCGATCCGGGACGCGGGTGCTGTGACGGCCGTGTTGCGCGGGGAAGGGCGTGCAACAAGGGTCGGCTAGAGTTTATCCGTCACCGCCGCAACGCGGCGACAGAAGCACCGGACATTATCGCGGCGGCCTGTGCGACAACCGCATGCCGCCTTCGGGAGGCCTCGATGGCAACCACCACATATGATCTCAATGAACTCAAACGCCGCATGCACGGCGCGACCCAGGTCCTCAAGCAGGAACTGGGCGGTCTGCGCACCGGCCGTGCCTCGACCGGCCTGCTCGATCACGTGCAGGCGGACGCATACGGCACGCACATGCCGCTCAATCAGCTTGCGACCATCAGCGTACCGGAGCCGCGCCTCATCAGCGTGCAGGTCTGGGACAAGTCGCTGGTGCACGCGGTCGAGAAGGGCATTATGGCCGCTAACCTCGGTTTGACGCCGTCAACGGAAGGCCAGGTGATCCGGTTGCGGATTCCCGAGCTCAATCAGGATCGCCGCAAGGAGCTGGTCAAGG
The DNA here is from genome assembly GCA_019241285.1 of Xanthobacteraceae bacterium. Lineage (GTDB taxonomy): Bacteria > Pseudomonadota > Alphaproteobacteria > Rhizobiales > Xanthobacteraceae > JAFAXD01. The sequence goes on along the minus strand of JAFAXD010000196.1, from coordinate 6,674 downwards.
TCGCGCACAAGTACGCTGAGAGCGCCCGCGTAGCCGTGCGCCACGTGCGCCGTGATGGTCTCGATTTGCTGAAGAAAATGGAGAAGGACGGCAGCATCAGCGAGGATGAGCAGAAGCACAAGGCGGACGAAATTCAGAAGGCAACCGACCAGATCATCGCTGAGATCGATCAATCCCTGGCCACCAAAGAACGCGAGATCATGACGGTGTAGGTGGTGGTGAAACACATCCCTCTCAACTCGTCATGCGCGGGCTTGATCCGCGCATCCCGCTTAGGTGAAACGCCAAGCTCTCCTAAGCGAGATCGCCGGGACAAGCCCGGCGATGACGAGGAGAGTGTGTCTGTTGTTTAACAAGGCGCTCATCCTGTGACCCAGACCGAGGTGAAGCGCGGTGCTGGTCGTGGTGCACCCTACCACGTCGCCATCATCATGGACGGGAACGGCCGCTGGGCGGCGCAGCGCGGGCTCCCGCGCGGCGAGGGCCACCGCCGGGGCGTCGAAGCGGTGCGCAGAACCGTGCGGGCCGCGGATGAGCTCGGCATCGGCATCCTGACGATCTTCTCGTTCAGCTCCGAGAACTGGACGCGCCCGCGCTCGGAAATTCTCGACCTGATGGGACTGCTGCGCCGGTTCATCCGCAATGATCTCGCCGACCTGCACCGCAACAACGTGCGAGTTCGAATCATCGGCGAGCGCGAAGGCCTCGACCCGGAAATTGCGCGCCTGCTCGAAGAAGCCGAGACGCTGACCGCCGGCAATACTGGGCTCATGCTGGTGGTCGCATTCAACTACGGCGCTCGCCAGGAGATCGCCTCGGCCGCCCGCCGGCTTGCCGAAGATGTCGCCGCTGGAAGGCTCAAGCCCGAAGCGATCACGGCTGACCTCCTCGCCACACGTCTGCACACGGCCGATATCCCCGATCCCGATTTGTTGATCCGTACCAGTGGCGAGCAGCGCATGTCCAATTTCCTGCTGTGGCAGGCTGCCTACAGTGAGCTTGTATTTGTGCCGGTCTATTGGCCGGACTTCGACCGCGCGACGCTTGAGAGCGCGATTGCCGAATATCGCACACGCGAGCGCCGTTTCGGCGGCCTTGCGGCGGCAAGCGCCTCGTGACGGGTGGCGATAATCTCTCGGTTCGGCTGGCATCAAGCCTCGTACTGGCACCTCTGGCGCTGGCGGCGGCTTGGATCGGCGGCACTGCCTTTGTGATCTTCTGGGCCGGGGCTGCGGTCATCATCGGTTGGGAGTGGATCAAGCTCGTCGCGCCGGCGCGAGACCCGACGCCGTGGCGGGTTGCCGGCCTGATCTATGCGGCCATTGTGTTCATCGCCCCGGTGCTGCTGCGCGCCGACATCAACAACGGTTTCGCCGCATTGGTTTTTCTGTTCGCAATCGTGTGGATGACCGACATCATGGGCTACGCTGTGGGTCGCGTCGTTGGCGGCGCAAAACTGTGGCAGGCGGTCAGTCCCAACAAGACCCGGTCTGGCGCTGTTGGCGGCATGGCGGGCGCGCTCGCCGCCGGGATCGTGATCGCCGCCTGGCTGTCGCTTGCGGTCTTGCCCATTGCCATCCTGAGTGTGATCCTTTCAATGGTGGCTCAGGCAGGCGACCTCTTCGAATCCGCGCTCAAGCGACGGTTTGGGGCGAAGGACACGGGCCATCTCATTCCCGGACACGGAGGCCTCATGGATCGCCTGGATGGCTTCATCGCCGCAGCGTTGATCGCGGCGATGATCGGGATCGTGCACGGCGGCTTCGCGGCGGCCGCGACTGGCTTATTGGTGTGGTAGGTGATGAGCGCAGCAACGGTGGTGAGCAAGCGGGACGGAATTCGGTCGGTCAGTCTTCTGGGAGCAACCGGCTCGATCGGTACGAGCACGGTCGATCTCCTCATGGCGGCACCAGAGCGTTACCGCGTCGAGGCTGTGGCTGCCTCGCGCAACGCGGCCGCTCTTGCCGCGATCGCGCGCAAGATCGGTGCGCGCTTTGCCGCCATCGCCGACCCGACGCTCTATGGCGAGTTGAAGGACGCGCTTGCTGGCACCGGAATCGCGGCGGCAGCCGGGGAGGGCGCCGTCATCGAGGCAGCGAACTGGCCGGCCGATTGGGTCATGGGGGCGATCACGGGAGCCGCGGGACTCAAGCCCACCTTAGCGGCGCTCGAGCGCGGTGCGACCGTGGCGCTTGCCAACAAGGAGTGCCTGGTCTGCGCCGGTGCTCTCTTTATGCGCCGCGCCGGCGAGATCGGCGCAACGGTGCTGCCGGTCGACTCCGAGCACAACGCCATTTTTCAGTCGCTGGCATCGGGACACCGGTCCGACGTCCGCCGCATCATCCTCACGGCGTCAGGAGGGCCGTTCCGGACCTCGCCGCTTGAAACAATGCGTGCGGCGACGGTCGACCAGGCCTTGCGCCATCCGAATTGGTCGATGGGCCCGAAGGTGACGATCGATTCGGCGACCATGATGAACAAGGGACTGGAACTGATCGAAGCGCATCATCTGTTCGCCTTGCCGGCGAGTCAGATCGACGTTCTGGTACATCCGCAATCGATCGTACACGGGCTGGTTGAGTTTCGGGATGGTGCCGTGATCGCCGAGCTGGGGTCGCCGGACATGCGGGTTCCAATCGCCCATTGCCTGGCGTGGCCGGACCGGATCGATACGCCGGCCGCTCGGCTCGATCTTGCCAAGGTCGCGACCCTGAGTTTCGAGGCGCCCGACCCCGCCCGCTTTCCGGCGTTGCGCCTGGCCCGGGAGGCGCTCGAATTGGGCGGAGGGGCTCCCACCGTCCTCAATGCGGCAAACGAAATTGCGGTCGATGCGTTCTTGCATCGGCGCCTTGGCTTTGCTGGAATCGCGGGCTTGGTCGAGGAGACGCTGGAGGCGAGCGCCCGCAAGGGTCTGCTGCGGGAGCCGCAGAGCATCGACGATGCACTATCTATTGACCATGTTTCGCGATCTCTGGCGCGCGAGCTGCTGCCTGAAATTGCCGCAAAGGCATCCTAAATAAATACCGGGTGAAGTGGCGCATGTTCTGGAAACGTAGTTACCGGTTTTCCGCCGAAGCTGGGCAATGGTCTGGGGTTTTGCCTGAGGCTTCGCTGGGCGGCGGTAAGTTCGCCGAGGACGTGCGCGAGCGAAAACGATTTCACCGCGCAGGGGCGAACGGACGCTGATGGGTACGCATTTGGTCTCTAGTCTCAATCTCTTGGGTGCCGGCTTGCTGGGCTATATCCTGCCGTTCCTAGTGGTCTTGACCATCGTGGTGTTCTTCCACGAGCTGGGTCATTTCCTCATTGCGCGCGCCTGCGGCATCAAGGTCCTGGTGTTTTCCATCGGCTTTGGCCCGGAGATCGTCGGCTTCAACGACCGCAAGGGCACCCGGTGGAAGATTTCTGCTGTTCCGCTGGGCGGTTACGTCAAATTCTTCGGAGATGAAAACGCCGCGAGCGTGCCCGATCCGGCGGCCGTGGCGCAGATGAGCGAATCTGAGCGCAAGGTCAGTTTCTTCCACCAGCCCGTATGGTCGCGCGCGGCGGTCGTCGTGGCAGGTCCGCTCGCCAACTTCGTTCTGGCGATCGTGATCTTCGCGGGAATTTTCTCGGTCTACGGCAAGGAATCGACCGCGGCCCGGGTCGCTACGGTGCAGCCCGGCAGTGCGGCCGAGGCTGCCGGCTTCCAACCCGGTGACCTCGTTCTCTCCATTGACGGACAGCCGGTCGAATCGTTCGGCGAGTTGCAGCGCATCGTGGTGACGAGCCCCGGGCAGGCGCTGCATATCTTGGTGAACCGGGGTGGGGTGCACGAAAACCTCACCGCGACGCCCGTTTTGTCTGAGGTGAAGGACAGCTTCGGCAACGTCCACCGCCAGGGCATGCTGGGAATCACCCGGGCGCCCGTGGGGCCTGGCGAGATCGCGGTCAAACCGGTCGATCCGCTCACGGCGATTGGCCTTGGGGTCCACGAAACCTGGTTCGTGATCGATAATACGATGACGTACCTCGCCCGCGTCGTGGTCGGCCGCGAATCGCCCGATCAGCTGGGCGGGCCAACCCGGATCGCGCAGATTGCCGGCCAAGTCTGGCAAGGTGGGTTGCATAGCGGCGGAATCAGCGGTGGCCTCGTTGCCATCATTCAGCTGGCCGCCGTCTTGTCGGTTTCAATCGGTCTGCTCAATCTGTTCCCGATTCCGCTGCTCGATGGCGGACATCTGCTGTTCTACGCTGTCGAGGCGGTGCGCGGGCGTCCCCTGTCGGAGCGTGCCCAGGAAGTCGGGTTCCGGATCGGGCTGGCGGTGGTGCTTATGTTAATGATTTTCGCAACTTATAACGACATCCTGCACTGGACGTCGTGAAGTGTAGCAGGCGGGCAACAGCTGGGGCGGGAAAATCTGCGGAGCGATCGGATGCATTGCACGGACACAAATGCCGTTTACAAGGAGGTCCGTGTCTGAGTCCTGCGGCCTTACGGGAAATCCCAGGGGTGGGTCCCGTAATGGAAAGAGAAGCTTGCTTGGGGATATTTGGGGAAGCAAGGGCGTAGCGGATGGGAATGATGGGTGGGGTGTTCCGGGGACTGGGCATCATGTGCTTGGTCCTCGCAAGTGTACTGTTCGGGCAAGTCGCCGCGCCAGTCAGCGTGGGTGGCGTTGCTTATGCGCAGTCGTCGCAAATCATTGTTGAAGGCAACCGCCGGGTCGAGGCCGACACGATCCGGTCCTATTTTCACCCGCCGCTCAACGCACAGAACATCGATGCCGCCTACAAGGCCCTCTATGCGACCAATCTGTTCCAGGACGTGAAGATCAGCCAGGCCGGCGGGCGCCTGTTGGTCACGGTCACGGAAAATCCGGTGATCAACAAGGTCGCGTTTGAAGGCAATCACAAGGTCAAAGACGAGCAGTTCGCCTCGGAAATTCAGTCGAAACCGCGCGGCACGTTTTCGCGCGCTGTCGTGCAGTCGGACGTGCAGCGCATCGTCGACATCTACCAGCACAGCGGCCGCTACGATGTGCGGGTGGATCCCAAGATCATCGAGCTGCCGAACAACCGCGTCGACCTGGTCTTTGAAATCAACGAAGGCCCCAAGACCGGCGTCGTGAAGATCAACTTCATCGGCAACAATCATTACTCCGACTGGCGCTTGAAAGACGTCATCAAGTCCGGCGAGATGAACTGGTTGAGCTGGATCAAGAGCAACGACAACTTCGATCCCGACCGGGTCGAGGCCGATCGCGATCTACTGCGCCGGTTCTATCTCAAGAACGGCTATGCCGACGTCCGCATTGTCTCGGCGCTCACCGAGTACGATCCCGCCGCCAAGGGCTTCAACATTACCTTCACGATCGATGAAGGGGCGCAGTACAAGGTTGCCTCGGTCGATCTGATTTCCAATGTCAGCGCCGTGAATGCCGATGCGCTGCGCTACAAGCTGCGGCTGAGCCCCGGGATGGTGTACAACGCCGACGCGGTCGAAAAGACCGTGGAGGATATCTCCATCGAAATCGCCAAGCGCGGTTATCCGTTCTCGGTCGTGAAACCGCGCGGTGATCGCGATTTCCAGAATCACACTGTCACCATCCAGTTCGTGATCGACGAAGGCCCGCGGGCCTACGTGGAGCGCATCAACATCCGCGGCAACACCCGCACGCGTGACTATGTCATTCGGCGCGAGTTCGACCTGGCCGAGGGCGACGCCTATAACCGCGCCCTGGTCGATAGGGCCGAACGCCGCCTCAAGGCGCTCAACTACTTCAAGAACGTCAAGATCACCACCGAGCCGGGCTCGGCGCCGGACCGCATCATCATCAATGTCGATGTGGAGGAACAGTCGACCGGTGAGTTCTCGTTCTCCGGCGGCTACTCGACCTCAGACGGTCTGCTGGGTGAAGTGAGCGTGGGCGAGCGCAACCTGCTCGGCACCGGGCAGGCGGTGCGGGCTGCCCTCCAGTACGGTCAACGTGCACGCGGCGTTGAGCTCTCGTACGTGCAGCCGTATCTGTTTGATACGCGCCTCGCGATGGGGCTCGATTTCTTCGACAAGCAGACGAACGCCTCGTCCTATCAGTCCTATTCATCGAGCATCTACGGCGGCAACCTGCGCTTCGGGGTGCCGCTCACCGACACGTTGGTTGGCAGCGTCCGCTACAGCATCTACCGGCAGAAGATCACGCTGCCCAACCAGCTGAACAACTGTAACAACGTCAACCCCGACTTCCTGAACACATTCCCGACGCCGGACCAGTTCTTCAGGTTCGCGCAGCAATATGTGAATGCCGGGAACCCGCTGCAATCAAACTGTTATCAGGACGGTGAAGCGGCGCTGCCGATCAAGATGGAGCTCAACCAGGGGCCGGTCGTCGTCTCGCTGATCGGCTATGGCCTGACCTACAACACCCTCGATAACGTGCGTAGCCCGACCAGTGGTCTGCTCATCGACGCCAAGCAGGACGTTGCCGGCATCGGTGGCGACGTCAACTTCGTCAAGAGCACCGTCGACTCGCGGCTCTATCAGGAAGTCTATCCGGACATCATCGGCAGCCTGCGCTTTCAAGGCGGCTACATGACCGGCTGGGACGGCCAGTTCGTGCGTGTCCTTGACGCCTTCCAGGGTGGCCCCAACTTGGTGCGTGGCTTCGCACCGGCGGGCTTTGGTCCGCGCGACG
>JAFAXD010000084.1 GCA_019241285.1 Xanthobacteraceae bacterium | reverse complement strand
GGAACCGATCATCACGCCGGTGCGCGTTTGATCTTCATAGGATTGCGGATGCCAGCCGGCATCGTCGAGCGCCTGACGCGCGGCACACATCGCGTAGATGATGAAATTATCGACCTTGCGCTGCTCCTTGGGCTCCATCCATAGATCCGGATTGAAGCTGCCGTTGGAACCATCCCCGCGCGGGATCTGCATCGCGATCTTGCACGGAATGTCGGAGACATCGAAATGGTCGATCTTGCTTGCACCACTCTCGCCGGCGAGCAACCGATTCCATGTTGCTTCAACACCGCATCCGAGCGGCGTCAGCATCCCCAAGCCGGTCACTACCACGCGTCTCATTGTGAGCTTCCAGTCCGGCTTGCATGAACGCACACGCCCGCGTCGGCAAGCGCGGGACGCAGCCAGGCTGCGCCGGCGAGTTCTACATGTGGCGAGGCCACAGTTCCTGACAAACGATCAGCGCAGCCGTTCGGTCCGCGCCGCACGAAGCTGCGTGGTTGCGAAATCTGCCTGATTTTTCGCGATCTGCAATGGGCCGTGATCGCGGCACGTACGCTGTGATCGCCCATTGCCAGTGGTCGTCAGCTCTTTGCGTTCTTTTCGAGGAACTTCACGGCGTCACCGACAGTCAAAATGGTTTCCGCCGCGTCGTCGGGAATTTCGCATCCGAATTCCTCCTCGAACGCCATGACGAGCTCGACCGTATCGAGACTGTCCGCGCCGAGGTCATCGATGAAGCTCGCGTTCTCCGTCACCTTGTCAGGCTCGACCCCGAGATGCTCCACGACGATCTTTTTTACTCGTTCGCCAATGTCACTCATCTTTCAAACCTCGTGCGCTTCGAATTGGCCTCGCCGTACCGGCAGCTCGTCGCTGCGGCGCGGCATCGTCGTGGTTATTCACGCAGCTGGTTTGTGTTCCACCCGAAGGCGAATTGCAACTACCCCGACCCTCGGCATCCAGCCCCACGATTTCGGTTATCACACTTCATATGCCATTGCCAGCATCCGGCAGCCGCGTCTAACCACCTCAACTTGCCGAAAAATCCGGCGCTTACGCCCGGGTGCGTTGGAACGTTTCGACGTCTTGTGGTGTCCCGATCGCGAGATTCTCACTACCGTCAACGATCCGCTTGATGAGGCCGCCCAAGACTTTGCCGGGGCCGATCTCAAAGAATGTTTTGGTTCCGTGGCCGGCCATGTAGCTGACCGACTCGCGCCAGCGCACGGTTCCAGTCACCTGCTCGACCAGCCGCGCCAGGATCTCCTGTGGTTCCTTCACCGGCGTCGCAGTCACGTTGGCAATAACCGCGACGGCGGGCGCCTTGATGGCAATCCCCGCCAACGCCTGCGCCATGACGTCGGCCGCGGGCTGCATCAGCTTGCAGTGGAATGGCGCGGAGACCGGAAGCATCATCGCCCGCTTGGCGCCGCGCGTCTTGGCGAGTTCCACCGCCCGCTCCACCGCCGCCTTCTCGCCGGAGATCACCACCTGGCCACCGCCATTGTCGTTAGCGGCCTGACAGATCTGACCTTCCGCGGCCGCGCTGGCGACTGCCACCGCATCGTCGAACTCAAGTCCGAGCAGGGCCGCCATGGCGCCGACCCCGACCGGGACGGCCTTCTGCATCGCCTGCCCGCGCAAGCGCACCAGCCGCGCCGCGTTGGCGAGCGGCAATGCGCCGGCGGCCGTGAGCGCCGAATATTCACCGAGCGAATGGCCGGCCACGAACGCGGCATCGCGGGCGAGATTGAGGCCCGCCTCGGCCTGCAGCACCCGCAGTGCCGCAATCGATACCGCGAGCAATGCGGGCTGCGCGTTGTGGGTCAGCGTCAATGTATCTGCCGGGCCTTCCCACATGATCGCAGTGAGCTTTTCGCCGAGCGCATCATCGACCTCGTCGAACACCTCGCGCGCTTGCGGGTAGGCATTGGCCAACACCAGTCCCATCCCCACGACCTGGCTCCCCTGCCCCGGAAAAACGAATGCGGCGGCCATTGAGTCTCCTTATAAAAGCGCGCCGAAAGACACCGCCGTCCGGTCCCTGTCAAGCAAGCCGGCCGGCGTTCCGGGCGCTTGCAACGAGCCGCAAAATCCCTATAAAGCCCGCTTCCGCCTGATCCGGCCGGGAGCTGAACGGACGGCTGCCCTTTGTGGCGGCAGGACCAGTTGGTCCGGCGTCCCGTGTTTCCGCCTTCAAAGCTTTCGAGCCTTTCCGAAAGGCACGAAGGGCTTGGCGCCGGGGGGCATGCACAGGAGAGGCAGTCAATGCCATTCTATGAACACGTCTATATTGCGCGGCAGGACCTGTCGCCGCAGCAGGTCGAGGAGTTGACCACGCAGATTCGCGGTGTGGTCGAAGGCTTGGGCGGCAAGGTCACCAAGTCCGAATACTGGGGCGTCAAGTCGCTGACGTTCCGCATGCGCAAGAACCGCAAGGCGCATTTCACCTTGCTCAATCTTGATGCGCCGCCCGCGGCGGTCGCGGAGATCGAGCGGCAGGAGCGCATCAACGAAGACGTGCTGCGTTTCATGACGGTGCGAGTCGATGAGCTCGAGGAAGGTCCCTCGGCGATGATGCGCAAGGCCGACCGTGATCGCGAGCGCGACGAGCGGCGCGGCGATCGCTTCGATCGCGGTGACCGTTTTGATCGCGGCGATCGCCCAGAGCGGGGTGATCGCGGCGACCGACGACGCGGACGCGACGGGGATGAGGTCGAAGCGGAGGGCACAGCATGAGCTTCATGCAATCAGGTGCGGGTGCACGCCGCCCGTTTTTCCGTCGGCGCAAGAGCTGCCCGTTCTCCGGCGCCAATGCGCCAAAGATCGACTACAAGGACGTCAAGCTGCTGCAGCGTTACATCTCCGAGCGCGGCAAGGTGGTGCCAAGCCGCATCACCGCGGTATCGGCGAAGAAGCAGCGTGAGCTCGCGCGCGCTATCAAGCGGGCGCGCTTCCTTGGCCTCCTGCCGTACATGATCCGTTAGTCGAAGTGCGCGGGCTTGACCCGCGCATCCCGCTTAGTGGAAGCGCCGAACCTTGCTGAGCGAGATCGCCGGGACAAGCCTGGACAAGCCCGGCAATGACGAAGTGAGAAACTCGAGAGGCTGCGGGGGTGAGCTCCGCGGCCGATGGTTGAGGCGCAAGCTTAGCCTCTAACCGCTTGCACGATCGCCGGCGACCACAAAGTCTGCCGGCGAACATGCGCAGCGCGGGACAGCTGACGATGGTGAAGAACGGGCTTATTGGCATTGGGGCAGGCG
>JAFAXD010000076.1 GCA_019241285.1 Xanthobacteraceae bacterium | reverse complement strand
TTGCGATCGGTCTCGAGAAAGATCGGAATGCCGCCGCCGATGAATAATCCGCCGTGGTGCGCGGCCTTGTGATTGTTACGATCGAACAGCACGAGATCGCCCTGCGCGACCAGCGCCGAGAGCACGATCTTGTTCGATGACGAGGTGCCGTTGAGGACGAAGTAGGTCCGCTCGGCGCCAAAGATGGCCGCCGCCTCCTTCTGCGCCTGCAAGGCCGGCCCCTCGTGGACCAGGAGATCGCCGAGGTCCAGCACCGAATTGTCGAGGTCGTCGCGGAACACCGCCTCGCCCAGGTGCTCGACAAAGATGCGGCCGATCGGACTGCGGTTATAGAAGACGCCGCCGTTGTGACCCGGACAGGTCCACATCTGGTTGCCGCGCTCGGCGTAATCGACCAGCGCCCCGAAGAATGGCGTTTTCAACGTCTCGGCATATTGCTTGAGCCGGCTCACCAAGTTTTTGGCGATGAATTCCGGCGTCTCCTCGGCGAGGAAGACATAGCCATCGATGTAATCGAGCACCTCGACCGGGATGTCTTCCAGCCGCTTGCGGCGGACCAGCATGACGATCGGCATCTCCAGGCCGCGTCGGCGCATCAGATTGATCAGCGCGGCGGTCTTGCCCTCCAGGCCCTTTTTGCCCCAATCGACCAGCATGCAACCGATTGCCGCATCGGCCTGCACGGCGAGCTCGGCATCCTCGATCCGGCGTGCCCGCACCACCTGAAAGCCGAGCTTTTCAACCTGGGTAATAATCTCTTGGAGGCGCACCCCCTCGAGATCGTCAGGATCAAACGATGGGGCACAGACCAAGAATGTAAAGCGCCGGAAGAAGTCCATGAGCGAGCCCTCGAATTCGCGCGCCGGACCGCTTTGGCGTCAGGCCCGGGCGCGCCCGCATAAGAGCCACCCCGTGCACGACAGTTAGATGACAGCGAGTTCTTACCCTCCGCCTTGTGGGGAGGGTAAACACACCGCACCGCCCTGCGTTGTTGCTAGGGGCTACGCCGCCGCCAGCATTTTCTGCACTTCGTTCACGAGCTCGCGCAGATGAAATGGCTTCGACAGCACCTTGGCCTGGCGTGGCGCGGTCGAATCGGAATTGAGCGCGACGGCGGCGAAGCCGGTGATGAACATGATCTTCATGTCGGGATCGAGCTCGGCTGCGCGGCGCGCAAGCTCGATGCCGTCCATCTCCGGCATGACGATATCGGTGAGCAGCAGCTCAAATGGCTCCTCGCGCAGGCGTTGGTAAGCCGAGAGGCCGTTATCATATGAGATGACGTCAAAGCCGGCATTCTGCAGCGCCTTCAGCAGAAAGCGTCGCATGTCGGTATCGTCCTCAGCGAGAAGAATCTTTGTCATGACACGACCCAGCCGGCCCCACTATATCCCCACCACCGAGCCACGGCACGTGCCGCACCCGTCCGGGTTCCATAAGCCGGGATGACGGTAAACAGCGGGTGAAATCAGGCTGGCCGGATAAGCACACCCACATCGGAAACAATGTCATGCCTAAAGCCGGGTAAAGTGCTATCCTTCCTCATCGCGTCCTGACCCGCCCATGCCAGCAGTCCACGACGAACTCAATCCAGCGTTTGATATTATCGAGCCTGCGGCTTGGCGCGGGCCGATCATTTTCAATTCGCCGCACAGTGGGAGCATCTACCCGCGCGCTTTCCTGGCGCATGCACAGCTCGATATCGCCACCTTGCGGCGCTCGGAAGATTCCTTCGTTGACGAGCTGTTTGCCGCTGTGGTGGACCGCGGCTTCCCGCTCATGCGCGCCCACTTCCCGCGCTGCTATGTGGACGTCAATCGCGAACCCTATGAGCTCGACCCACGCATGTTCGAGGGCCGGCTGCCGTCATTCGCGAATACCAGGTCAATGCGGGTGGCCGGCGGATTGGGAACGGTCGCGCGCGTCGTCGGCGACGCCCACGAGATCTATGATCAGCGTCTTCCGGTCGATGAAGCGCTGGCGCGCATCGAGGGTCTGTACAAGCCGTACCATCGTGCACTTCGCCGGTTGATCACCGGCATGCACCGCGACTTCGGCGCGGCGGTTCTGATCGATTGCCACTCGATGCCGTCCGTGGCGGGCAACAAGGATGACCGGCCGCGCGCAGACTTCGTCCTCGGCGATCGCTACGGGACGAGCTGCGTGCCGGTGATCGCCGAGGCGATTGAAACCGCGCTCACCAGCTTTGGTCACTCGGTGAGTCGCAACAAGCCTTACGCCGGTGGGTTCATCACTGAACACTACGGCAATCCGTCGGTCGGGGTTCACGCAATTCAACTCGAGGTCAATCGCGCGCTCTACATGGACGAGCGGCGCTACGAGCGCTCGGCGAACTTTGCGCTGCTCGCGGCCAACCTCGTGACACTTGCGGATCGCATCGCGGAAATCCCGCTGGATGAAATCCGGCCGTACCGCGCCGCAGCGGAATAGATCAGAGGGTCCAGCAAATCGTAGAGCGGGGTCCACGAAAAAAAAGGGCCGCTCGCGGTTGCAAGCGGCCCAAGTCTAGGGAGGAAACGCCCAAGGAGGGCGGCAGTAGCACGACGAAATCGCGCTACCGCACTGCAATAATCTGCCACCGCGTCGCACAAAATGCAAGGGGGTAAATTCCACTTAACCCCAAGCCAGACGCATACCTCATAAGCAGGCGTTAGGGACCATGGCACCGGTGGACTTCGCAGCCTTCGTGGATGAGCTCGCAGACGTATCGGGGGAAGCGATCCTGCCGTTCTTCCGCACTTCGCTCAGCATCGACAACAAAGCGGGAAGCGGCGGCTTTGATCCGGTGACCGCCGCTGACAGGGCCGCCGAAGCAACGATGCGCGCGCTGATCCGCCAGAACTTCCCCAAGCACGGCATCGTCGGCGAGGAGTTTGGTTCCGAGCGCGCCGACGCCGAATACGTGTGGGTGCTCGATCCGATCGACGGTACTAAATCTTTCATCTGTGGCATGCCAGCCTGGGGCACATTGATCGCGCTGACGCGCCTCGGCGAACCCGTCTATGGCCTCATGCATCAACCCTTCGTCGGCGAGCGTTTCAGCGGCGACGGCGCGAGCGCCCGTTACCGCGGGCCGGCTGGCGAGCGCATGCTGGGAACGCGAAGATGCGCCGATCTAGCGCATGCGGTGCTGTTCACGACGAGCCCGCTGCTCATGAACGCCGCCGACCGCGCGACCTTTCAGAAAGTCGAGAGCACGGTGCGCCTGTCGCGCTACGGCGGCGATTGCTACGCCTATTGTCTGGTCGCTGCCGGCCATATCGATCTTGTGATCGAGACCGAGATCAAGCCGTACGACATCGCGGCGCTCATTCCGATCATCA
>JAFAXD010000065.1 GCA_019241285.1 Xanthobacteraceae bacterium | reverse complement strand
TAACCCGGACTTCCTCAACACCTTCCCGACGCCGGACCAGTTCTTCCGGTTCGCGCAACAATACGCGAATGCCGGGAATCCGCTGCAGACGAACTGTTATCAAGACGGTGAAGCGGCGTTGCCGATCAAGATGGAGCTCAATCAGGGGCCGGTCATCATTTCACTGATCGGTTATGGCCTGACCTACAACACTCTCGACAACGTGCGTAGCCCGACCAGTGGTCTGATGATCGACGCCAAGCAGGATGTTGCCGGCATCGGCGGCGACGTCAACTTCGTCAAGACCACCGTCGACTCGCGCCTCTACCAGGAAGTCTATCCCGACATCATCGGTAGCCTGCGCTTTCAGGGCGGCTACATGACCGGCTGGGATGGCCAGTTCGTGCGCGTCCTCGACGCGTTCCAGGGCGGCCCCAATTTGGTGCGCGGCTTTGCACCTGCGGGCTTCGGTCCGCGCGACCTTACGCCGGGCACCAATAACGACGCGCTCGGTGGAACGCAGTATTGGGCGACCTCGCTCGAATTCCAGACCCCGCTGTTCTTTGCGCCCAAGGACTTCGGCATGCGCCTTGCCACGTTCGCGGACGCCGGCATGCTGTGGGGCTTCAATGCGCCGACCTTCGACCCGGTTACCCAAGTTGGCATGGTCGTCGCCGACACCAACAAGATCCGGTCCTCGGTGGGTGTCGGCCTGCTCTGGGATTCGCCGCTTGGGCCGTTGCGCTTCGACTTGGCCTACGCGCTGACGCGTGAATCCTACGATCACACCCAGATCTTCCGCTTCGGCGGCGGAACCAAGTTCTAAGCCCTTGTAGTTACGCCAAATTTACCGGGAGACAGGGGGAAGACCCCCGTCCGCGCCTGGAAAGTTTTGCCCACGCCGTCGGGGTACCGCGTGGGCATTGCGCGAAGCGGCGTCACACAGCATAAGCGCCGGGCAGGCGCATTGCCCGCGCTGCGAATTGAGATCCGCTTCCCATGAGCGACGCCAAGTTTGTTCCGGACGTTGCGCCGCTCTCGCTGGCCGAAATCGCCGAATTGACCGGGGCGGTGCTCGCGCCGGGGTTCGATGCCGGCCTGCGTATCGCCAATATCGCGGCGCTAGACCGGGCGGCTCCAGGGGACTTGTCTTTCATCGACAGCGTCAAATACGTGAGCCAGCTGCGCGAGACGCGCGCGAGCGCGTGTCTCGCTGGCGTGCGGTTTGAAAAACAGGCACCGCCCCACGTGGCGGTGTTGCGCGTCCGGGAGCCCTACCGGGCCTTCATCACGGTTGCGCGCAAGCTGTTTCCCGGCATGCTGCGTCCGACCTCGGTTTTTGCCACGACCGGAATTGCCCCGGGCGCGAGCGTACATCCGAGTGCACGTCTGGAGGCCGGGGTAATTGTCGACCCAGGCGTCGTCATCGGACCGCGGGCCGAGATCGGCTCGGGCACGCTGATTGCGGCTAATGCAGTGATCGGCCCGGCGGTGCGGATCGGGCGCGATTGCGCAGTCGGTGCAGGCACGTCGATAATTCACGCTCTGGTTGGGGACCGCGTCATCATCCATGCCGGCTGCCGCATCGGCCAGGACGGCTTCGGTTTCCTGATGGGCGCCGGCGGCCATCTCAAGGTGCCCCAGATCGGGCGGGTGATCATCCAGGATGACGTGGAGATCGGAGCCGGCAGCACGATTGATCGCGGTGCCATCCGTGACACCGTCATCGGCGAGGGCACCAAGATCGACAACTTGGTACAGATTGGCCACAATGTGGTGATCGGACGCCACTGTGTCATCGTGGCGCAGACCGGGATCTCCGGTAGTTCCACCCTGGAAGATTTTGTGGCATTGGGCGCTCGCGTTGGCGTAACCAATCACGTGACCATCGGCGAGGGTGCCCAGATCGCGGCGATCAGCATTGTGGGCGGTGACGTGCCGCCGGGAGCTCGCTGGGGCGGAACTCCCGCCAAGCCGGTGAAGCAGTGGCTGCGGGAGGTGAAGGTGCTCGAACATTTGGCGCAGAACCGTCGCGGGTCGGATGACGGCGACGACGAGCAGGACCCCGCTGCATGAACGATGAGGTCCTGACCATCGAGGCGGTTGATATCGCCGAGATCCTCAAGACGTTGCCGCACCGCTACCCGTTTCTGATGGTGGACCGCATCGTCGAGTTGCGTGCCGACGAGTCGGCCATCGGCATCAAGAACGTGACTGCAAACGAGCCGCACTTTCTCGGCCATTTTCCCGGCAACCCGGTGTTTCCAGGCGTGCTGCTGATCGAGGGCATGGCGCAGACCGCCGGCGTGCTGTGCCTCAAATCGCTGGGCACGATCGAGAAGCCGCGGCTCGTTTATTTTCTCACGATCAACAAGGCGCGGTTTCGCAAGCCGGTCGTGCCGGGGGATCGGGTCGAGTATCACATGACCAAGATCAACCGCCGCAAGCTCATGTGGTGGTTTCGGGGAGAGGCCAAAGTGTCAGGTGAATTGGTTGCTGAAGCCGAGGTCGGCGCCGCCATCGCGGATAAATCCTAACATGACTGCTGTCGACCCCACCGCGCGCGTCGCTGACGGCGCGGTGCTAGGCCATGACGTGAGCGTCGGGCCCTATTGCGTCATTGGCCCGCATGTCACGCTGGGTGACGGCGTGCGTCTCGTTGCGCACGTTCACATCACCGGGCATGCGAGCGTCGGTCCCCGCACGGTGATTTACCCGTTCGCGTCGCTGGGCACGCCGCCGCAATCGGTCAAATATAAGGGCGGGCCGACCCGGCTGGTGGTCGGCGCGGATTGCGACATTCGCGAAAACGTCACCATGAACATCGGCACCGAGGATGATCGCGGCATCACCGAAATCGGCAACCGCTGTTTCCTGATGGCGGGGTCGCATGTGGCGCACGATTGCAAGGTCGGGAATGGCGTGACGTTTGCCAACAATGCCGTGCTCGGTGGACATGTTAGCGTCGGCGACAACGTGATGTTTGGTGGCCAGGCCGCCGTGCGTCAATTCGTGCGCGTAGGCGAAGGGGCGATGATCGTCGGGCTCGCCGGCGTGCGCGCCGACATCATTCCGTTCGCAACCGCGCAGGGGCCGCTGGCCGATTTGGTGGGCCTGAATGTCGTTGGATTGCGCCGGCAAGGACATTCCAAAGCTGACATTCATGCAGTCCGGCGCGCCTACCAGGCGATCTTCTTCGGCGCCGGTACGTTTCGCGAGCGCTTCGAGAAGGTGGCCGAGACGATGGGGGAACACCCGCTCGTCGGCAAGATCGTCGAGTTCGTGCGTGCCGGGAAACGGCCGCTCGCCATGGCAGTGCACCGCGCCGAGGAAGAAGCCTCATGAGCGATGCGGGCGACGCGGCGGCAGCGGGGCCGGTGGCGCTCGTGTGCGGCGGCGGTAGTCTTCCGATCACCGTCGCCGATGCGCTGACCAAACAGGGACGCGGGGTGGTGTTGTTTCCACTGCGCGGCTGGGCCGACCCGACGCTCGTCGCGCACTATCCGCATCATTGGGTTCACATTGGACAGCTCGGCCGGTTTTTTCGCCTGGCGCGCAGTGAAGGTTGCCGCGACCTTATCCTGATCGGCACGCTGGTGCGCCCGCCGATCCGGCAGCTTCGTCTCGATCTGGAAACGCTGCGCGTGATGCCGCGCATTATCGGGGCCTATCGCGGTGGCGATGATCATCTGCTCACCGGTATTGGTCGCATCCTAGAGGACTATGGATTTCGCCTGGTCGGCGCGCACGAAGTGGCGCCGGAGATCCTCGCGCCCTCGGGGTGCCTTGGCCGCCACGTCCCGTCACCGCGCGACAAAGCCGACATCGCGCGGGCGCTGGCCTTGCTCGCCGCCATCGGCCCGTTCGATGTCGGCCAGGCCGCCGTCGTCGCCGACGGGCATGTGCTTGCGGTGGAAGCCGCCGAGGGCACCGACCACATGCTGGCGCACATTGGCGAGATGCGGCGGGCCGGGCGCATTCGCTCACCATCTGGCGCGGGCGTGCTGGTGAAGGCGCCGAAGCCGAGCCAGGACCGCCGGTTTGATCTGCCGACCATCGGGCCGTCCACGGTGCGGCATGTGGCGGCCGCGGGGCTTGCGGGCATTGCGGTCGCGGCCGGCGAGGTGATCGTGGCGCAGCCGGCTGAAGTCGTCACGCTCGCCGATCAGGCCAATTTGTTTGTTGTTGGTGCGACGGGTGACGGGTCGGCGTCGTGAGCGCGCCCTCGTTAGCGCAAAACCTATCAGTTCGTCATGCGCGGGCTTCACCCGCGCATCCCGCTCAGGCGAAACACTGCGCCTTCCTAAGCGAGATCGCCGGGACAGACCCGGCGATGACGAGGAGAGTGAGTCGAATTGACCGAAACCTCCTCTAGTCCGCTGCGTCTGTTCCTGATTGCCTGCGAGGAATCAGGCGATCGCCTCGGCGGCGCGCTGATGCGCGCGCTGCGTAGCGCGTCGTTGCGCCCGATCGAATTCATCGGTCTCGGCGGCGGCCACATGGCGGAGCAGGGGCTCACGACCCTTTTTCCCATCGACGACCTTGCGATCGTCGGCTTCAATGCCGTGTTCGCCCGCTTGCCGCTGCTGGTGCGCCGCATTCACGAGACCGTGGACGCGGTGCTGCGCGAAAAGCCTGATGGGCTCATCATCATCGACAGCCCGGATTTCACGCATCGCGTCGCCGGGCGCGTGCGCAAGGCCGCACCGGCTATTCCGATTGTCGATTATGTCTCGCCCTCGGTCTGGGCTTGGCGCCCCGGTCGTGCCCGCGCGATGCGGCGCTACGTGGATCACCTGCTGGCGCTGCTGCCGTTCGAGCCCGACGCTCACAAGCGGTTGGGCGGCCCGCCGTGCACGTATGTCGGCCATCCGCTGACCGAGGCGGTTGCCGATCTGCGCCCGGACACCGGCGAGCGCGCCCGGCGCAACGCCGACCCCCCGGTGCTCCTCGTGCTGCCGGGCAGCCGGTCAAGCGAGATTGCGCGCCATCTCGATCTGATCGGCGAGACAGTGCAGTTGCTGGAAACACGCTGCGGCCCGCTCGAGCTTGTGTTGCCGACCGTACCCGCGGTCCGCGCCAAGGTGGAGCAGGGCGCGGCGCGCTGGGCGGTGGCGCCCAAGATCATCGTCGAGCCTGCCGACAAGTGGCGCGCGTTCCGCACCGCGCGCGCGGCATTGGCCGTCTCTGGAACCGTCACGCTCGAGCTCGCGCTCGCCGGCGTGCCGAGCATCGTGATCTATCGCGTGTCGCTGTTGGAGGAAGCAATCGGGCGCATGTTCCTGCGTGGCTCGACCATCGTGCTCGCCAACCTGGTGCTGGGCGAGAATGCGATGCCCGAGTTCCTACAGCGCGACGCTACGCCCGAGCGGCTCGCTGCGGCGGTCGCGCCGCTGCTTGGCACGACACCGGAGCGCGTGCGCCAGGTCGATGCATTTGCCAAGCTCGATCGCATCATGGAGATCGGCCAAGTCTCCCCGAGCGCGCGCGCCGCCGAGATCGTGCTGCGGACCTTGGGAGAGGGGAAAGAGTAGTCTCGTGTCCCGGGCGCAGCGCAGCGCGAAGCGCTGCGCTGCTGACCCGGGACCGCCAAAGACACCTGCGCTTGTTACGATCCCGGCTCTGCGGCGCGTCGCTTCGCGCTACGCCGCAGCCGGGACACGTGCTTAGACGATCTGTTACAAGCGCAGAACCGCGCTTCGCCCCACAGGAAACGCCCGCCCATGAAACTCTCCACCGACCGCATTCTCACCACCCACGTCGGCAGCCTGCCGCGGCCAAAGCCGCTGATTGATCTCATCCTTGGACGTGAGCGGGGCGAGGCGGTGGACGCGGAGGCATTCGAGGCCGCGAGCGCCAAGGCGGTTGAGGAAGTGGTGGCGAAGCAGGTTGAGTGCGGCATCGACGTCGTCAGCGACGGCGAGATGAGCAAACCCTCCTACACCATGTATATCCGCCATCGCGTCAGCGGCATTGCCATGGATCCGCGCGCTGCCGAGAAAGGCCGGGACATCATGGTCGGCCGCGACCAGCTCGCGCACCCGGATTTCATGGCGCGCGTGGTGAAGTTCGGCGAGATCCCATTTCCGGGCTGTGTTGGACCGCTCGCCTATACGGATCGCAAGCCGCTCGAGCGCGATCTCTCGCACCTCGCCGCCGCCGTCGACAAGGCGGAGCCCGCCGAGACCTTCATGACCGCGCCGTCGCCGGGCATCCTCACCCGTTTCGTCATCAACCTGCACTACCCGGACGAGGCCGCCTACGTCGAGGCCTTGGCGAATGTCATGCGCACCGAATATGAGGCGATCGTCGGCGCCGGATTCCTGCTGCAGATCGATGCGCCCGACCTCGGCTCCGCGCGCAACAACCAATATCGGCATTTGACCGACGATGAGTTCCGCAAGATCGCCGAACGCAACATCGAGGCGCTCAACGCCGCGACTGCCAACATTCCCGAAGACCGGATGCGGCTGCACATCTGCTGGGGCAACTACGAGGGGCCGCACACCCACGACCTGCCGCTCGCCAAGATCATCGATATCTGTTTCAAGGCACGCCCGCTGGCGCTGAGCTTCGAGGGCGCCAACCCGCGCCATGAGCATGAATGGGAGGACCTCGAGGCGATCGAGATTCCCGACGACAAGGTGCTGATCCCGGGTGTGATCGATTCCACCACGAACTTCGTCGAGCATCCGCGCCTCGTGGCGCAGCGCATCTGCCGCTACGCCGACATCGTCGGCCGCGACCGCGTCATCGCCGGCGTCGACTGCGGTTTTGGCACCTTTGTCGGCAGCGCGCCGCCGCTCGTCGCCGACAGCATCGTCTGGACCAAGCTGCAGGCCCTCGCCGACGGCGCCCAGATCGCTTCGGGGAAATTGTGGGAGTGAACTCCGTCGCTCGGATGAGCGAAGCGAAATCCGGGGTGAGCCGCCGGCCTGAGCGGGTAAGCGATCTTAGCCCAATTATTCGTTGACAAGCTGGAAAGCAAAAGAGCTAACCGGGCTTGTTTCGCAACGGGTGGCCCGTCACCCACTTGTACCGGCGTGGACGCCTGATTGCGTCGGGCTGTTTGATAGTTGAATCAGAATATGCGGCCATCCTTCGAGACGCACGCGGGCAAAGCCCGCGTGCTCCTCAGGATGAGGGTCGTGATTGCTGCAGCTTCCTTCGTCTCAACAATCTCAGCCCTCATCCTGAGGGGCTCACGCGTGACAGCGCGTGAGCGTCTCGAAGGATGGCCGCACATGTCATGTATGGAAGTAAACGTCACCTATGCGGCAGCGCTGTCATCTATGCGCGCAAGCGTCATGTATGGAGAGAAACGTCATCTATGCGAATGACGTCATCTAAGCGCAGCAACGTCACCTATGCGCGCCGCCCCCTCAATGCGTCATCGGCGGCTGCAGTTGGATCAGCTGGGCCAATTGTTCCTTGGTCAGCGGCTCGGCGATGAACTTCAGTTCCACGGCTTCGTGCATGAGCGAGTCGATCCCCTTGATCTCGTCGGGGTTGACCAGCGACCTGGGAAAGAAGTCGTCGCGCACGCGCCGCGCCATCGAGTCGGGGACGCCGACGAAGGCCGCGTAGTCGATGATCACCTGGGGACTGTCGCCGTACATGTAATCTATGGAGTCGCGGTAGGCCTGCATGAAGCGGCGGAATACGTCCGGGCGAGCCTCCAGCGCGTTGGCATTGGCGACAATGACGCGGATCGTCTGGTCGCGCACGATCGCAGCATCGGTTGCCTTAGCCACTAGTCGGATCTTGCCGTCCTCCATCTCTTTCAGGCCGTAGGGCGGCGACGACCAACCGACGTCGACCTGATCGCTCATCACCGCCGCCAGGGTGGCGGAGGGGTTTCCGGTCGCCACCGGCTTTGCCGTGAGCCCGAACTCGGTGATGAAGGCGCGCACGATTGAATCAGTCGACGAGCCACGAGTCGAATAAGCAATGGTGTGGCCGTTGGTGTCCCTGAGGGTGCGGATCGGGGAAGAGGTGCGTGAATACCAGTAATCGGCGGCGCCCGTCGCCTCGGCGGCAATGATGCGCACCGGGGCGCCCTTCGCGAAAGCCGACATCGCCCCCAGGGTGCCGACCGCGAGCCCGGCATCGACCGCGCCGGCGATCACCGGCTGCAAGGTCTCGCCGCTGCCCGAGGTGTAGACCATGTCAAGCTCGAGCCCGTAGCGCTTGAAGATCCCGGCCCTGCTGCCGAGGTAGGTGATCGCCGTGTCCCAGTTGCCGCGCTGGCCGATGGTGAGCTTGACCACGTCGAGCTTGGGCGCGTCTTCGGCGCGCGCCATGGACGCGGCGAAGCTGAGTGCGAAGGCCGCGACGGCGACCAGCAATCTGTACATCATGATGCGCCCGCCTTGACGCGATCGAGGTTGCCCACCCAGCCGACGACGGCGTTCGCCGCAATGGCGATCA
>JAFAXD010000588.1 GCA_019241285.1 Xanthobacteraceae bacterium | reverse complement strand
AGAATGCGCGCAATTGACATGCATACGACCACGACGCATCCGACGGAGGCGGTGCGCGAAGCCGATCGCCTGATGGTCATCTGCAATTCGTGCCGCTATTGCGAGGGCTTGTGCGCGGTGTTTCCCGCAATGGAACGCCGGCGCTTGTTCAACGATGGCGATCTCAATTACCTCGCCAATCTCTGCCACAGCTGTGGTGCATGCTTCTCCGATTGCCAGTTCTCGCCACCGCACGAGTTCGCCGTCAACGTGCCGCGTACGTTGGCGCAGGTGCGCGCGGAGAGCTATCGCGCCTATGCCTGGCCGCGTGCGCTGTCCGGCCTGTTTGCACGTAACGGCTTGGCAATCAGTCTCATCGCCGCATTGAGCGTGGCGGTCTTCGAGTTCGGCTTCGTTGTCTATCTCGATCCTGCATTGCTGTTCGGCACGCAGGCGGGCCCAGGCGCTTTCTATAAGCTGATGCCGCATAACGCGATGGCGCTTTTGTTTGGCGCAGTGTTTGCGTATGCGGTGCTGGCGCTGGTGTTCTCGATGCGTTCCTTCTGGCGCGACATGTCCGGCAACACGGGCGCTGCCGCCTTCTCCGCTTTTTTTCAAGCCGCGAAGGACGCTGCTCGCTTACGGTATCTCGACGGCGGCAACGCCGGGTGCATGAACGACGATGACGAGCCCACCGACCAGCGCAAATATTATCATCATGCAACGTTCTACGGTTTCTTGCTCTGTTTCGCGTCGACCTCGGTAGCAACGCTCTATCACTATCTGCTGGGCCGCGAGGCGCCCTATCCGTGGTGGGATCTTCCCGTCGTGCTTGGTACGGCAGGTGGAATTGGTCTTGTCGTTGGCTCAATCGGCCTGCTCATCGCCAAGTTCAAGCGCGCCCCTGAGCTCGTCGACGAAACGCGCTTCGGTATGGACGTCGCTTTTCTCGTGATGCTGCTGCTGGCTGGGGGCACGGGACTGGCACTGGTGGCGTTACGCGCTACGCCGGCCATGGGCATCATGCTCGCCGTGCATCTCGGCGTCGTGTTCGCGCTGTTTCTCACCTTTCCCTACGGGAAGTTCGTTCACGGTCTATACCGCTTCCTTGCCCTCGCGCAGTATGCGCGGGAAAACAGGGCGGGGCATCAGGTTGGGCTTTGACGCTCCACCTTGCCGCTGGGTGTATGTGTTGACCACCGCGGGCAGCATGGGCGGCTTACAGATAAGTTGAAAGGGACTCAATGTCTGACACGACGCTTTCCTCCGCAGGGCCGGTCGACGCCAAGCTGATCGAAAATCTCGTTGCCGCAAGCCGCATCCTCGCGCATCACGGCGTGCTCGATGCCTGGGGCCACGTCTCGATGCGGCACCCGAGCAATCCGCAGCGCTATCTGATGTCGCGCGCGCGAGCGCCGGCGATGGTGTCGATCGACGACATCATGGAGTTTGACCTCGACTCCAACCCGGTCGATCAACGCGACCGGCGCTGCTTTCTGGAGCGCTTCATCCACGGCTGTGCATATAAGGCGCGGCCCGATGTCAATGCCGTGGTGCACAGCCACTCACCGACCGTCGTCCCGTTCTCGGTGACCGACCAGCCGTTGCGTGCGATCTCGAGCGTCGCGTCGTTCCTGGCCTGCGGGTGCCCTGTCTTCGATTTCCACAACGTCAGTCGGACCAAGGGCCTCCTGATTACCAACAATGAGCAGGGTGCGACGCTGGCCAAGGTGTTGGGGGAAAAGCCGGTCGCGCTGATGCGGGGACACGGCAATCTCGTGGTCGCGGCCGACATCCCGCGCGTCGTGCATCGCGCGCTCTACACCGAGATCAATGCCAAGCAGCTCGCCACCGCACTGTCGTTCGGTCGGCCGATCAAATACATCGCCGAGGACGAAATGCTCGATCCGCAGCGGCTCGGCGACTCGTGGGACGTGTGGAAGAACGAGGCGATGGGCGGGTAACCACTACAGCTCCGCCCGTCCTCCGTTCGCAAGCCGACCCGGGTCCCCAGGGTCACTTCACTGCCGCAAGCTTCGCCTCCGGCTTGGCATCGAAGTCACTTGCATCGTGGCGTTCGGGCAATTGATAAGAGGGTTCGCCGGAGATGCGGTTGACCCGGCGCCCGCGCTGCACGGCCGGGCGTTCCAGAAGCGTGTCCGCCCAGCGATGGACGTTCTTGTAGTCCTGCGCGCTCAGGAACTCGGCCGCGCCATAGAGCCAGCCCTTCACCAGGCCTCCGTACCAGGGAAGAATTGCGATGTCGGCAATCGTGTAGGTGCTGCCGGCGATGTACTCGGTCTCCGCGAGGCGGCGGTCCAGCACGTCGAGCTGGCGCTTCACCTCCATGGCAAAGCGATCGATGGCGTATTCGATCTTGGTTGGCGCGTAGGCGTAGAAGTGGCCCAACCCGCCTCCCAGGTAGGGCGCGCTTCCCATCTGCCAGAACAGCCAGGACAGGCACTCGGCGCGGGGGCCAGGCTCTGTCGGCAGGAACTTGCCGAACTTCTCGGCGAGGTAAACCAGGATCGCGCCGGATTCGAAGACGCGGATCGGCGTTGCGCCACTGCGATCCACCAGCGCCGGAATCTTGGAGTTCGGGTTCACGGCGACGAAGCCGCTGCCGAACTGCTCGCCGGCGCCGATCTTGATCAGCCACGCATCATACTCCGCGCCGCTGTGTCCGAGCGCGAGCAGCTCTTCAAGCAGGATCGTGACCTTCTGGCCGTTGGGCGTTGCCAACGAATAGAGCTGCAGCGGATGGCGGCCGACTGGCAGGTCCTTCTCGTGCGTCGGTCCGGCGATGGGGCGATTGATGCTGGCGAACTGTCCGCCATTCGGCTTGTTCCAGGTCCAGACTTTCGGCGGCGTGTACGCGGGCGAGTCCGTCATCTGCAAGCTCCAGGTTCGGTGTTTGGTGCAGATAGCCCCGACGGACATGCGCCGCAATCGCTCGCATGAACACGTTTTCCTGATTGAGCGAATGCTGCGCGCGCGTCAGAGCCGCAACTTGGCAGCAATCACCCTGGCGAAAAGAATATTATTGCTGTTGGGCGGGCTTAGCGCGGATCTACATTACGCGATCGCCACCAAGAAAGCGTGAAACAGTCTCCGCGAACTGTTTCGTTTGTGTGCGCGGAAAAAAGTGGCCGCCGGTCAGCGCGTGAAATGCTGCGCCGGGGATCCGGCCGGCGATTTCGCGGGAATGAGCGATGGGTACAATCATGTCGTCGGGTGCGCCCAGAACCAGGGTGGGTGCCGTGATGCGCGGCAGATCCGCCAGGCGATCGTGCGCGAACAGCATGCGCACCCGTGCCGCCGTTGCATCCGGTGAAGCGAGTTCCTGCTCGGCACGCGCGATCGCGCGCGTCACCTCGGCTTCATGGTCGGTGGTCCACGCGGGCGGAAAACCAAGCACCTGTCCGAGGGCGGCGTAAGCCTTGGCGCCGGCCTGCTCGAGCACGGCCAGGCGGGTCTCGAACAGCAGGCGGAAGTAATAGTCCGACCGCGCCCAGCTGGCGCTGATGACGATATGGTCGACGCGGTCGGCCGCATCGAGTGCAAGCGTTTGCGTGACCGCGCCGCCGGTCGAGTGGCCCACGACGTGAGCGCGCTCGATCCGCAGCGCATCCATGATCGCGAGGGCATCGGCGGCAATGCGTTGGACGTTGTAGCCATCGGACGGACGATCGCTGCGGCCGGTGCCCCGATGATCGAACAGGACAAGCTCGAATTCATCGCGCAACAGGGGCCGCAGCGGAGCCCAGAAATCGGCGGTGCCGCCGAGGCCGGCGATCAGCAGCAGCGGTGCGCCGCGTCCCTCCCGCTCCACATGCAGCATGCACCCATCGTCGGCGCGGACCTTGGTCTCGGCCGCCGTCACGGTTTTGATCCGCCGTCCGGCAACGCCGGGGCGAAGACGGTGCGCCGTTCGATCTCGAGAACATCGGCGGGGCGCGGGAAAGGTTCGGGCGCCGGTTGGCCGGGCTGCTTGGGACGTCCGATGGCGGCGAAAAAATCTTCCAGGCCGTTCGGCGTCATCACCCAGAGCAGCTGCAGATCGTTCTGGCCGTCATTGATGAACATGTGCCGGCGGTTCTTGCCGATAAAGATCGTCATGCCGGGAAGGAGGCGATGCTCGACACCGTCCAGCACCGCGCGTCCTCCGCCATGCAGGCAATGGATGACCTCCTCATGGCGGTCATGCGCGTGCTCACGCACGTAGCAGCCCGGCGCCACGGTCTGCGTCCCAAGGCCGAGGGGGACATCCATCGGTACGAGGCTTGGTGCCATGTGAATCGCGATGTGTCCATTCGCCGGAACGGGCTGCCAGAATTCCTTGGCGTCGCCCGGGCCGACCACGCGGATCTCGCCGCGCGCCGCAACGGATGTGGTTTGCTCGTTCACGGTTGTCTCCTCCGCGCTAAGATTCCAGCGCATCATATTGTGCCATAAGGTCATCGACGAGCGCATGCAGCTCGTCCCAGGGCGCATAGATGAAGTTGTAGTTGCGCACCGCGAAGGCCGGTCCTACGAAGAATTTCTCGTAGGAGGTCGCGCGGCTCGCGTGATCGGACCCGACCAGGTCCCAGGCCAGCTTGAAGAGCTTCATGCGCTCGACCGCGCCGTGCGTTCCGGCATTCCAGAGCGTCTCAAACACCGGACGAAGCTCCGGATCTTCAAGCACGTCGATGCTTGCCGGAAACTGGAAGTGGCCGCCGCCCATGAGCTCGCGCAGCGTATCGATCAGCATCGAGTGGTTCTCCATGGCCCAGTTCAGGGTTGCATAGAGGTAGCGGCGGTTGAAGATCGTGAAGCCGTCGTTGGCCGGCTGGCAGCGCTCGATCTGCCCGTCGACCATGGCGGAGAGCCCGGCCTCATAGGCGGCGAGACGCGCTAGCAACTCGCGCACTGCCGGAATGTCGCGCGCGCCGGTCATCTGCGTCAGCTTGCTCGCCATCGCCAGCATGAACCGCATCTTGCTGGAAAAGCGCACCATGCATTGATGGTTTGCCAGCACATGCGCGGGCGTGTTGATGTAGATGTTGCGCGAGAGGGCGGGATTATCATGCACGATCACGCGCTCCCAGGGCACCTTCACGTCGCGGAATACCAGCATGCAATCCGATTCATCAAATCGGCTGGTCAGCGGGCTATCGAAGATGCGGGTCGCCTCGGTGTTGAACGGGCGCCGCGCCCACAGCGACAGCCCCGGCAGGTTGAGCGGCACAAGGGCGGTGATCGCTTCCTTCTTCTGATCGGGCGCCAGCGGCATGACGTTGCCGATCAGCACCTCGTGTGCATAAGCAGCGCCGGTGGCCAGCATCTTCATGCCATTGAGAAGAACGCCGTCATCGGTCTCCGCGGTGACGCGCAGGGACGGCGATTGGATCCCGCCGGACTGATAGTAATCCTTGTTGCGCGCGGCGGGTGGCGGGACGATCGCGTAGGTGGCGAAGATGTCGTTCTTGCGCACGTACTCATAGATGCTGCGCACATTGGTGCGGTTGCCGCCGGGTTCGCTGTCGAAATAGGCGCTGTTCATGGCGAGGCCGGTGAGGTTGCCCGCGACGGCATCGGGGCTGCGCCCGAGCAGCCCAAAGCTGAAGTCCGCGATCAGGCGATGCACCCGGTTGCGTCGGCGCAAGTCCTCCTGCGAGCGCGGCTGCAGGAAATACATGCTGTAGCGCTCGCCGTTCTCCTCGAAGGTGGCGATGTCGCGGTTCGCAGCCTTGAGGTCGTAGAGTGCCGCATAAGTGCGCGCGCCGCCGGCTAATGCAGGGTGCCGGGTGGCATCGGCGATGCGCTCCTTGCCGACATAGATCGTGCGCCCATCGCGGATGCTTTCCAGATACTCCTGACCGGTCAGGATCATGCAAATGGCTCCAAGTAAACCCGACGTTCATCCGTTGTGTCGAAACGCGATGATATAAACAATTTCCGTCAGTGCGCATGTCCTCTCACATGATCGTAGCCGGTCAACACCTCCTTGGTGTCGGCGTCCGGAAACGGCGCAAACGGCGGCATGGGCCGCTTCCAGTTCGCGTCCTTGTGAATGTGGGCCAGCACCGCCTTGATCCCGGGGACCAGCGCTTTGCCGTCAAACAGTTGGCGGATTGCAACGGCGCTCTCGTAACCAGCCTTATCGCCGTTGCGCCAAGCCCGACCGCACAGATCGGAGTTGAGATTGGCGGTGGCGGAAATGCAACCGGCGAATGCGCCGGCGCGCGCCTCAAGCAGAACAGCCTCGGTGGATGGAAAGACGTTGAACTCCGGCGAGATGGCGGCCACCTCGCGGGCATAGGCCATGTCGCCCGAGGAGTCTTTCAGTCCGGATAGACGCTGTCCGAAAGTCTCGATCAGCCGGCGTACGAGTTTGGGGTGCCAAGGAACGCCGGACTGGGCCGGAAAATGATAGAGATAAAGCGGGATCGGCTTTCCGGCTGTTGCCGATAAAATCGCTTCGATATAGGCGACGAGACCGTCGTCGGGCACGCCCTTGTAGTAGAACGGCGGCAGCACCAGCGCCGCCGCAAAGCCGAGGTCCGCGGCGTGTTGTGTCAGCGCGACCGCATCGCCGAGGGCGGCGGCCCCGGTACCAACCATGCAACGCGCGAGTGGCAGTCCTGCATCCGCATAGGCCGTCATCAAGCGCCGGCGCTGTTCGAGTGAAAACGACGTCGCCTCGCCAGTCGTTCCCAACACGTTCAAGCCATCGCAGCCGTTGCTGAGCAGATGGCGCGCGAGCGCGATCGAGCGGGCGCAGTCGATTTCATGATCGGCAGTTGAGGCCGTGGCAACAGCCGCAAACACGCCACGCAAACGTTTGCTCATCGACATCGCGCCCTGCCTTTCTCATTTTGTTGTCGAACGTGTTCTCTTTAGCCGACTGAACAAGTATTGTTCAATCGGTGCTCGCGAGCCTGCCAAAAATGCACACATTCCTTTTGACTCGTCTGCGGAATGTAGCGCAGATTGCCGCCCGCGATGATCCAAAGGAAGCATGAGCATGAATCTCGGCGTCGATCACCCCAAGGCTGCCATCGTCGCAATCGATCTGCATCGCGGTCACCTCGATATGGATGTGGCGACCATGCCGACCTCGCCGGAGGTTGCGAGGCAGGTGATCGCCGCCAACAAACGGCTGTTCGATTGGGCGCGCAGCGTCAACATTCCGGTCATCCATCTGTTGACGCAGTATCGCGATGTCGCGGAAATCGCCTGCAATCCGTTCTGGCGCACGCGCGCCGAGGACCCCAAGGCCACCCGCAAGAACGTCCTGCGCCACAACATCGCCGGCATGCCCGGTGTTGCGATCATTCCGGAATTGTACGACCGGCAGCGCGATTTCGTCGTCGACACCAAGAAGCGTTATGACTGCTTCCTCGGCACCGACCTGGATTTCACGCTGCGGGCGCATGGCATCAACACCCTGCTGATCACCGGGGTGAATACCAACTCCTGCGTGCTCGCGACGACGACGGCGGCCAACGTGCGCGACTACGCGGTGATCGTGGTCAAGGACTGCGTTGAAACCATGGATGGCCCGGCGCTGCACGAAGCCGGTTTGCTGTGCATCAGGACCGCATTCGGGTTCGTGCTCGAAACCAGTCAAATTCAGAAGCTCGGCATCTTCGCCGCTGCGAACAGAAGCGCGGCGTAGGGTGAGGAGCAGCAGATGACCGAATTGGTCGGCAACAGCGTTCGCAACCGGCTGCCCTACGTTCCGATCCATCGCCGGCCTGCGCTCAGACTGCCCAATGATGCGCGGGTGGCGGTGTGGACCATCGTCAATGTCGAGAACTGGAGCCCGGCCGGCGCAATGCCGCGCGCGGTGCTGCCGCCGCCGATGGGCCAGCCGCTGCTGCCGGACGTTCCGAACTGGGCCTGGCACGAGTACGGGATGCGCGTCGGCTACTGGCGTTTCCTTGAAGTCCTCGGCAGCCGCAATCTGAAAGCTACGTTTGCGCTCAACGGTTCGGTCTGTGAGCTTTATCCCGACGCGTGCGAAGCCGCGCGCGACGCCGGCTGGGATTTCATGGGCCATGGTTTTGTGCAGAAGCCGATGCACAAGGTCGACGACCAGAAGGCGGCGATCGCCGATACGATTGCGGCGATCAAAAAATTTACCGGCAAGCCGCCACGCGGTTGGGAAAGCCCGGGCCTGACCGAGACCGACGAGACGCTCGACCTTTTGGCCGAGGCCGGCATCGAATATGTCGCCGATTGGGTACTCGACGAGCAGCCTGTCAGCTTGAAGACGCGCCATGGTGACATCGTGTCCGTTCCCTACACGGTCGAAATCAACGACGTCGTGATCAGCGCCGTGCAGCAACAGCCGTCGGATGAGATCTTTCGCCGTGGCCGCGATCAATTCGACCGCCTTTATCTCGACGGCGCCAAGGCGCCGCGCGTCATGGCGATCTCCATTCATCCCTACCTGACGGGCGTGCCGCACCGGATCAAATATCTTGAGATGCTGTACGACTACATTCTCGGGCACGAAGGTGTAGTGATGTGGACAGGCGCTGAGATTCTCGACTGGTATCGCGCGCAAGTGCCGGCATAGGCGAGTGATAAAATCAAGTTCGAGCAGGTCTTCAAAACTCGTCATTGCGAGGCGCGCAGCGCCGAAGCAATCCAGAGCCCAGTGTTGTGGCCCCTGGATTGCTTCGCTTCGCTCGCAATGACGATGTATTTGGTTGGTGTTTTGTTTTAACCTCAACGCGTCGTGCCGCTGCCAGGCTGTTCAGAAACTCGGCGGCGTGTTGACGATGATCAGCTTTGCGTGGCCATCGCCGTAGTTGCGATATCCATGTGGCTGCTCCGATCGATAACAGATGGAATCGCCGGGCTTCAGCATGAAGTGCTCATCGCCGACGATGAACTCGACTTCGCCCTCAAGAATATAGGCGACTTCCTCGCCTTGGTGAGACACGAGGCCTCCGCCGCTGCCGCCCGGCGCGATGTTGTGGATGCTGCCTTGGAGAAGATGGGACTGATGATAGGGGATTAGTCGCTCGAGCGTCAGTCCGGGGCCGTTGCGCAGCGGGTCCGCATGCACGATGGGGCGTTCGCCGTCGCGCGAGACGAGGCCATTCGGTTCAGCCGGCTGGTCGAACAATTGCCCGACCGTCAGTCCCAGTGCTGCGGCGATGCGGTACAGGATCTTCAACGACGGAACGGCGCGGCCGTTCTCGATCTTCGACAGCATGCTTTCGGAGCACTCTGCCTTTTCGGCGAGGTCGCGCAGCCGCAATCCCTTGGTCATCCGCGTGTGCCGCAGCTTCGCGCCGAGGTAGTGGTTTTGCCCGCGCGACAGATCGACCGTTTCCCTGCCGGCTTGGTTTGTCTTTTTCAGCATCTCTCGTCCGCATCTGCAGCGGTCCCGCATAGGCCGCTTGCCCAATATGAAAGCAATAGTGAGCAAAATTCAAGCGACTTGAATAGGCAGCAGAACCTGCTAGCGTTCGCCACCTGCGCGGGGACGCGCGGGACAAACAAGGGCGACGGGAGTTGCGGCGGTTATGGCGGAAGAGCTTCTGATCGATCAGGTCACGGACGTGACGCACGGCGTGTATCAGCCTTACGGCTGGCACCATTGGCCGAAATTTCCGTGGATGAGCTATCAGTTCCGCCGCGCGCTGGGTGAAACGCAGGAAGGCGGCGGCGCCGTCTCCGAGTGTTTCCTCGCTGCCAGTCGCATGATCCCCGGTGACAAGGAGAGCTGGCACCGGGAATGGAAACGGATTGCGGATTTCAACCAGGCCCGCGGTGACGCGGAGTTCGGCAAGGGCCATGTGCGCACCGCGATGAACTGTTGGCTGCGCGCGGCCAACTACTATCGCCACACCGAGTTCTGGCTTGAATATTCCGATCCGCGCCGGCTCGAAGCGTTCACCGACATGGAGGAATGCTCGCGCAAGTTCATTCAGAATCTCAAGCCGGCCGGTGAGGTGCTGCAGATTCCGTATGAGAACGGCAAGACGCTGTTTGCTTATTTCGTCCGGGCGCCGTTCGACACCGGCAAGCAGCCGGTCCTGATCTGCATGGGAGGCTTGGATTCCATCAAAGACGAGATGTGGTTCATGCAGGCCCATGGCGCGCTCCAGCGCGGCATCTCGGTCCTCATGATCGACGGCCCCGGCCAGGGAGGAACGCTGCGCCGTCACCGGATTCCGACCCGGCCGGATTACGAAGTGCCAATCGGCAGGTGCATCGACTATCTGCTGACGCGCAACGATATCGATCCCGCGAAAATCGCGGTCTGCGGCTCCTCGCTCGGTGGCTATTACGCGGCGCGCGCGGGCTGTTACGAGCATCGCTTGGCGGCTGCGATCTCGCATGGCGCGATCTGGTCCATTCCGGAACTGTGGGCCGGTGCAAGGGAAGACCACGGCCTTGCCGACCACATCAAGACGGTGTTCGGCGCCGGCTCGATGAAAGAGGCGATGGAGAAGGCCAAGCCGTTCGTGCTCGAGGGTCATCTCGATCACATGAAATGCCCATACCTCATTGTTCACGGTGGTCATGACGTGCTCGGTGTCGCGGCGGCGCGCAAAGTTGCTGATTACGCCAAGTCAAAGGGCGTCGATGTTACGCTTCGCTTCGTGACTGAGGACGAAACCGGCGCGGATCATTGCCAGCATGACAATCCGACCATCGGTCAGGAATTAATGGCGGATTGGCTTGCCGACGTGTTTGGAATTGATGAGCGCGAGCTGCGCAAGAAGGCTATGAACCCGCTGATCTGAATTTCAACAACTTCGACGAGGACGTCGCCGATGTCTGTGGTCAAGCCGTATGATCAAGCCTACTACTCGATGACCTGGATGGGGCCCAAGGGCTATCCGGAGAACGGCAATTCCGGCCGCTGCTATTTCACCGGATTGCTCGGCATGTTCCGCCTGCACGGCGAAAGCGATGTGCTGTTTGCTGACGGCACCTCGGGTGATGGATTC
The DNA here is from genome assembly GCA_019241285.1 of Xanthobacteraceae bacterium. GTDB lineage: Bacteria > Pseudomonadota > Alphaproteobacteria > Rhizobiales > Xanthobacteraceae > JAFAXD01. The sequence continues at coordinate 954 of JAFAXD010000588.1, read as the reverse complement.
TCGTTCCGCTGGTCGCCGGTATGGGGCGCACCCGCCTTCAATGGCGGCGCCGGCGCCTTTCACGAGATCTGGGAGTACACGCCGCGCGCACTCGGCTATCGGGGCTACTGGGAACAGGACCATGAAGGTGGCTTCGAGGAGGCATTCGCGAAGCTATGCAGCCTCGTCGACCGCGGCATTCCCGTGCAGGTTGGCTTGCACTATTCGCTGCTGCTGCCCTCCGGCGCCAAGAGCTCGCCGCGGCTGAAGTTCCAGCACGACACCATGGGCAAAACCGGGTTTGGCCATCACGTGGTGATCGCCGGCTACGATCTCGACCGCGGCACCGTCACGATCTTCGAACCGAACGACGTGATGCCGCACGCGCGCTATGAGGCGCCGATCGATGTCTTCCGCACCGCCTGGGAGCAATCATCGCAACGTGGTCCCAGCGGTTATGAGCCTTGGGAACATCACCATCCGTTCGGCGGCGAATGGAGTCTGCATGACGGCTATGGTCCCTACCTCATGGTGTGGGTCGAGCCAGAGCGCGATCCCGACTGGGACATCGCAAAATCGATCCGTCATTCCTTTCGCCGCAACCTGAAAATTTTGTCCGGCGAATATCCAAAGCCGTATGCTTTGTTTGGCAATCAATGGCAGATCCCGCGCTTCGAAACCGGCGCGCCTGGCATGGCGGCGTTTGCTGCATTGATCAAGGCCGGCAAGGTCAAGGATACGTTCAGTCCGAACGGCGATCCAATTCCGCTGTTCGCGCGCGGCAACATTCCAAACCACGGCGTGCTCGGCCGCGCCGGTGCGGCCGGTTATCTGCGCCGCGTCACCAAGGAGCTTGGCGCGCGCGACCTGGAGACTGCGGCTGCCGGCTCGGCGGCCGAGCACATGCAGGCCTCCTCGGATCTCTTCAAGGTGCTGCGCTATGAGGCGGATCTGACGAAGGCCGGCGCCGTGCTC
>JAFAXD010000560.1 GCA_019241285.1 Xanthobacteraceae bacterium | reverse complement strand
TCGGTATCTTCATGGCGATTCTGCTCGTCTTTGTTGAACTCGGCTTCTTCTATGCCGTGCCGCGCGGCGGCCTGCTGCTGTATGACAATATGCGGTTCGATCTGCTGCTGACCTCAGACCAATACGAATATCAAGCGCAACCGGGCGTATTTCCGCTCAGTGTGCTCGATCGGGTGCGCAGCTCTCCGGACGTGGCGGGGGCAACGCCGATCTATTTCGGATTTGCCAAATGGAAGAGTGGCGAAGGGGATCTGCGGCCGGACATTTTTGTGATCGGCTTCGATCCCGCGAGCGATGTTTTCATTCCCGACAGCATCAATCGGCAGAGCGCCGTGCTCGATCGGGTCGACACGGTGCTGGTCGACAGCGCGACTCGGCCAATGTTCGGCCCCCTCGAAACGGGGCGCGTCGTCGAGATCGGCGATCGCAAGGTGACGATCGGTGGGCAATACGAGCTGGGAACGGGCTTCATGGGGCTGGGCGTCGCTCTGACCAGCACTGCGAATTTTGCGCGGCTGTTTCCGCAACGCGGCTCTGCCATCGTCAACCTCGGCGCGATCAGGCTTAAAGCGGGAGTGGACCCCGCACGTGCGGCGAGCGACTTGCAGAAACTGGCCGGAACCGGCACGAAGGTCTTTACGCGTCAGGAACTCGAGGCACAAGAAACCGCTTATTGGACGACGCGCACCTCGGTCGGAATCATCTTCGGATCGGGGCTGCTGATCTCTCTCGTGGTGGGAGTGATGATCGTGTACCAGATCGTATCCACCCAGGTCGGCCGGCAATTGCCGCAATTCGCCACCCTGAAGGCGATCGGCTATCGCGACCGCGCACTGGCCGCGACTGTCAGCACGATGTCACTCCTGATCGTCATTGCCGGCTTTATTCCCGCCGTGGCCGCCGCATTGGGTTTGTACTCGTTGATCCGGCAACAAACCTTGCTGCCTGTGATGATGAGCGACATGCGCCTTCTCGCTGTCTTCGCGGCAGCGCTCGGTATGGCGGTGGTTTCCGCCCTGCTGTCGGTGCGGGTTCTGCGGCGCGCCGATCCTGCCGACGTGTTTTGAGAGGAGCGGGTTCTGTCGATCGTACCTTCTCCCCTGCGTCACCCGCTGTCCGGCCTCTTCGCCCGGGCTCAGCCACGCGCGGTGCCGCTCGCCTGGCGCAACCTTGTCGCCAATAAGCAGCGGCTGTTTCGCTCCGCAGCTGGAATCGGCTTTGCCGTACTGCTGATGCTGATGCAGCTCGGCTTTGAGCAGGCTTTCTTCGACAGTACGCTTGCCGTGATCCGCGGGCTCGACGGCGATATTCTCATTCAGAGCGTGCACAAATATCAGTTTGCGACGCGGGACCCCTTCCCGGCCGCCGACCTCGACACCGCGCGCAAGGTGAGCGGGGTCGCGAGCGCAAGAGCCCTCTATGCGGACTGGTTCGATTTTTTTTGGAAGCATCCCACCGATGGAAAAGTCTTTTTGGTCCGCGCCTTTGGTTTCAATCCCGACGAACCGGTCTTGTTGTTTTCGGATGTCAACGCCAACCGGGAGAAACTGAAGGAGGCAAGCACGGTGTTGGTGGACCGGCGCGCCCGGCGGTTTCTCGGCATGGACACGGCTGCCACCGAAGCTGAGATCAATGGCGTCAAGGTCAAAATCGCAGGGAGCTTTTCGTTGGGGCCCGATTTTGTCAGCGACGGCACCGTCATCATGAACGATCGCACCTTTGCGAACCTGCTTCACGGTGCCGCCCCAGGCGTCGATGTCGGCGTGATAAAGGTTGCGCCCGGCCAGGATGTCACGGCTGTTCAGCAAGCTTTAAGGAAGGCACTGCCTGCGACGGTCGCGGTATTCACAAAGCCGGAACTCATCGAATTCGAGCGCAAGTTCCAGGCCGCGGTATCATCGGCCGGGCCGATTTTCGCGATGGGGACCATTGTCGGATTTGTGGTCGGGATGCTGATTTCGTATCAAGTCACCTACACCGATCTTGCCGACCAGCTGCCGCAATATGCGACATTGAAGGCGATCGGCTATCGAACCGGGTATCTCTTGCGGGTCGTGCTCGAACAAGCGGCCTTCAATGCTCTGGCCGGGTGGATCCCGGCATTCCTGGTGAGCATCCTGCTCTATCGCATCATTGGTCAGGTGGCGTTGCTGCCCATGCATATGACGGTGCAAATTGTGTTGGTAAGCCTCGGACTGACTTTGGGGATGTGCCTCATCTCGGCGGCGATCGTGGTCGGCCGCGTGATCAGAGCCGATCCCGCAGAGGTGTTTTGATGCGCGCCGCGCTCGTCGCCGAGCGGACCGAGGCGCCCGCCCTCGCGCCCAAGCGCGTTGGCGAACCGGTGGTCCGGGTCGAGGGACTTAACCACTATTATGGTGAAGGGGAAGCGCGCAACCAGGTTCTCTTCAACAACCACATCGAAATCCCGGCTGGGCAGCTTGTCGTCATGACCGGCCCGTCGGGAGCAGGCAAGACAACGTTGCTGAGTTTGATTGGAGCGCTGCGCACGGTGCACGAGGGAAAAGTCGAAGTGCTCGGCCGCGACTTGTCGCGACTTGGCGCCGGCGACCTCGTCGAGGTGCGGCGCGACATCGGCTTCATCTTCCAGATGCACAATTTGTTCGATGCGCTGTCCGCTTACGAGAACGTCAAGATGGCGGCGCAGCTCGGAGATGCATCGAAGGACGAAATACGGCAACGTGGCAGTGGCATCTTGGAGCGTCTCGGGCTCGGCCATCGGATCGACTACAAACCGAGATTTCTCTCGGGCGGCGAGCGGCAGCGGGTCGCAATCGGCCGTGCCCTGGTCAATCGCCCGCGACTCGTTCTTGCCGACGAGCCCACCGCGGCGCTCGACCGCGATGCGACGATGAATGTCATCAGGTTGCTCAAGCAGACCACGATGGAGTACGGCGCGGCGGTCATGATGGTGACGCATGATCACCGCATCATCGACTCTGCGGATCGCCTCGTGCACATGGTCGACGGCCGCATCATGTCCGATGTGGTCCTGCACGATGCGCTGCGCATCTGCGAGTTCCTGCGGCCGATCGAGTTGTTCAAGACATTGACGCCGCGCCAGCTCACCGATGTTGCGGAAAAGATGTCGAAGCGCCACTACGACGCCGGCGCGACGATCATCAGTAAGGGCGATGCCGGAGAGGAGTTCTTCCTGGTCTCCGACGGAGAAGTGGATGTCATCCGCGCTGATCGTGAAGTCGCGCGGCTGGGGCCGGGCGACTTCTTCGGTGAGGTCGCGCTGATCAGCGGCGAGCCGCGCAATGCCACCGTCATCGCCCAAAAGCCGGTCGATACCTACGTACTCGGCAAGACCGATTTCGAGGCCGCGCTCGCCGCCAGCCAGAGCTTCCGCGACCAGCTTTATCGCACCTATTTCTTGCGCCAGTAGGATTTCATGAGCAAACCGTCTGACCTCGCTGGCGGCACCAAACCGCGTCCATCCGCCGCCATTATCGCAGATCTGAAGCACCGGCTGGCCGAGATCTACGACCTCAACGCCGCGAGCTCGGTGCTGACCTGGGACGAGGCCACCTACATGCCGGCGGGCGGCGCTGCAGCGCGCGGCCGGCAAGTCGCGATCCTGCGACGCCTTGCGCACGAGCGCTTAACCGACCCGGCACTCGGAAGACTGCTGGATCGTTTGGAGCAGTCCGCCGGCAATCTCTCGGCCGACGATGCCAATCTGCTCCGCGTGACGCGGCGCGATTTCGAAAAAGCGATCCGGGTCCCGGCCGAATACGTCGCGCGCGCCAACGCCCATGCGTCGGCCTCGTACAATGCCTGGTGCCGCGCCCGGCCGGCGAACGACTTCGCCGCGATCGTTCCTTTCCTGGAAAAGACGCTCGAGTTGAGCCGGGAATACGCTTCGTTCTTCGCGCCGTTCGACCACATCGCCGCTCCGATGATCGACGACGCCGACGAGGGGGTCACGACCGCCACGATCCGACTCATTTTCACAGAGTTGCGGCACGCGCTCGTTCCGATGGTGCGGGCGATCTCCGAGCAGCCGTCAGCGGCCGACGCCTGGCTCGATCGCCCGTTCGACGAAGAAGCGCAACTCGGCTTTGGCCTGAAGATCGCCGCGCAGATGGGCTACGATCTCGAACGCGGACGGCTCGACAAGACGCGCCATCCGTTCTGCACCAAGTTTGCCTCGGGCGACGTGCGGATCACCACCCGGGTGCGCGAGAACGATATCCGCGACGCCCTGTTCTCAACCCTGCATGAGGCCGGACACGCCATGTACGAGCAAGGCGTGAACGCCGCCTATGAAGGGACCCCGCTCGGGAGCGGCGTCTCCTCGGGCGTCCACGAGAGCCAGTCTCGGTTGTGGGAGAACGTCGTCGCGCGCAGCCGGCCGTTCTGGGAGCATTACTACCCGACCCTTCAACAATTGTTTGCTGATCAGCTCGGGGCGGTTCCGCTTGATATGTTTTATCGAGCGATCAACAAGGTCGAGCCGTCACTCATCCGTACCGACGCCGACGAGGTGACCTATAACCTTCACATTATGCTGCGGTTCGACCTGGAGGTTGGGCTTCTCGAAGGACGGCTCCGCGTTGTGGACCTTCCTGAAGCCTGGCGGGCCGGCATGGAGGCTGATCTCGGCATCGCACCTCCTGATGATCGGGACGGCTGCCTGCAAGACGTGCACTGGTATGCAGGAAATATCGGCGGCGCGTTTCAGAGCTATACGATCGGAAACATCCTGAGCGCGCAGTTCTTTGCTGCGGCCACAAAGGCGCACCCGGAGATTCCAACCGAGATTGCGAACGGCCAATTCGGCACACTGCACAGTTGGCTCACCGACAACCTTTATGGGCCCGGCCGAGCTCTCAAGCCGGACGAGATCGTCGCCCGGTCGACGGGAAGTCCAATGACCATGGCGCCGTATCTGGCCTATCTGCGCAAGAAATACGGCGAGCTCTATCAGCTGCCGGCGTCGTGATCGAGCTGCGTTTATTATAGTAGAATTTGTCGGCTCTGGGGGCCAACTCGGGGGCGCGCCTTATCAGAGCGGTCCTAATTGAAACATCGCGTACACATAGTACGTAACGAACGATGCCAATACGACCAGGAAAAACCATTTACCGCGGGGTGCTTCGTTCATACGGTTCGAATCCAGGCACGAACAGGCGATCCGGCACCCACCCGAACACTCAGATCGCGTCAATTGGTTATCTTCCACGGGCAGCCGAATTGACAGCTATACAAACGTATGCTGGCGTTCTCTAGAAGTATGGCCGTGAGGCTCCTGACCTGCTCCTAAACCGCAGCGGCAAAGCCCCCCAATGACCGTTTTCCAACGATATATCGGTATCGATTATTCAGGTGCGGAGGTGCCGACCGCGCGCCTCGCGGGGTTGCGCGTCTATCTCACCGAGAGCGACTCAGCTCCTGTGGAGGTTCAACCGCCATCTTCGCCACGGAAGAATTGGACCCGCCGAGGCATCGCCGAATGGCTGGTAGTGCAACTCTCCGAGGGGGCGCCGACGATCGTCGGCATCGATCACGGGTTCTCATTTCCGCTGCGCTATTTCGAGACGCATGGCCTGCAACTCGACTGGCCCGCCTTTCTCGACGATTTCCAGCGCCATTGGCCGACGGACAGCGATTTTGTCTACGTCGATTTCGTGCGGGAGGGTGAACTGGGCAATGGCCCCGCGCGAACCGGCAGCACCCGCTGGCGGCGCCTGAGCGAGGAATATGCCGGCGGCGCCAAGTCGGTGTTTCACTTCGACGTGCCGGGCTCGGTCGCGAAATCCACCCATGCCGGGCTTCCCTGGCTGCGGTTCATCCGCCAGCGGCTTGGGTCACGCGTTCATTTCTGGCCGTTCGACGGTTGGGATATCCCGGGCGGCCGTTCGGCGATTGCCGAGGTTTATCCGTCGCTGTGGCGCAAGGGCTTCCCGCCTGAGGATCGCACGCCCGATCAGCACGACGCTTACTGCATCGCCGCCTGGCTCGCGCGCGCCGACCGGGACGGAATGCTTGCCACCTATCTCAACCCGGATCTAACCCCGGCCGAGCGCGCCGTCGCGCACGTCGAGGGTTGGATTCTGGGGGTCGCAGGCCCGAGAAAGAGCGCCATGCCAGGCCGTGCACGTCGGTCCAAACGCGGATCTCATGATTGCGGAAGAACGCGATGGCCCCCATTTATTGGGCCGGCTTGAGTCCCAACGATTTGGCGATTGCCGCCAGCGTGGCGCGCTGCTCATCGATGGCGGCCGCGAACTCCGCCGGCCCGGCGAGTTGCATGATCTGGCCTATGGAGGCGATCCGCTCAGGAATCACCGGATCCGCGGCGGCGGCGAGCACGTCGCCAGCAATGCGCCGGCGCAATTCGTCCGGCATGCCGCGCGGA
>JAFAXD010000102.1 GCA_019241285.1 Xanthobacteraceae bacterium | reverse complement strand
TCAGGCGCATCAGGCGCTCGGGTGTAGGGGCGTAAGTCGAACGGATTTCCGTTACGACGAACGTGCGGGGGCTCAGGGGCTGTTCTGCCTCGAAGTCAACACGCAACCAGGCATGACCGAAACGTCGTTGGTGCCCGAGCTCGCGGCTTACGCGGGAATCACGTTTGAAGAGCTGGTGCGATGGATGGTCGAGGACGCGTCGCTCAATCGCTGACCGGTGCCGAATCAGAGGCGATCCGGGTTGAGCCCCGCCGTGCTCCGGTGGTCTCGACCAGCCGCGCCCTGGTGCCGGTGCGAGCGCGGGTGCGTTCTGCGAGCGGCCTCGATCGCTGGATCGAGCGCCAAACGTTTCTCATCAAATATTGCAGGCTGACGCGCGGCGGCGGCGTCGTCCTCTCGCTGCTGATCATCCTCGGCGCGGTCGCCTACGGAGTCGTCAAAGGTGATCACGTCGATACGGTCGTCGCGGCCTGGCAGGATACGCGCGATGCGCTCGCCAACGTGGTCGGGCTTCGCATCACCGAGGTGGCGCTGTCCGGCAACAAACATCTCAATCGCGAGGAAGTATTGGCGCGCGCGGGGGTGACCGGCAACACTGCCCTGGTGTTCTTCGATGTCGGCACAGCACGCACGCGTCTGCTCGCCGATCCGTGGATCTCTGACGCTACGATCCAGAAGCTTTATCCCGACCGGCTGCAGATCACGCTGACGGAGCGCGAAGCCTTTGCGCTCTGGCAGGCCAACGGCCGGGTCAATGTCATCGGCACGGACGGCACTGTGCTCGAGCCGTTTGTGTCGCGCCCCTACATGTCGCTACCGTTTGTCGTCGGGCGCGGTGCAGAAAAACAAGCGAAGGCGTTCCTCGAAGCCCTCGACCGTTATCCCGAGGTTCGCGACAACGTGCTCGCCGCCGTGCTGATTGCGGAGCGACGGTGGAACCTGCGGCTCAAGAACGGAATCGATGTGCGCTTGCCGGAGTCCGGTGTCGACCAGGCGCTCGCCGCGCTGATCACCCTCGACCACGACAAGAAGCTCATGTCGCGTGACCTCGTCGCCATCGATCTCCGACTTCCCGATCGGGTGACGGTGCGGCTCAGCGATGCCGCCGCGCAGGCCCGCGATGCCGAGCTCAAGGAGCGCGCCAAGGGTCATCACGGGGGCGCTGTATGAACAGCCTCAATTACGGGCTCACGCCGAAGATGAAGCCTGTTTCGCCGCGCCGCACGGCCGTGGTCGTGGCGCTCGATGTCGGCACCAGCAAGATCACCTGTCTGATCGCGCGATTGCGGCCGAACGCACAGGGCGAGGCGTTGCGCCGGCGCAGCCACGCGATCGAGGTGTTGGGATTCAGCCACGCCATCTCGCAAGGGATCAAGGGTGGTGCGGTCGTCGATCTCGCCGAGGCTGAGGTCGCGGTGCGCAACGCGATTGCGCTCGCCGAACGCTCCGCCAAGGTTCAGGTCGATGGCATCGTGCTCTCGCTATCTGCGGGGCGCATCGGCAGTGAGCGGCTCGCCGCTGAGATCGACGTGCAGGGTGCAAGCGTCAGCGATCACGACATCGCCCGTGCGCTCCAGGCCGGCTATCGCAGTGCCGCTTCCGAAGGTCGCGTGCTGCTGCATGCCTTGCCGATCGGATTTTCGCTCGACGGCACGAATGGCGTGCGCGAGCCGCGCGGCATGCTGGCGCGCCGCTTCGGGCTTGACATGCACCTCGCCACTGCGGACCTCGGCGCGTGCCGCAATCTCATGCTCGTGATCGAACGCTGCCATCTCGACATCGAGGCCATGGTGGCGAGTGCGTACGCGTCCGGACTTTCAACGCTCGCCGATGACGAAGCCGATGTCGGCGCCGCGGTGATCGACTTCGGCGCCGGCACGACGACGCTTGCGGTGTTCGGCGACGGCCGTTTCGTACATGCGGACGGTTTCGCGCTCGGCGGCAATCACGTGACCATGGATCTGGCGCGGGGATTGTCGATCGGGCTGCAGAGCGCCGAGCGCATCAAGACGCTCTACGGTAGCGTGATGGCCGGGGGATCCGACGACCGCGACTTGATCGCGTTGCCGGCGATCCGGGGCGAAGATGCGCCCGGCTCGGTCTCGCGCGCCATGCTGACCAACATCATCCGGCCGCGCGTTGAGGAAATTCTCGAGATGGTGCGTGATCGCCTCGCCACCTCGCCGTTCTCGGCGGAGCCACGCGGGCGCATCGTCCTCACCGGCGGCGGGAGCCTGTTGACCGGCCTCGCCGACCTCGCCGGCCGCGTGCTTGGGCGTCCGGTCTCGCTCGGCCGTCCATTGGGCATCGCCGGCATGCCGGACGCTGCCAAAGGGCCGGCGTTTGCCGCCGCGGCCGGGCTCCTGGTCTACCCGCAGGCGGCACATCTCGAACATTTCGAAGCCCGGCACACGATACGTCAGCAGCGGGCGCCGAGCGGCGGCTACGTGGCCCGCGTCGGACGCTGGCTGCGGGAGAGTTTCTGATGCGGCGAACCACTCATTCCAACATCCTGAGCGCCGGTGGCGGACCGGCGACAACCGGCGGCAGGGCCCGCCCCAACAAGAGGCACCCATGAGCATCAACTTGAAGATCCCTGACATCCGGGAATTGAAGCCGCGCATCACCGTGTTCGGGGTTGGTGGCGCCGGTGGCAACGCGGTCAACAACATGATCACGGCGGGGCTGCAAGGCGTCGATTTTGTCATCGCCAATACAGATGCCCAGGCGCTGACCAGCGCCAAGGCCGAGCGCATCATCCAGATGGGCGTGGGGGCAACCGAAGGTCTGGGCGCCGGCTCCCACCCCGAGGTCGGGCGTGCAGCTGCGGAGGAGGTGATCGATGAAATCCGCGATCACCTGACGGGCGCCCACATGGTGTTCGTCACCGCCGGCATGGGCGGTGGCACTGGGACGGGCGCGGCGCCGGTCATTGCCAAGGCAGCGGGCGTTCTTGGCATCCTCACCGTCGGGGTGGTGACCAAGCCGTTCCATTTCGAGGGACAGCGACGCATGCGCGTCGCTGAAGCCGGCATTGGCGAGCTGCAGAAGGCCGTCGATACACTCATCATCATCCCGAACCAGAACCTGTTCCGGGTCGCCAACGAAAAGACCACGTTTGCGGACGCCTTCGCGATGGCGGACCAGGTGCTCTACTCGGGCGTTGCCTGCATCACCGACCTGATGGTCAAAGAAGGCCTGATCAACCTCGACTTCGCCGACGTCCGTGCGGTGATGCGCGAGATGGGCAAGGCCATGATGGGGACCGGCGAAGCCTCCGGCGAGAAGCGCGCGCTGCGTGCCGCGGAGGCGGCGATCTCCAATCCGCTGATCGATGACGTGTCGATGCGCGGCGCCAAGGGCCTGCTGATCTCGATCACGGGCGGCAACGATTTGACGCTCTACGAAGTCGACGAGGCGGCGACCCGGATCCGCGAGGAGGTCGATCAGGAAGCCAACATCATCGTCGGCGCAACCTTCGACCAGAGCCTCGAAGGCATCATCCGCGTGTCCGTCGTGGCGACCGGGGTCGATGCAGCGGTTGCGCCGCGCTCAGCAGCACCGCAGGAAGCGCGTATTGCCGAGGCGACCCAGCGCATCCGCGCCGAGGTGCCGCGCGCCAATCAGGAGGCACGTCCTGCTGCGCCGGCTCCAACGACCGCGGGCGCGCCGCCCAATGCGGCCCCGCAGCCACGGCCGAGCCCCGCCGCAATTCAGGCCCAGGCCACGGCAGCAGTCGCGGCAGCCTTGATGCCGCGCGTAGGCGGCGATGACCTCACGATTCGGCCGATTCCGCCCAAACCATCATTGTTTGTGGAGACGGCCGCGCAGGAGACGCCGGCCGAGCCGCCTCCGCCGCCCAAGAACTTTATTCCGCCGCAGCCGGAGCGTCCGCAAAGCCGGCCGCGCATGCCGCGGATCGACGAGCTGCCAATCCCGGCGCAGAATCAGCTGCGCGCACGCGAGCGCACCGAAGCGGCAGAAGATCCGTTGGAAAAACCACGCATGTCGCTGCTGCAGCGGCTGGCTTCTGTCGGTCTCGGCCGCAAGGAGGCCGAAGAGGAGCCGCAGCAGCAACGCGAGCCCGCGCCGCCGCGCGCGGTGCCGATGCCGGAACGGCCCCGCCCCGTACAGCGGTTGCCCGAAGCCAATCCGCCTGAGCAGGTGTCGGAATTCGCTAAGCGTACGCCGAGTCTCGGGCTCGATTTCGACCGGTCGCCCCCACCGCAATCGGCCGACGATCAGCTTGACATCCCGGCGTTCCTGCGACGCCAGGCGAATTAAACAAAGCGAATCAAGGTGATATTTTCGCGCCGCAGCACGCCCTTCCGGGCGGCTGCGGCGCTCGATTTTTAGGGCAAAAGCAACCTTGCGAGCCGTTCCAAGCCACTTGTTGCATCCTCGTCACATAATTTGATGTGACGGATCGCGGGAGCGGCCGCTATCTCGCCGCGCCTTCCGGCAGATGGGCCAGCGCTAGGCCCGATTACCCAATAACTCCGCGCGCGAGTCCTGGATTGCTAGGAAAAGTTAATCCTTTCAATGGCATGATTTTGCCCCCTAGAGGCCATTACGAGGCCGTCGCGTGGCGAAATCAGGCTCCCCCGTCAATGCTTCCGACTTGCCCATGGCGACATCCGGGTCGAACTGGGCCAGTTTGAAGGTAACAGTCGGTAAGAAAGCGTGAGTTGGTGCACCGCCGAAGTCCGACTAAGGTTTCAACCGCAAAGGGGTTCTTCGCTTGGGGATATGCTCTGCCGGGTGTTACGGGTGGGTTCCGGGCATCTTGGCAAAATGGCGACGGACATCTGGGGCGATGCATTGTCGGGGGTAAATCTCGCAGCTGCAAAGCTCCACGGTGAGCGCTTCTGGCGCGGGATGCAATTGGGGGAAGGGGTATGAAGGCGGGGAAGCAGACCACGCTTTGTGACGAAGCGTCGGTATCGGGAATTGGGGTTCACTCAGGATCGCCGGTCACTCTGACCTTGCATCCAGCGGATGCCGGTACGGGAATCGTGTTCCTGCGCACGGGCTTGCCCGGCCGCGCGGACTGCGAGATTCGCGCCGATGTGCGCGCTGTTACGGCGACCGAATTCGCCACGGTTTTGGGTGATGGTGACGGCCCTCTCTGTGCCACGGCCGAACACGTGCTCGCGGCTCTCGCTGGGCTCGGTGTGGACAACGCGGTGGTTGAGGTCGACGGCCCTGAAGTTCCGATCATGGACGGTAGCGCCGAGGCTTTTGTCGCGGCGATCGACCACGCGGGGGTCCGCTCGCTGGAGGCGCCGCGCCGCTTCCTGAAGGTCCTCAAGCCGGTGCGCGTCACGCAGGGGCGATCGGTCGCTGAGATTCTGCCCAACAGCCGCGGCCTGCGTCTCGAGATCGACATCGAGTTCGATCACCCGCTGATCGGGCGCCAGCGCTGCGCGCTTGACGTCTCCCCCACGAACTTCCGCCGCGAGCTTGCCCGCGCGCGCACCTTCGGTTTCATGCGCGACGTCGCCAAGCTGTGGAATCAGGGCTACGCGCTGGGCGCGAGCTTCGAGAACACGCTGGTGGTCAGCGAGACGCGTGTGCTCAATGCCGACGGTTTGCGCTACCCCGATGAGTTCGTGCGCCATAAGGCGATGGACGCGGTGGGCGATCTCGCGCTCGCCGGCCTGCCGTTGCTGGCAACGTATCGCTCGGTGCGCGGCGGTCACACGCTGAACCACGCGATTCTCTCAGCCCTCATGGCAGATCCGACCGCATGGGCCGTGGTGGAAGCCACCGCTCCGGTCGTCGCACCGCCGCGGCGCGTGCGTGGCCATGCCGAGGTGGCAACGCCGGCGCCCGCCTACGCGCCGGACGTATCCTGATCCATTAACCAGCTGCCGTAGCCGCCACATTCCGGGCTGAATGTCAGCCTATCCCGGTAGATGGTGGGTCGCGTAATCGCGGCTGTTGCGCTCTTGCGTGATGGCGGCAAGCCCGAGGGGCGGGATGGGGTTCGGGGGTTCTGCAAATCGAGTTCGGACGTGTGGCCGCGCGACAACGCGCGCGCTCGTCATCCTCTGCGCGCTGGCCTCGCTCGGCGCCTGCAGCGGGTTGGATCTCGACAAATTCAACATATTCGCCGCGAAGGAGGAGCCAACCGTCGATGTCCCGGCGGACCAGCTCTATAACCAGGCGGTGTTCCTGCTGAATGAGAAGAAGGACTACAAGGAAGCCGCGAAGAAGTTCGAAGAGGTCGACCGCCAGCATCCGTATTCGGATTGGGCGCGCAAATCGCTGATCATGTCGGCTTTCGCCTATTACGAGGCGCGCCAGTACGATGACTGCATCGCCTCGGCCAAACGTTACATCAGCCTGCATCCCGGCAGTGCCGAGGCGCCATACGCGCAGTATCTGATCGGCGCCTCGTACTTCGACCAGATCCCGGACGTGAGCCGCGACCAGAGCCGCACCGAGAAGGCGATTCAGGCGCTGGACGAGCTCAACCGAAAATATCCGAGCAGCGAATACGCGTCCGATGCGCGGAAGAAAATTGAAATGGCGCGGGACCAGCTCGCCGCCAAGGAGATGGAGACCGGGCGCTACCTGATGCGGCAGAAGGACTTCATCGGCGCGATCAATCGCTTCAAGGTGGTGGTTACTCAATATCAGACGACCCGCCATGTCGAAGAAGCGCTGCTTCGCTTGACCGAATGCTACATGACGCTCGGCATTGTGCAGGAAGCACAGACCGCGGCCGCCGTGCTGGGGCACAACTTCCCGGACAGCAAGTGGTACAAGGAAGCCTATGACCTCGTGAAATCCGGCGGCCTCGAGCCGAAGGAAAGCGACGGCTGGCTCTCTCAAGCCTTCAAGAAAGTGGGCTTGGGAACGCTGTCACAACGGTGACGCGTCGGCGCCAATAGCGCGCGCCCCGTTGTGCGAATCGCCAACTCCTCTAAAACAAAGCCTTCGTGGTGATGACCGTGAGGGCAGGCGATGCTGACCCGGCTCTCGATCCGCGACATCGTCCTGATCGATCGCCTTGATATCGATTTTGCCTCCGGCCTGTCGGTGCTCACCGGCGAGACCGGTGCGGGCAAGTCGATCCTGCTGGATGCATTCGCGTTGGCGCTGGGCGCGCGCGGCGATGCCGGGCTGGTTCGTGCCGGTGCCGAGCAGGGACAGGTGACGGCGGCGTTCGATATCGCGACCGACCATCCGGCACTGGCACTGCTGCGTGACAACGATATTCCACACGAGGACGAGCTGATCTTGCGGCGGGTGCAGCTTGCCGACGGCCGCACACGGGCCTTCGTCAACGATCAACCCGTGGGCGTGCAGGTGTTGAAAAATCTTGGCGGCGTGCTGGTCGAGATTCACGGACAACACGACGAGCGCGCCCTTGTTGATCCGGCCGCGCACCGGCGCTTGCTCGACGCGTTTGGCGGGCTTGAGCGACAAGCAGACGAGATCGGCCGCTTGTGGCAGGCCCGGCGCACCGCAGAGATCGCGGTGGCCGAGCATCAGCGCGAGGTTGAGCGGGCGCAACGCGAAGCCGAGTTCCTGCGCCACTCGGTTGATGAGCTCAGGAAGCTTGCGCCGGAAGCTGGCGAGGAAACGGCGCTCGCGGAACGCCGCACCAGCATGATGCAGGGCGAGAAGGTCGCGGCCGATCTGCGTGATGCGTTCGACGCGGTCGCCGGTCCCGCTTCGCCGGTTCCAACACTTGCTGCGGCCGTGCGCCGCCTGGAGCGTCGCCAGGGCCAGGCGCCGGAACTCATCGGCCCCGCCGTACAGGCCTTCGACGTTGCGCTCAACGCACTCGAGGACGCGCGGACCCATCTGCAACGCGCGCTCGCCTCCGCCGATCATGATCCGGCCGAGCTCGAGCGAATCGAGGAGAGGCTGTTCGCTTTGCGGGCTGCGAGCCGCAAATACAATGTTCCGATCGACCGGCTTGCCGCGCTCGGCGCCCGCTTTGCGGCGGATCTGGAGTTGATCGATGCGGGCGCCCAGCGCCTGGCGAAGCTCACCGAGGAGGCGCGGCTAGCCGATGCGCGATTCGACGCGGCAGCCGCTGCCCTGGCGCAAGCGCGCCGCCGCAGCGCCACGCGTCTCGACAAAGCCGTAAACGCCGAGCTTGCGCCGCTGCGGCTCGAACGGGCGAAGTTCTCCACCAATATCGAGAGCGCCGAGCCCGGACCCACCGGCACCGATCGCATCGAGTTTTGGGTGCAGACCAATCCAGGGACGCGACCTGGACCATTGATGAAGGTCGCCTCCGGCGGTGAGCTCGCCCGTTTCCTGCTCGCCCTCAAGGTCGTGCTGGCCGATCGTGGCTCAGCGCCAACGCTGGTGTTCGATGAGGTGGATACCGGCGTTGGTGGCGCGGTTGCGGATGCGATCGGGCTGCGGCTTGCGCGCCTTGGCCGCGAGGTCCAGGTTCTTGCCGTCACCCACGCCCCGCAGGTCGCGGCCCGCGCCCAGCATCACTATCTGATCAGTAAGGACGCGCTCGACAAAGGCAAGCGCGTCGCGACCCGCGTTACCGAGCTTGCGGCGGAACGCCGCCGCGAGGAGATTGCCCGGATGCTGGCGGGCGCGGAAATCACCGCCGAGGCGCGCGCCGCAGCCGAACGATTGATGCGGGCGAGCGGATGATTGTTGTTGGTTCATGAAAACTAAAGCCGGACACACCATCGCGGTCGAAGACCTGACGCAAGCACAGGCCAAGGCCGAGCTCAAACGCTTGGCGCAGGAGATCGCCGAGCATGACGAGCGCTACTATCAGCACGACGCGCCCACGGTCTCGGACGCGGACTACGATGCCTTGCGCATCCGCAACAATGAGATCGAGGCGCGATTTCCTGCGTTGGTGCGTCCGGACTCACCGTCGGCGCGGGTCGGCGCCAAGCCAGCGCGCGGGTTCGCCAAGCTGCGGCACGCCGTGCCGATGCTCTCGCTCGACAATGCGTTTAGCGAACAGGACGTGACCGATTTCGTCGATCGCATTCGGCGGTTCCTGCGGCTCGCAGCCGACGAGCCGATCGCCTTCACGGCGGAACCGAAGATCGATGGGCTGTCCTTGTCGCTCCGTTACCAGGATGGCGAACTGGTGAGTGGCGCGACGCGTGGTGACGGCCTTGAGGGCGAGGACGTGACCGCCAACGTCAAGACGTTGGAGGACATTCCAAAGCAACTTGAGGGCAGGCGCGTTCCGGCACGCTGCGACATTCGCGGTGAGGTCTATATGACCAAATCCGCTTTCCTCAAATTGAACGAACGGCAGAAGGCGGCGGACAAACAGGTCTTTGCCAATCCGCGTAATTCGGCGGCGGGGTCGCTGCGCCAGCTCGACCCATCAATCACGGCGTCGCGTCCGCTTGGGTTTTTCGCCTATGCGTGGGGTGAGATGAGCGAGCTGCCGGCGGAGACCCAGTCTGGCATGCTCGACTGGTTCGCCCGCGCTGGATTCAAGACCAATCCGTTGATGAAGCGGTGTGGCTCGGTGGAAGAACTGCTCGCCTTTCATCATGAAATTGAGCTCAAGCGCGGCGCGCTCGACTACGATATCGACGGCGTCGTCTACAAGGTCGATCGCCTCGATTGGCAGGAGCGCCTGGGCTTCGTGTCGCGCACGCCACGCTGGGCGGTGGCGCACAAGTTCCCGGCCGAGAAGGCAACCACCGTCGTGCGCGATATTGAAATCCAGGTCGGCCGCACCGGCGCCCTGACGCCGGTTGCCAAGCTCGAGCCGGTCACGGTCGGCGGCGTCGTGGTGCAGAACGCGACCTTGCACAACGCCGATGAGATCGCGCGGCTCGATGTGCGCATCGGCGACACCGTCACGGTGCAGCGAGCGGGTGATGTGATTCCGCAAGTGCTGGGGGTGATCGAGGAGAAGCGCCCGCACGACGCCAAGCCATTTCACTTTCCGACCAAGTGTCCGTGCTCGCTGCATACACCGGTGGTACGTGACGTCACGGCGACTGGCGAAGAGGGCGCCGTCGCACGCTGCAGCGGGGAGTTTGCCTGCCCGCACCAGCGCATGGAGCACCTGCGCCATTTCGTGTCGCGCCGCGCCTTCGATATCGAAGGGCTGGGCGAGAAGCAGATCGCCCTGTTCTATGAAAATGAGTGGGTCACCGAACCCGCGGACATCTTCACGCTTGAAGCACGCAACAATAAAATCAAGCTCGAGGAGTACGAGGGGTTTGGCGAGACCTCGGTGCGCAACCTGTTCAATGCCATCGATGCACGTCGCGAGATCTCCCTCGAACGCTTCATCTACGCGCTCGGCATTCGCCACGTTGGGGAGACGACGGCGCAGGCATTGGCGCGCGGCTATGGCACCTGGGATGCGTTCCACGACGCGGCCCGCGCGGTGGCGACGGGTGACGCCGACGCGCGCACCGACATGGATGCGCTCGATCAGATCGGCGACACGGTGATCGACAGCATCGCTGCCTATTTCGGTGAGCGGCACAACGTGAAGAAGGTCGAGCAGCTCGCCGCGCACGTCACCATTCTTGACGCGGAGCGGCCGCGCGCCGATTCGGCGGTGGCCGGCAAGACCGTCGTGTTCACCGGTTCACTCGAGAAGATGACGCGCGACGAGGCGAAGGCGATGGCGGAGCGTCTCGGCGCTAAAGTCGCAGGCTCCGTCTCCAAGAAGACCGACATCGTCGTGGCGGGGCCGGGCGCGGGCTCCAAGCTCGCCAAGGCCAAGGAGTTCGGCGTTGAGGTGCTGGACGAGGATGAGTGGCTGCGCCGCGTCGGAACCCGGTAATCAGGCTCGCGCTTTCTTCCGCAACAAGAATACGTACACCAGCATGCAGGCGATCGTGGTCAGGAACATCTGGATCACGATTGGCGAGGCAGTCGTCGCGCCGGCGACCAGGTGGCCGGCGATCTGCGCCATGCAGGCGCCGAACAGCATCTGTGTGCAGCCTAGCAGGCCCGACGCCGTGCCGGCGGCGAGCGGACGCACGCTCACCGCGCCGGCGATCGCGTTCGGCAGCACGATGCCGTTCCCGATGGAGATCAGCGCCGGTCCGGCGATGACCGCCAGGGGCCCGAGTTGACCGACCCCGAGCATCAGCACGATGCCGATCAGCCCGGCGACAACCTCCGCGATGCACCCCCACAGCACCATCGTGTCGACGCCCCAACGCACCGACAGACGCGACGTGATGACGTTGCCCAGGATATAGCCCGCCGATACGGCCAGGAACCACAGGCCATATTCAGTCGGCGTGCGATGCATCATGGTGATGATCGCGTGCGGACCGCCGCCAACAAAGATAAAGAATGCGCCGCAGCTGAATGCCGCGGCCAGCACGTAGCCGATGTAGCGCCGGCTAAGCGCGAGCGTTCGCACGTCAACAAAGAAACCGCCCTGGCCCTCGGCCCGGGCCGGCCGCGTTTCCGGCAGCATCATGCCGGTCCAAACAAACACAAGCAGGGAAGCCGAGGCGGCGAACAGGAAGATCGCCTGCCAGCCGAACCAGCGGTCGATCAGGCCGCCGATGAGCGGCGCCACCATCGGCGCCACCGCCATCGCACCGGCGATGAAGCTTAGCATCTGCGCGGCGCGGTCGCGGCCGAACAGGTCGCGGATGATGGCGCGCCCAATGGCAACGCCGGTCGCGCCGCCGATCGCCTGCAGCACCCGCATCAGGATCAGTGAGCCCGCGCTCGTCGCCACGATCGCACCCAGCCCGGCGCAGGTTGCAATGGCGAAACCGCCGAGGATCACCGGTCGCCGACCGAAGCGGTCCGACAACGGCCCGCAGGTGAGCTGTGCCAGCGCCAAGCCGACGATGTAGAGCGAGATGGTGAGCTGGATGATCTCGATGTCGGCCGAGAATACATCAGCGAGGCGTGGTACCGCCGGCACCAGGATGTTGAGCGACATCGACCCGATGGCCGTCATCGTCATCAACAAGCCCAACAGCTGCCAGGGCGTGCGGCCATCGTCGTGCAGCGCCGCATGCGGGGCGAGCTTTGGGGCGGGAGCGTCCACGTGATCAGACTTGTCGCAGCGGGCGCGTAGCATCCGCGAGCCACGCCGCGGTCGCGCTGTCACATAACGGCGTGAGGTTCTCACGCACCCGCGCGTGATAGGCGTTGAGCCAGGCAGCCTCGTCGGCGCTGAGCAAGGCTGGCGCGATCAGCCGCTGATCGATCGGCACCAGGGTCAAGGTTTCAAAGGCGTTGAGTGTTTTCTCCGCGCCTGGAACCGACGGTCCTTCCGTGGTCAGCACGAGGTTCTCGATGCGGATCCCATAGGCATCGGTCTTGTAGTAGCCGGGCTCGTTGGAGAGGATCATGCCGCGCTTGAGCGCGGTGGCACCGAGCCTGGAAATGCGTGCGGGTCCCTCGTGGACGGACAGATAACTGCCGACTCCGTGCCCGGTGCCATGATCAAAATCAATGCCGGCCGCCCACAACGGCGCACGGGCAAAGCTGTCGAGTTGCGCACCTGTCGTGCCGTCGGGAAAGATCGCCGTCGCAATGCCGATATGGCCTTTGAGCACGCGGGTGAAGCGCTCGCGCATTTCCGCCGTCGCCTCGCCGACGATGACGGTCCGTGTGATATCGGTCGTGCCGTCCTCATACTGAGCGCCGGAATCGATCAGAAAAATCTCGCCTGGCGCGATGCGGCGATTGCTCTTGTTGGTGACGCGGTAGTGCACGATCGCGCCATGCGGGCCCGAGCCAGAAATGGTCGGAAACGAGATGTCCTTCAAGACGCCGGTCTGCGCCCGGAAATCCTCCAACGCTTCGACCGCCTCGATCTCGGTGAGCCTGCCGTGCGCGGCTTCGCGGTCGAGCCAGGCCAGGAACCGCGTCACCGCGACGCCGTCGCGCAGATGCGCGGCGCGGGCGCCAGCAATTTCGACCTCATTCTTGACGGCCTTCATCAGCGCGATGGGATCATCGCCGTTGCTGGTGTGACCGCCGGCCTCGCTGACGATGCGGTTGATTGCATCGGCGGCGGTGGCGCGGTCGAGGCGCACCGATTTGTGCGCGCTGCCCAGCGCAGCAAGGTCGCGCGTGAAGTCCTCGGGTGTGCGCACCTCGGCCAGCGCCTCGAGGGCTGCCCGCACCGTGTTGTTGAGCTTGCGCCCGTCCACATAGATCGCCGGACGCCCCGCTTGCGAGATGATTGCAAAGCCAAGCACCAGGGGGGTGTGTGGCACGTCGGCCCCGCGGATGTTGAACGTCCAGGCGAGCGCATGCGGATCGCTGACCACCAGCGCATCGGCCTTGAGTTTGCTGATCTCAGCGCGAATGCGCTCGATCTTGGCCTCGGCCGCTTCGCCGGCGAAGCGCAGGTCGTGCAGGCTGGCGGGTCCGAGCGGGGGGGACGGCCGGTCGTGCCAGATCGCGGTTACGGGATCGGCAGGAACGAGCTTGCCGCCAGCTGCCGTGCAGGCCTTGGCCAGCTTCTCAGCGCCACTGACCGTGTGCAGCCATGGGCCATAAGCGAACGCGCCGCCGGCCGGGAGGTTTGCCTCGATCCAGGCTTCCGGCCGCTGGTCGGCAATGTTCTCGATGGCAAACAGTGCTTCGTCCACCTGCTGGCGCGCCTGCAAGGTGTAGCGTCCATCGACCAGCAGGACCGCCTTGTCAGCGAGGACAACGACGGTGCCCGCCGAGCCGGTAAATCCGGTGAGCCAGGCGAGCCGCTCCTCCGAGGCCGGGACGTACTCGTTCTGGTGCTGGTCCGCGCGCGGCACGATGCAGCCGGCCAGGTTCTGGCGCGCCAGTTCCGCGCGCAGCGCCGCCATGCGGGGCGCCGCCGCGGCCGGGTCGGCCGTCTCGTCAAAAGTCTGAAACCGGGTTTTTGGCATTGAATGCCCAATCTATGGGCGGCTGCCGGGAGCGGCAACGCCGGGCGCCTGAATGTTTGCTATGCGCGCCGCCGTAATATGAACGTCATCCAACCTTCGAGCGCGATGCGCCGCTCAAGCGAGAGGCCTTGCGGCAGATAGGCGGCAAGCGCCGCATTGGCCTGGGCGGCCAGCAACCCGGATAAAATGACGCGGCCGCCCGGTGCGAGCAGCGTGGCGATGGGGCGTGCGAGCCCCCGCAACGGTCCCAGTAGGATATTGGCGAACACCAGATCATACGGCCCGCGATCGTGGATCCGGTGCGGATCCACGCCCGGCACACACAGGGCTTCAATCAGCGGTGCCACGCGATTGAGGCGAGCGTTCTCCTGCGCGACGCGCACGGCGCGCGGATCGATATCGGTCGCCAGCACGCCCGTTCGCAAAGCCTTGGCGGCTGCGATCGCCAGAACCCCGCTTCCTGTGCCCACATCGAGAATGCGCCACGGCACGTGCCGCATACGTCGGAGCACATGATCGAGCGCGAGCAGGCAACCGCGCGTAGTGCCATGGTGCCCGGTGCCGAAGGCGAGCGCTGCCTCGACTTCGATAGCGATCTGGCCCGGCTTGATTGCCGCGCGATCATGCGCGCCGTGCACAATGAAGCGGCCGGCCTCGACGGGCTTGAGGCCCGCGAGGCTCGTGGCGACCCAGTCGCGCTCCGCAATGGTCTCGAACCGGATCGCCTCGCTGGCGGCGGTGCCCGCAATCGAGCGCACCAGATCGCGGATCTGATCATGCGCCGGCGCCTGTTCGAAGTGCAGCTCGACGCTCCAGTCGCCGCTCGGCTGTTCGAAGGCGGCCACCGCAACGCCGAGCCAATCGGCGAATGCGTCCGCGAGGCGGCCTGCGCTTGCCGCATCGGTTGCGATCTGGGCGAGATGGGTTTCGCTCATCCGTGCCATTCGGGCTGGGCGATCGGCGTCCAGAACCGATCGAGCTTGAGATCGTCGGCGATCACGTTGGCGGCGTTATAGCCGGGGGCGCCGTTGGCGCCACCGCCGTGGTTGGAAGAGCCGCAGAGATAAAGGCCTTCCACGGGCGTGCGATATCCGGCGAGCAGCGGATGCGGGCGATTGATGCCCAGTTGCGAGGGAATATAGGCGCCCATGCGCACGGCGCCGTTGACCATGTTGGCGTTGTGCAGCGGGATGTCGCGCGGCGTGTAGAGATAGGTGCCCAGGATGTTGCGCGCATCGAGATTGATCGCGAAGTCCCGCCACGCCGCGAGCACGCGCTCCGTATACTCTTTGCGCCGGTGCTCCCAACCCTCCGGGCCGTCGGCGAGCGCGTAGGGGGCGAATGGCCACCAGAACGCCACGTGTTTGCCGGCGGGCGCGTAGGTCGGATCGAATTGCGAGTTGCAGGCGCCGTTCCCCATCAGGTGATCGGGAAATTCGCCGCGCCGGCACTGATCGAAGCAGCGGATTACTTGGTCGGTATCGTCGAACCCGAAGATGAGATTGAAGGCGCGGGCGATATCCGGATCGAATTTCTGCGATGTGTAGATCGGCGGCTCATTGATCGCGAGATGCAGCGTGACCAGGCTATGATTGCCCCAGTGCCAGTTGTTGAGCTTGTTGCGCACGGTTTCGGGAAAATGTTGTTCGCCGACCATATGCATCGTCGCCGGTGCGTCGATCCCGCTTGCCACGAACAGTTTCGCCTCGATGCGGCTCGCGTCGGCAAGCCGCACGCCGTTCGCGCGTCCATTGGCGAACGTGATCTCGCGCACGTCGGCGCCGCGCACGACCTGCCCGCCGCAATCTTCGATCACGCGCGTGAGCGCATTGGTGAGGCTCGCAGAACCGCCGATCGGCAGGGCATTGTCGCTCAGCGCCGAGACGATGAGCGGCATCATCATCCCGTTGTTGGGTGCGTTTTCGCCCGTCGTCACGTGCATCAGCAACTTGAAGAGGGTGCGCAGGCGGTGATCCTCGAAATGCCGATCCACAGCGTCGAACAAATTGAGACCAGCATGTGCAAACAGCTCGTTGGCGAGCGGTCCGGTCACGCGCTCGCGCATCTCGTCCGGAGGCAGCGGCGGATTGTAAAGTAATGCGGTGAACAGTGGCCGCATCTTCACGGCGTAGGTCATGTGCAGGCCGCGAAACGCCTCGGCGTCGCGTTTGGAAAACCGCGCGATCGAGGCGCAGGTTTTGTTGATGTCCTTATGGATGGTCAGCGCGGTGCCATCGCGCAGCGTCACGCCGTGCTGCACCGGAGGTGCGATCGTCGACAAACCGAAGCGCGCGAGCTCGAGGTCCCGCATCACCGGCGCCTGCGAGAAGCCGATGTAGAAATTGGAGTGGAGATTGCAGCGGAAGCCGGGGAGGATTGGCTCCTCCGTGGTGCAGCCACCGCCGATCCAGGCGTTACGCTCGAAGACACCGATTTTCAGGCCGCACCGGGCCATATAGGCACCGAGCGTGAGGCCGTTGTGCCCCGCCCCGATGATTACCCCGTCAAATGTGGTCATGACTGGCGTTTTCCCCAACCTTTCCCCTGGGCTTAGCACCGCGGCGGCTCGGCAGCACGTGGTTCCGGTTGTGCACCGGCCGTCCACACGGTCGAGGGCGTTTTTGACACGTCCGTCACAAGCGGCCTCTCAGAGAAATATTGAACAATTCCAAGATGATGCATTGGTTCTCCGACGGGCTCGTCGGGCTATTGTCCACAGCCGTCATAAAGGGGCATGACGCATCTGTGACGAACTTGTCCACAGCATGCGCAAATCTATACCGGGCTCGAATCGGCCGGCTTGCCAAGCACATAGGCTGTCATGTCGGGGTCACCTATCGCAGGGTGTCGTTGCCCGGCACCGGGTACCCCGTGTGTTGTGCACGCCGTGTCGCAGCTTTCAAAAGTTAACGGAAGCCTACCGTTTGCATCAGCGCGCCCGCGCGCGAGCCCCGACGATTGCACTGCACTAAGTACGTTGGCAGACGCTCACGGCCGCTGCCAATTTATGCTGTGTAGCGCCTGCGGCTCGGTTTGTTGATAAATTCAAATCGAAAACCCATCCAGGATCATTGGGTTGGTTTGTTCTGCGCACATCGCGTGATCGTGCCGACCCGCCGCGCGCGGCACACGCTCGTCGCCGCGCCGTTGCTCATGTAGGTCGCGATCTCGATTGCGCTGCGACAAATAAGACCGTCTGACAGCATTGCGTAGGGTGCATCGCGTATCACGCTGGATTGATGGAGAGACAAAAAAGCTCTCACGCAAATGCCCGAATCAGGTGCACAATGCGACTCTGCGGGTGTGGCACTCCGCATAACGTCCGGCCTTCAATGCCGGCACACAAGTAACAGAGTGCGAAGATTACACGTCGCCGGCGGTTCTCGCTGAGCTTGACGGTTTCGGTCGCTGGAACTGCCACACTACAAACTTCGTTAAGGACCCGGGCGGCCAAGTACGGCCGCAGCAAAGGAGACACTCCATGTGCGACTACAGTCTGATGCACATCGCATCGCGACCGGCACAGGTTGGCGATAAGCTTGTGTCGACGAGGTTCCACAACTCGATCAGCCGCGGCTTCGC
>JAFAXD010000471.1 GCA_019241285.1 Xanthobacteraceae bacterium | reverse complement strand
TGCCGATGCGCGCGCTTTTGCGTCCTGGATCAAGCGCCAAATGCGCGGCGGGGTCAGCGGCAACTCATTCGGCTCGACACCAAAGCTCGCGAGCGCCGCCGCTACCGCGTTGCCGATCGTGGCCGCCACCGCAACAATGCCGCCCTCCCCGGCTCCTTTGGCGCCGAGCGGGTTCGTCGGCGACGGTCGCAATTCGAGCGTCACGCCGCGTACGTTGGGAAAGTCCGTCGCCAAGGGCAGCAGATAATCAGCGAACGACGCATTCAGCAACTGCGCATCCGCATCGTAGATGACGTGATCGAGGAACACCCCGCCGAGCCCCTGCACGGCGGCGCCGATCGCCTGCCCGTGCACGATGCCCGGGTTCACGGCGCGGCCGACGTCCTCGATCGCCAGATAGTCGATAACCTGCACGTGCCCGGTGCGCGCATCGACGGCGACGTGCGCGGCGTGGGCGCCGTAGCTGTAGGTCCGCTTCGTGTTGGCGAACGTGCCGTCCGCCGTAATCGATACCTCGCCATTCTGCGCCATGGCGAGTTCGGCAAGACTGAGACTGCGGCCACCCTGCGCAATCAGGCGTCCGTCGCGCCAGGCAATCGCATCGACCGCGCAACCAAGCTGCCGGGCGGCCGTTGCGCGCAGGATCGCGATCATGTTCTTCGCCCCATCCAGGATCGCTGAGCCGCCCATCACCAGTGCGCGCGAATGATAGGTGCCGAAGCCCTCGTGCACGAGCGTCGTTGATCCGTGACGAACCGTGAATGCTTCGAAAGGCAGGCCCATGGCATCGGCGGCAATCTGCGCGAACACCGTCTCGAGCCCTTGGCCCAGCGCCGACGAGCCGACGTTGATGGTGAGGCCGCCGTCACGTTCCAAGATGAACTTGCAGTTCTCACGCGGTCCGGCGCCGCCGCTTTCGACAAAACACGTCGCCGCCAGCCCGTGATAACGGCCGTCCACCAACTTTCCCTGCAACGCGGATTTCTTGTCCCATCCGAATTCGTCCAGGCAGCGCTCAAAACAGGCGGGATAATCGCCGGTGTCGTATTCGGTCGGGGTCTCGTAGGGCACGAGCTGGCCAATCGAGTACGGCAGTTCCGCCTCGGTGATCAGGTTCTTGCGGCGCATGGCCACCGGATCGAGCGCGAGGTCGCGCGCGACCATGTCCAGCAGGCGTTCGCGGAAGAAATTCGCTTCGAACCGGCCCGGCGCCCGATAGGTCCCGACCGGCGTCTTGGTCGTCATGAACGCCGCGACCTCGACCTTGATGTTTGGAATACGATAGGGGCCATGCAGAAACTGCGCCGCCTTGGCGGGGACAACACCACCATTGGTGCGGATATAGGCGCCCATGTCGCCGTAGATCATTCCGCGCAGCGCGAGGATCGTTCCATCGCGCCGGCAGGCAATTTCGAGATCGCAATCGATCTCGCGCGAGTGATTGGCGGCAAGCAAATGCTCGCGCCGATCCTCGATCCATTTGATCGGCCGCTTCAGGTGGCGCGCCGCGAACGGGATGAGGAAATCTTCCGGATAGAATTCACCGCGCACCCCGAAGCCGCCGCCGACGTCGATCTCGATCATATCGATGGCGTCTTCCGCGAGCCCCATCATCCGCGCCAGATGGCGGCGGTTGAAGAACGTGACCTTGGTCGCCGCGGTGACGATCAGCCGGCCCGTGGCGTCGTCCCACTCGCCGATGCAGCCGCGCGTCTCCATCGGGTTGGCGGTGTGGCGATGCGCCCGGAAAGTCTCGCGGCGGACATAGTCGGCAGTTTTGAAAACGGAGTCCGCATCGCCAAGCTCGGCTGTGTAGCGCGTCGCCACGTTAGTGCGGTTGGCTTCAAACAACAAAGAATGGTCGGAGGCAGCCGCGCGCCAGTCCGCAACGGGATCAAGCGGCTCGATTTTGACACTGATCGCCTCGAGAGCGTCCTCGGCGATGGCCCGCGTGTCGGCAATGACGACCGCAATCGGCTCGCCCGCATAACGCACTTTGTCTTGGGCGATCACCGGCTGCAGATATTTCTCAAGGCCGGCAAGCGGTGCGAGGCGGAGCGGAATGGTAGGAATGGCAGCGCCGATGTCTTTGGCCGTGATCACGCAGCGCACATTCGCCATGGCGAGTGCGGCGCTGGCATCAATCGCGCGTAGCCGCCCGTGCGCTACGGCGCTGCGGAGGATCACCGCATGCAGCGTGCCCGCCGGTTCGTAGTCGTCGGCGAACGTTCCCTTGCCGGTGAGGAAGCGCAAATCCTCCGTGCGCTCGACGGCCTGTCCGACAAGGGTGTTCGGCTTTGCGGCCGTGCGCGGGTGTGCACTCATGGCTCACCGGTCACGTAACCATAGGCGGCGCGTGCATCGAGCACAGCCTCGATGATCGGGATATAGCCCGTGCAGCGGCAGATATTCCCGGACAGCACATCGCGAATGCGGTCAGCATCAGCGTCAGGCTCTTCAGTCAGGAGCGCGTGCGCGGTCGTTAGAATGCCTGGGGTACAGAACCCGCACTGCAAGGCGTGATGCTTGCGGAACGACGCCTGCAAAGGGCTGAGCTCATCGCCATTCGACAATCCCTCGACGGTGATGATGTCGCTGCCGTCCGCTTGCGCGGCCAGCATCAGGCAGGCGCGCACTGCGGCGCCATCGACGACGACGGTACAGGCGCCGCAGACGCCGTGTTCGCAGCCGAGATGCGTGCCAGTCAGCTTCAGCTCGCGCCGCAGGCAGTCGGCAAGACTGGTGCGTGGTTCAACGCTCGCCTCGGCACCACGGCCATTCACGGTGAAACGTACAGGAATGTTGGTCATTGTGTTTGCTCGGCATCAGGGAGCCGCGCTGCGCGACGCAGCGCCCGCTCCAACAAGACCTGCAACAGCGCACGGCGATAATCAGCCGGCGCATGAATATCTTCGGCGACATCGAGACCATCGTCCGCGAGCGCCGCAACAGCGAGGATTGCAGCCTCGTCCACAGCGCGGCCGGCAAGCGCAGCTTCAGCGGCGTTGAGGCGGACGGGACGGCTGGTGACGCCAATCGCGCCGATGTGTGGGTCGATCACCCTGCCCTGTCCGTCCAGATCATAAAACACTGCGACGCCGGCCAGCGCGAAATCGCCTTTCCGCCGGGAGAATTCTTCGAACGCGAAGTGCCGTTCGCCGGGCCACGGTGGGAGCCGCACCTCCACGATTACCTCGTCAGGCTCCAGCGCCGTCATCAGCGCACCGACGAAAAAATCGGCGGCCGGGATCGTGCGTTGTCCGGCACGACCAACAACAATGATCTGTGCGTCACAGGCAATCGCGATACCGGGCATTTCCGCGGCAGGATCGGCATGCGCGAGGCTTCCGCCGACCGTTCCCCGGTTGCGGATCTGATAATGCGCCACATGGCTAGTCGCTTCGACCAACAACGGATGGAGCTTCGCCAGCGTCGGGTGCCGCTCGATATCGCGCCAACGCACCAGGGCGCCCAGGCGCACGCCATCGGCGCCGGCGGAGATGTGATTGAGGTCGGCGATGCGGGCGATATCAACGAGCAGGCGCGGCGACGTCAGCCGGAAGTTCAACATCGGCATCAGGCTCTGCCCGCCGGCGATCACCTTGGCGTCGCCGTTATGGGCGGCGAGCAGCGCAATCGCGCCCGCGAGGCTGTCCGGCCGTGCATAGTCAAAGCGTGGTGGTTTCATGTGCAGCGACACTCAAGCAAGCAGAAGCTGATCATCGGCGAGCTCCTCGCCTTCCCGGCGGCGGAACAGCTGCAGCAGATCGTCCATCTGCATCGACGCGCGCTCAGCTCCGCTGATATCCAACATCACCCGACCCTGGTGCAGCATCACGATGCGATTGCCGTAGTCGAGCGCCTGCCGCATGCTGTGCGTGACCATCACGGTCGTGATCTCCAGCCGTCGAACGACCTCGTCGGTCAGTCTCATCACGAGCTCGGCTGCGCCAGGGTCCAACGCCGCGGTGTGCTCATCGAGCAGCAGGATCTTGGCAGGACCAAACGTCGCCATGATGAGCGACAAAGCCTGGCGCTGCCCGCCTGACAGCAGCGCAACGCGATCGTTGAGGCGCTTTTCCAGACCGAGGCCAAGACTCTTCAACCGCTCGATGGCCTGCTCGCGGATATCTTTGGTGATGGCGAAGCCAAAGCCGCGCGGCGCGGTGCGCGCGGAGGCGATGGCGATGTTCTCAATGATCGACATCTGCTCGCAGATCCCGGCGCGCGGATCCTGAAACAGACGGGCAATCACAGAGGAGCGGCGGTGGATCGGCGCGCGCGTGATGTCCGTGCCGTCCACCATCACGCGCCCTGCGTCTGGGACAAGCTCGCCCGCCAGAATATTGAGCAACGTGGATTTTCCCGCCCCGTTCGAGCCAATCACGGTCAAGAACTGACCCTGTGGGATCGCTAGCTCGATCCCGCGCAACGCACGCATCTCAAGCGGCGTACCCTTGTTGAAGGTGATCTCGATGTTCTCGAGAGTGATCATTTCGTCGCCCTTGCGGACCATTTGGGAAGGCTGAACTTGCGTCCCGGGGCGAACAACGCGATGGCGACCAGAATGGCGGTGACGAGGTTTACATCCGACGCGTTGAGGCCGATGAAGTTGCTGTTCAGCGCCAGTGCGATCGCAAGCCTGTAGAGGATCGAGCCGAGCACGCAGGCAAGCGTCAACATGGGCACCAGCCGCGAGGGCATTAGCGCGGTGCCGCCGATCACGGCGGCCAGCGCGACCACGATGACGCCGATGCCCATCGACACATCGGCGGCGCCCAGCATCTGCGCGAACAGCGCGCCGGCGAGACCCGCCAACCCGTTGGCAATGCAAAGGCCAAGCGTGACCATGCGATCGACATTGACGCCGTTGGCCCTGGCCATGCGCGGGTTGGCGCCGGTCGCCCGCATGGCGAGACCCACGCCGGTGCTCAGAAAAATATCGAGTGCGATCTTGGCGACGATGACGACAACCAGAAGAATCGCGATAGGCGCATATCGCGAGCTCAATCCGAGCCGCTCAGCGAGGCTGAACGCCGTATCGACATTGAGGAGACCGACATTCGGGCCACCCATGATACGCAGGTTGACCGAATAAAGCGCGATCGCGGTGAGAATGCCGGCGAGAATATGCAGGATTCGGAGCCGGATATTGAGAAACGCGGTGACCAACCCGGCGAGCGCGCCGGCGGCTGCTCCGGCCAGGCTGGCGCTCCAAGGATCGACGCCCATCACCATCAGCTTGGCGGCCACCGCACCACCGAGCGGAAACGAGCCTTCGATGGTCAGATCGGGAAAATCAAGAACGCGGAACGTCAAATATGATCCGAGCGCGACCAGCGCGAACACCAGCCCGGTTTCAAGCGCACCGATAAATGCGTAGAGGCTCAAGGCACCAACGTCTCAACGAGAACAGGTGTACGGCGACCGCGACGGATTGGTGCGACTCAGAACACCTGAGCCGCACTCTTCAGAAGCTCCGGCGAGATGGTGACCCCCATCTTTTCGGCCGAGGCTTTGTTGATGTAGAGGGCGAGCCCGTTCGGCACCTGGTCCATGAATTCAACATCAATGTCGCCTGGCTTCGTACCCTTGAGCACCTTGTCGACCATGTCAGCCGTTCGCACGCCGATCTGCTTGAAGTCGAAGCCGACCGTCGCGATGGCGCCGCGCTGCACGCTGCGCCGCTCGGCTGTGAACAGCGGCACTTTTGCCTCCTGGCAGACCTTCACCAGGGCTTCGAACGCCGCATAGACCGTCGTGTCGTTTGGAACGAAGATCGCGTCGACTTTGCCGACGAGGCTCTGCCCAGCGCTCGGGACGTTGTTGAGCCCCATCGCCGGCGCCTCGACCATGGTGAAGCCCATCTTCGGCGCAACCGCTTTGATGCTTTCCACTGTGGACACCGCGTTCGGCAAGCTCGGATCATAAACGAGACCGAGAGTCTTCAGGTTAGGCACGATTTCCTTGACGACATCGAGTTGCTTCTCGGTCGGCACCAAGTCGGAGATGCCTGTGGCATTGCCGCCCGGATGCTTGATCGCGGTCACCAACTTCGCCTTCAGCGGATCGGTCACGGTCGAGAAGACAATGGGAATTTCTTTGGTCGCGGCAACCGCAGCCTGACTCGGCGGCGTGGTAATGGTCACGATCACGTCGGGGCTATCGCCGATGAACTGACGCACGATCTGCTGTGCTGTTCCGAAATTTCCCTGTGCGCTTTTGAAGTCGATCTTGAGATTTTGGCCGTCAATGTAGCCGTGATCTTTGAGGCCTTCGAGTACGCCGTCGCGCACCTCGAGTAGTTGCGGCGTATCGACCATGGTGATGATCGACACCTTCTTGACACCCTCGGCCGCCGCCACTTGCGTGAAAGCGCCGATCAACACTGTCGCGGCCAGCATCAGCCGTTGCATGCGTTGTCTCCTGGTCACCCTGAGATCGTTTGTGCACAAGCAATCTTAGGCTATTAAAATGCAACCAGATTACAAGAGGAAACCCGCCGGAAAGGCACGACGCCTGTTTTATTCGCAATTGCGAAGGCAGCGCGCCGCAATCGTGAGCAGACAACCGCAATGCCCGTCGACGTCCACGCGCACTACGTTCCCCCCCACCTGCTCGATGCATTGCAAGCACGCGCCAGCGACTTCGGCCTAACTCTGCAGCATGGACCGAATTGCCAGTGCGCGATCCATTTCAACAATGGGCCCAAGATCCGGCCGTTTTTCACCGAACTGGTCGAGCCGCTGGACAAACGGCTTGCGGCCATGGACGTGACCGGCGTCACCCGCCAGGTGCTGTCGAGCTGGTGCGATATCTTCGGCCCGCATCTCGATCGCAAAACCGCCGCGGCCTGGCATCGTTTCCTCAATGAACAACTGGCGCGCCTGTGCGACCAGTATCCGGATCGCTTTTCGATGCTCGCGTCCGTCCCGCTTCCCTATGCGCACGAGTCGGCTGCCGAGCTCGAGCACGCCGTGCGCTCGCTTGGCGCGGTCGGTGCGGTGATTGCGGCGAATGTGTCCGACGTCAATTTAGGCGAGCTTGAACTCGAGCCATTTTGGCAGAAGGCCGTCGATCTCGACGTCGGCGTTTTCATTCATCCCGTGCAGGCGGTGCCGCTGAAGCGCAGCGCCAAATTCGGCCTCACGCAGATTGCTCAATACACGTCCGACACGACCATGACAGTCGGCTCGATCATCATGTCCGGCGTGCTCGATCGCTTCCCCAACCTGCGACTGTTGTTGTCACATGGGGGCGGTGGCGTGCCCTATCTCATCGGCCGCTTCGATTGCATGCACGAACGCATGGATAAGGTCGGCCAGGGCAATGTCGCCAAGGCGCCGCCTTCGGCCTACCTCAAGCGCTTCTATTACGACACGATCGTGCACGATCCCGAGATCCTGCGCTGGCTCGCGAGCCGCGTGTCCGCCGCCCGTGTGGTGCTCGGCAGCGACTACTCATTCCCGCCGGCTGATCGCGATCCGGTCACCACGGTACGGCGGGCCGGATTCACGGCAGCTGAGGAACGCGCGATCGTCGAGGAGAATGCGTTGT
Organism: Xanthobacteraceae bacterium; assembly: GCA_019241285.1. Lineage (GTDB taxonomy): Bacteria > Pseudomonadota > Alphaproteobacteria > Rhizobiales > Xanthobacteraceae > JAFAXD01. The sequence continues at coordinate 23,398 of JAFAXD010000471.1, read as the reverse complement.
CGTTGTTTCCAGCGCTGAAGCGTGGGTCGTAAATCGCTCGATCAGAAACTGCCACCGTTTGCGACGAGCTTCGGAACCGGATCGGTGGTGCCCTCGATAAATGCGAGCAGCGCCTCATCCATGGCCAGCGCCATCGCGCGCAGTTTTGATTGCGAGGCTTCGCGTCCCGTGCGTCCGGTTGAATAGAGCGAGATGAAGCCGTCCTTCTGCGGCAGGACGGCGTCCAGCACCGCGATCCTGTTCATCCCCAGAACCGAACGCGCCTGTTGCTCCTGCTTCTTGGAACCGCCCGTTCGGCAGAACACGATCGCGACGCGCGCCGACGGCACACCTGCATTGCGCAGCGATTCGATGACGCGCAGCGTGGGTGCCACGTCGTCAAAGGAAAAGCTCGAAGGGAGAAACACGACATCAGCCGAGGTCGCGAGATCCAGGCTGAGCTCGTCGTGCTGCCCGCGTGTGTCGATCACGATGTCCTGATAATCAAACTCCACGCGTCCAAGCTTTTTCTCCTTCGAAAAGGCCGCGACATCGACCTTCGGCTCCAGCGCACGCGCGAGGCGCTGTGCCTGCCACCGCATGCAGGTGCGCTGATCCACGTCGAAATCAGCAAGCAGCACGCGGCGGCCCGCATAGGCGAGGGCAACCGCCGTGGAGCGCGCCAGGGTCGATTTTCCGACACCGCCTTTTTGTGATGTGAACAGAATTCGGCGGGGCATTGGTATCAGGTTATCTCCGTTCGATGATGCGACACACGCGACGCTTCCGGCGTCAGCTTTTTAGCTGACAAATGTCAACTTTTGATACACAATTATGTCATAGTAGAACGATTCGGCGAAGATGGAGAGCGTGTCATTGGCGATGATCGATGGATGATCCGCGGCGTCGATCCCGCTACGCGCAAGGTAGTGAAAGCGGCGGCGAAGGCGGAGGGAATGAGCGTGGGCCACTGGGTGCGGCGCGCGCTCTCGGCTGCGCTCAACGCGGAAGCCGCTAGCCCCTCCCCCGTTGACGCCATGGACGCACGCCTGCGCCTGATCGAGGCGCGCCTCGACGTGGTGGAGAAATCTCACCGCACGCTGCACCACCGAGTCCTGGCGTCAGACTACCGGCTAACGCCGACGCGGTACCAAGATCGGATACGGACGGATGGACGCATACGAAGAAGTCGAGCTCAAGTTAAGGATTGATCCGGACAGCGCGGCCAAGATCCGCCAATCGGACTGGTGGCGTCAACTCGGAAGCGGTACCCGCAAGCGTCTGCACAGCGTCTATTTCGATACCCCCGATCGACGGCTGCGGCAGCTCGACATCAGCTTGCGCACCCGTACCGACGGGCGCGACACCATTCAGACCGTCAAGATGGCAAACCGCAAGTCGGGACCGATCGCGCGGCGCGAATGGGAAACACTCGTTCCCGACGCCATTCCGGATCCGTCGCTGGTGATCGACCCGGTGCTGCCGCAGGAATTCCGCCAGCTCACCGCCCCCGACCTGCGACCGCTGTTCGACGTCGACGTCAAGCGCGACACGCGGCGCCTGGCGGCCGATGCAGCGCAGATCGAATTGTCGCTCGACGAGGGCGCGGTCACGTCGGGTGAGGTCCGCCAAGATGTGCGCGAAGTCGAGCTGGAACTGGTGTCCGGCAGCCTTGAGCAGTTGTTCGCGGAAGCTCGCAGGCTGAGCGATATCGCGGCCGGCCGCCTGCATGCACGGTCAAAATCCGATCTCGGCTACGCGCTCCTCCACGGCACGCGCAAGTATTGGTCGAAAGCCCCTGCCCTTGAGCTCGACGCCAGCATGACGGCGGGCGACGCCCTCAAGGCGATTGCCCGCAACTGTTTCGAACACCTGACGGCTAATGACGACTGCGCGCGCCTCAACCTCGATCCGGAGGGTGTGCACCAGTGCCGGGTCGCGCTGCGCCGGCTGCGTTCGTTGTTCAAGATCTACGAGCCCGTACTGCGACAGCGGCGCATCGAGGCGCTTGATGCAGAGGTCCGTTGGCTCGGCAGCGTGCTCGGCTCCGCGCGCGATCTCGACGTGCTGCAAACCGACTTGCTGGCGCCGGCGATCAGCGCGCTCGGCGACAGCGAAGAACTCGCGCCGCTGATGTCCGGGCTCGAGCACAACAGGACGAGCGCTTATTCGGCGGTCAACGAGGCGCTCTCGTCGAGCCGCTACCGGCACTTCCTGGTCGATCTGTGCGCATTCGGCTACGGATCGTACGACGATTTGGCCAAATCCAAGCTCGGGCCCGACGCACTCGAACAGCCGATCACACAATTCGCGGCCGCCGCGCTCGCCAAGTCGCACGGCCGATTGTTGAAGCGCGGGCGCGACTTCGAGACATTGTCACAGGAAGAACGGCACAGCGTGCGGATTGCGCTCAAAAAGTTGCGCTATGCGCTCGATTTCTTCGGTGGCGTGTTCGACCCGGAGCGGCGCAAGCGATTTTTCAAAGAATTGGCGCGGCTGCAGGAGGATCTGGGGAGCATGAACGACGTCGCCGTCGCCGAGACGCGGCTAGCGCGCCTGGTCGGCATCTCGGCCGACGGCGCATCCGACATGGTGGCGGCATCGGCGCTGTCGAACAAGCTGACATTCGCGGCAGGCTGCGTTCTCGGGTGGCACCGTCGCCGCGCCGCCGAGATCGACGAGCGCCTCGTCAAGCATTGGCACTCGTTCGCGCGTACCAAGCCGTTCTGGCAATCCGAGCTTGCGGCCGAATAGTCCTCCCCTGTTGTGGCGTCTTCGCAGTAGACTTGCGCGTCGGCGAATAACATAACCCGTAGAGACAAACGGCCGCCGCACGATGGGAGGACTGCATGCTGACTCGCCGCACCCTGCTGCGATCGACCGCTGCACTGACTGCGAGCATGTCCCCACTCAGCACCCGCGCCAGCACGGATACGGACAACTACCCCGTCGGTCCGATCAAATCGATTTGCCCGTTTGCCCCGGGCTCCGGCGCCGACACCAAAGTAAGGTTCTATTCCAACAAGCTCGCGCAGATCACCGGCAAGCCCGTCATCGTCGAGAACAAGCCGGGCGCCCTCGGTAATATCGCAACTGAAGCGGTCGCGCGCGCCAAACCCGACGGCTACACGATCTACATCGCACCGGGGAGCTCGACGCTCGCTTCTGCACCCAGCCTGTTCAAGAGGCTCGGCTATGACCCGATCAACGATTTCGAGCACATCACCACGCTCAGCGCCTCTGCCTTCGCGCTCGTCGTGCCGGGCACAAGCCCGTTCAAATCGGTACCGGAGCTCACCGCCTATCTCAAGGAGAAGGGCGATGCAGCTTCCTACGGATCGATCGCACCGCCCAGCCTGGTCGCCGCCGAGATCTACAAACAAGCGTTCGAACTCAAAACCATCGAAGTCAAATACAAGGAACAGGGGCCGCTGCTCAATGACCTCTACAGCGGTCAGCTCGCGTTCTTCTTCAGCGATCTCACCACGATCAAAGGTCAGCTGCTGGAAGGACGGATCCGTCCGCTCGCCGTGACGTCGGCCAAGCGTCTGAAATCGGCGCCGGACATCCCGGGTGCTGAGGAGGTTGGGATTGCCGGGATGGACGTGATCACCTGGTGGTCGGTGCACGTGCCAGCCAAGACCCCCAAGCCGATCTGCGACAAACTCGAAGCCTGGTTCAACACCATCGCGGTCGAGCCCGACGTGGTCGCCTTCAATGCCGCGGTCGCCTCCGACGTGCTCCCTGGCAACTCAGAATTCCTGAAGCAATTGTTGTTGAAGCAGACCGCCGCCTGGCACGACTACGCGCGCTTGGCGCACCTCGAGCCGGAGTGAGCGTTTCCGGGGAACTCCATGCTGGTGACATGGAGCTCCGCCGGAAACGAGGCGTGGCAGTCGGATCAGAGCCGGTAGGTGATACCGCCACCGATCAGCCACGGATTGATGTGCGCGTTGCCGTTGATCGGCAGCCCCGCCGTGTCCGTCGCCGTGAAGTTCGGCTGCAGGTAGAGCCATTTGGCGTCGAAATTCAGCCCCCAATGGCGATCGATCATGTAATCGAAGCCCGCCTGGAACGCGGCGCCGAAAGCGTTGTGAACGCTCAACCCGGTGACCGCCGGGAGTGCACCCAGCGCCGTGTTGCCGGCCTTTTGATCGAAGAAGACCGTGTAGTTCACGCCGGCGCCGACATAGGGCTGGAAGGCGCCAAAATTGGTGAAGTGATATTGCAACGTCGCGGTCGGCGGCAGCAGCCAGGTTTTGCCGATATTGAGATTCGCGAGCGTCCCCGTGCCGGTGATCTTGTGCGGCGTCACGCCCAGAACCACTTCAACCGACCAGTTTGGATTGAGGAAGTAGCTGATATCGAGCTCGGGCACGACCGAGTTATCGATTTTGATCCCAGAGTTCGGCGATGACAGCGCCGGCGCGCCCACCACATTGATCGTGCTGCCGCCCGCATCGGGCAACACCGCGAGCGCCCGCAAGCGCAGCTGCCATGGGCTCCACGGATCGACGGCTGCCGCCGGCGGCGCCTTGTAGACCATCGCGTTCATATCTGCCGCGGATGCAGATGACACAACCGCTTGCAGCGTCGTTGCTGCAACAAACGACATCAGTGTCAGTTTTACGCTGTTCATGGAAGTCCCCCGTGTTTGCGCAAGCAACCACCGTGATTGCCCACCCCGACGAGGGAAATAGCACATTCAATTTGCTGCTCGGTGCGTCAAGAACTGCAAACCAAAGTGTTTGTTCGTGTTTGTGACCCGCCGTCCACAAAACGTGAAAAGATAATATCTTTTGCGGCACGGTACGAGCGCGGCCGATTTGGCCGTCCTGCGCCCTACTGCCCGCCCGCTCGAAACAAGTCGATCGAGCCTCTCACCACATGACATCGGTCAGATAGTGCACAAGCACCAGCGGCCACAGCACGCCCGCTCGCAGGTAAAAGGTCATCGCCACGATCCCGAACAGAGCAGCGGAGGTGATCGTCCCCAGTCCTCGGGACCAGTGATAAATGCCGAACAAAAGCGCCGAAGCGATCACCATGGTGGTCCGGCCACTCAGTCCTTTGCTCAAGACCGCACGCGCGCAGCGCCGGAACAGCACTTCCTCCTGGTAGGCCACCAACGCAACACCGAACGTGACATCCACGGCATACAGCCAATCCCGAGGATTGGAAGGCGTCGTCAGCCGCGTCCCCGGGAGTGCTACATCGATGATAGAGGTAATGGATCGACCGATGACGAGTTCGAACGCCAGCAGGCAGGCGACCCAGATCGCAAGCTCGGGCCACCCCACCGTGCGTGCCTCGCGCGCAAACGCGACAATCCGAGCGGCCGGAATGGCAGCAAGAACGACAAGCGTCCCAAGTCGACCGGCATAATCCCAAGCGAGCCACGCCAGCGGATCCGTTTGCCCCATGCGCACGATCTGCGAAGCGACCGCGGGCGCAAGCGCCAATAAGAACCACGCCAAGTTGGACTGAACTGACATTGGCAGGCGTTGCTGGTGCATGTGCGGCAGGAGCCGGACGTCACTCTAGCACGCTCAGCGGCAACGGCCTGAGCTGCGGACTCGCGTTGGCGCGGTTCAAAAAATCGAACCAACACCTCAGTATAATTGCGGCGGGTGAGGCTTTTTGAGACTATCGCTTTGCCCGTTAGCGCCAGGAACCCCCCACCCTCCACTTCTGGCGCCCCCCGTTTCTTAAGCCCCGCCGCGACCCTCGGCGGGGCTTTTGATTTTCTGCTTCGCGGGGCCGTGTCGCGAGCTAGACTGGCTCGAATGACCCACCCTCATCTCCCGAAAGCTGCCCTCGCCATCGTGCTGCTGATCGTGCTCGCCGGAACGCTGCCCGCAGCGGCGCGCCCGCTCGCGGCCATCACGGCAGACGGAATGCTGCGCGTGGGGATGACGGGTGACTACGCCCCGTTTTCGGTGCGCGACGCGGATGGACGGATCGCCGGGGCGGACGTGATCATGGCCGAAAGCCTGGCCAAGGCGCTTGGGGTCGCACTGGTCGTCGTCCCAACGACCTGGAAGACACTCGCCGCCGACCTTGCCGCTGACCACTACGACGTCGCCATGGGCGGCGTGAGCATCACGCCTGATCGCGCCGCCATCGGCGACTTTTCACACCCGGTCCTGCACGACGGTAAGCGGCCGATTGCCCGGTGCGCCGAGAAGGATCGCTACACCTCGCTTCCGGCGATCGATCGCGGCAACGTGCGGGTCATCGTCAACCCCGGCGGGACCAACGAGCGCTTCGCCAAGGCGAACCTCGGCCACGCATCGATCATTGAACACCCCGACAACCGCAGCATCTTTGACGAGATCGCCGCCGGCCATGCCGATGTCATGGTGACCGACGGCGCTGAAGTCGACTATCAGGCGCGCCGCCATCCGGGCGTGCTGTGTCCAGCGCCTGTTACGGACTCGTTCGACCACTTCGACAAGGGCTATTGGATGACCCGCGATCCGGCGCTCAAAGCCGCCGTTGACGCCTGGCTCGACAAGGCCCTTGCGGCGGGTGACTACGCGCGGGCCTTGGAGGCCGCCGGCACCAGCGAGCCTTGATTTCCACCAATGTATAGATTGGCGGGCGGCGCGCATTGAGCGATACTTAAGGCCTGTCCCGACCGTTCGACACGGATGTCCCAAGCATCAGGGGTCGGGCATCCAAAAGGTCCGTCATGCGTGACGGGCCTTTTCTTTTGGCCCGACCGGATACGGGTTCCGAGAAAGCGCTCTCGCCCGCGGCTTGCGCCGAAAAATCCGGATCGGACAATTCAGCCACAAGCAAAGCAATCCCCAGCAAGATTCACCGGCCTGCTCCCGGCATAACGCGGTCAATCTGCCGACTGGAGCAAGTCCGTCATGAGCGTTCAACCATCCGTGCAAGATGCGATGCTGGGAGCCGTCCCCCAGCTGCGCGCCTTTGCGCTGAAACTATGCCGAAACATCGACCAAGCCGACGATCTGGTGCAAGAGACGATCGCGCGCGGGTGCAAGAATATCGCGCTGTTCGAACCCGGAACCAATATGGTCGCGTGGCTGACAACCATTCTTCGCAATCATTTTCTCTCGGAATGCCGGCGGGCCAGTTATCGATTATCTGATCCGATCGAGGATCACGTGGAGACGCTGAGTATTCCGGCTGCTCAGTTCGCATCGGTCGAAGCACACGAACTGCGCGCTGCATTACACGAACTTCCCGAACCGGAACGCGTCGCGCTGGTGATGGTCCTGGGGGCCGGATATGAGTATGACGAAGTCGCCCGGGCACTCGGCTGTCCGACCGGCACGGTGAAAAGCCGGGTCAGCCGCGCCCGCAGGAAGATCCTGTGCCACCTTTCGGATGAACATCGCCCGAGGCACCACGGCGCGCGCTCGCCGCTGCATTAATTGGAGCCGGACCGACTCACGGCAATTCGCTAAGCGCTTTCACTACCAGTCGGGACATCCGCTGCGGCTCGCGTTCGCCGCGGCTTGCCAAACGAATGATTTCCTTGGCGATGACCACCGCCATCGGATGAGATTTATCGCTGATATTGAGTAATTGGCAGGTGCGGTCGTGCGCAAACTGCATGAGCTCAATCGTCTGCGGATCGAAAGCCGCGCTTGCGGACATGTTGGGCTCATCAACCTGCGACATTGCCATAGAGTTGGCGATAGCTCACCGCCGAATGTTCCCAACCAAAGTTGCGCGCCATAGCGCGCGTGCGCATCTGGTAGAGCCGTCGCTTCGACGAGTATGTCGAAAACGCGCGGCATAGCGCACCAAACAGGCTGCCGATCGATGGCTCGGCGAATAGGAAACCGGTCTGTCCGTCGTCGATCGTCTCCGCCAGCCCACCGGTCTTGTGGCCGATCGGCAGCGTGCCCACGCGCTGCGCGCACATTTGGCTCAACCCGCATGGCTCGAAGCGTGACGGCATCAGCATGAAGTCACTGCCGGCGAGAATACGGCGGGATTCAGCTTCGTCGAAGCCGATTTTGACCGCAACAGACTTTTTGTGCCGGTGCGCCAAAGTCTGCGTCGCGACCTCGAATTGCCTTTCGCCTGTGCCCATGATGACGATCTGACCGCCAGCGGACACGATCGAGTCGGCGACCGACAGAACGAGATCGATGCCCTTCTGATGCACGAGTCGCGCCACCAGGCTGAACAACGGCCCACGCGATGCGGCGAGACCGAAGTCGCGCCGTATGCTTTCCGTGTTGGCGTGCTTTCCTTTCCAATCACCCGGTTCGAATTGCTTGGCGAGGTGCGTGCAGGTCCGCGGATCCCAGTTCTCGTCGATCCCGTTGAGAATCCCTGTCAGGCGGGTCTCTTTCGCGCGCTTGCGCAGCAAACCATCGAGACCGTGCCCCGCCGCCGGCTCCAGAATCTCACGCGCATAGGTTTCACTCACGGTGGTGATCTGGTTCGCGTAGACGATGCCCGCTTTCATAAACGAGACCTGGTTGTAGAACTCGATCCCGTCGATCTGATAGGCGCTGTCCGGCGCGCCAATCCGGCCAAGGCTGTCCCGAGAAAAGTTGCCCTGATAGGCCAAGTTGTGAATGGTGAGGATGCTGGGCGTGCCCTGTCCGCGCCAAGCGACATAAGCCGGAGCGAGGGCCGCCGGCCAGTCATTCACATGCAGGACGTCGGCCGCCCAGTCGCGGTCTATTTGGCCGCTCGCCAATTCGGCCGCCGCGAGGCTGAGCCGCGCGAACCGCAGATCGTTGTCGTGCCAGTCGCGCTTCTCAGCGTCACCGTAAGGCGTGCCGTCACGGTCATATAGCTGCGGACAGAGCACCACATAGACAGTGAGGCCGTCGGGCGTCTCCAGTTTGCCGATGTCGCACGCCGGCAGCGCCGCAAACGCCTCACAGCGGCCGACGATCTGCAGCGCGCCGCAACGCGCCAAGAGCTGCCTGTAACCGGGAACAAGCACGCGCACGTCGCACGAGGGCAACAGTGCTCGTGGTAGCGCTGCGGAAACGTCGCCGAGACCTCCGACCTTGACGAAGTCACCGATCTCTGGCGTCACAAATAGGACGCGACTACGCGACGGGGCTACACGAAGGACGAACGGGGCAGTTCCATGCCCTTCGTGGGAGGCCGACTCATGTGTACTCATTGACGGCTCGGACAGTTTGTTTGAACCGCGCACGCGCTGATCTTGCAAGAGACGTACCGGCCCCGACGGTACCTTAGGATCCCCCGGCTCCCATAACCCCGTGACGGCAATTCAGTTCCACTCAGTTAACGCTGAATAATGATTATGGGTCAAAAAAGTACTGGCGGCCAGTGTTTGCCGGCCGCCAGTCGCTCACGAGTCGGATAGCGCACAGGGCGGAATGGCCCCCGTGCGCTATTTCGAGGCAAACGCTGCTGGATTGTTACTCGATGATCTCGATTACGCGGCGTGAGCCCGGATCGACCAGCACGGGCGCGTCGTTGACATACGCGTATGAGTAAGGGCCAACGCCCTCCACCCCTTCGAAGGAGTAGAAGCGCGCTTCCGGTGGCAGGACGGTGCCGACCGCCACGCGACCGGGAACGGCGACCGACGGATATCGGTGTTGGGCCACATAGCCGCGGATGCGCGTACGCGTCTCCGGACTGAGGCTCGTCGACGATCCGACGACTTGGCTCTCCCGGCCTTTGATATTGCCCGACGGCGTGCCCCCAAGCTGCGAGCTGTCGCCAGTTCGCGGCGCCTGCTTGACCTGGTCGCCGACGCCCGCAGGGGAGTTCTGTGGCGCCTGATTAATGGTTTGCCCAACGGCACTGCCCGCCAACAATGCAGCCGCGGCCGCGGCGATGAAAAAAGTCCTCTTCATAGTCACTCCTCGGTTCTCCAGTGAACTGAAGGGCAACAGCGCTCCCCGGGAGGGGTTCCACGGCCAAAAACCCTACAAAATTATTGTTGTAACTAACGGAACCGATTATTCGGTGGTTATGTTTCTTCGAGTTGAGGCGTGCGCACGGGGCCAGAATGTCAAACGATCTCAAATTGCCGAAGGAACAGTTGGATCAAATCCGCCGCGAGCGCGCGCAGCTCGCCGAACAAATACGGGTGAGTCAGCAGACGATCGAGCGCTCTCAGGAGCTCATCAGGCAAATGGATGAGATCCTGGCCAAGGCCGAGCAGGCATCGTAAACCTCGACGCAATGTCGGGTGCAGGAACTAGGTCTTGCGGACTGCGTTGTTGGTCTGCTTGGCAGGCCAACGAGAGCAGTTCGCGCTCATGACGTTGATGTGACGACGGACATTGAGCCGTGACGATCGACGGCCCAGCACTCATCAAGCGCTTCACGGCATTTCCCCCATTGCGAGGGCGCATCGGGGCGCGCCTATCGCGAATCCTCGGGCCCGGACTCGTCACCGGTGCGTCGGATGATGATCCGAGTGGGATCGCAACCTATTCGCAGGCGGGAGCCCAGTTTGGCTTCACCATTACCTGGACGCTGCTCTTCACCTACCCTCTGATGGCGGCCATCCAGGAGATCAGCGGACGGATCGGCCGCACCACCGGACGCGGCATCGCCGCCAACCTGCGACGCCACTATCCAAATTGGATCCTGCAGACGATCGTCGCGATGTTGTTGACGGCCAACACCATTAACATCGCGGCCGACTTGGGCGCGATGGGAGACGCTTTGACGCTCATCGTCGGCGGACCGAAAAACCTATACGTGGCGCTGTTCGCTATCGGCTGCGCGACGTTGCAAGTGTTTGTTGATTACTCGCGCTATGCGAAGCTGTTGAAGTGGCTGACTATCAGCCTGTTTGCCTATTTCGGAACCCTGCTCGTCGTGCACATTCCCTGGGCCGAAGCGGCGCGTGGCTTTTTCATTCCGAGCTTGAGCAGCCAGTCGCATATGTGGACGACGGTCGTTGCCATTCTCGGCACTACAATCAGCCCGTATCTGTTCTTCTGGCAAGCCTCGCAGGAGGTCGAGGACATCGCCGACGTCCCCGCGCGCAAACCGCTGATCAAGGCGCCGGCGCAAGGGACAGACGCGATCGAGCGCATCAAACTCGACACTTACGTGGGCATGGCGCTCTCCAACCTCGTGGCTTTGGCCATCATGCTGACAACTGCGGCGACATTGCATACGCACGGCATCACCGACATCGCGACATCACAACAAGCGGCTGAAGCCTTGCGGCCGATTGCCGGCGATTTTGCCTTTGCGGTGTTTGCACTCGGCGTCATTGGCACGGGACTTCTCGCCGTTCCGGTATTGGCAGGATCAGCGGCTTACGCGCTCGGCGAGTCGCGCCGCTGGCCGGTCGGGCTGGCGCGGCGACCGAAGCACGCGAAAGCTTTCTATGGCACGATCGTCCTCGCCACGCTGGTCGGGACCGGCATCTGCTTTTCTCCGCTTGATGCGATAAGTGCTTTGTTCTGGAGCGCGGTACTCAATGGCGTCGTTGCCGCGCCGGTAATGGCGATGATGATGCTGACCGTGTCGAACAAAAAGGTGATGGGCGAGTTCGCGGTTACGGGCGCGTTGCGTGTCACGGGATGGGTCGCGACCGCCGCAATGGCTGTGGCCTCAGGCGCGATGCTGGTGACAGCGGCGCTTTGACCGGGCTCAACGCGCCGCGCCTACGAACTGCACCACGACCTCACGCCGGTGTGGGCGCGCGCGCGATGCTCGATCAGATAAATCGCCTGCCACGTCCCGAGCATGAGCTTGCCATGGGAGACCGGGATCTGCAGCGAGGTCGATGTCAGCATGGTGCGTATATGGGCCGGCATATCGTCGGGCCCCTCGGTACCATGGGTCCAGCCGCCATCCTGAGGCGCCAACCGGTCGAGCGCGGTGAGGAGATCATCGAGCACGGAAGGGTCAGCGTTTTCCTGGATGGTCAGCGACGCCGAAGTGTGGCGCACGAAAAGCATGACCATTCCCTCGACCGCACCGGCATCGGCAACGAATTGTTTGATCTCACGGGTCAGATCGACAAAGCCCTCGCCAGCGGTTTCAACGGCAAGTAACGTCGAAACGACTGTGCCGGCCGAGATGTTGGTCAGCGCACCGCGCGTGATGGACCGTGACTGCTGCATCATCTCATCATGCCCGTGAGGCTGCATGGGTTCCGGCACCGACCCCCATTCATGCATGATCACGAAGGAGCGGCAATCACCCGGACTGCTTCCGCCGTTCCGCCTGTAGCCCGGCCAGGATGAGGTGAAGGCCCGCCCTGAACGCATCATCGCCCGCCAATCCAAGATAGCTGGCGCGCATGCGATGAATATTCGGGTACGAGCGTCGGTCGAGCGCGGCCATGACTGCACCCAATTCATCCTGCTCGCCGGGCAGCTGATGACTTGCCGTGGCGTGGGCCGCCGCGATGATGAACTGGATCAGCACGAGCGAATAAACGGCGCTCCGCCTTGCGTTCAGCCCGACTGCGGCGATCGCCGCGAAATAGCGTTCGAGGAAACGATGCAGGTGCTCGGCGCCGCGTTGCTCCCCAGCCGGAATAAAGACCCGAAACCGGTTCTGCGCCGCGAAATAGGCGGCAATGCCCGGATAACGCACGTAGTGGCGATAGATCGCGGTTGCGACGGCTTCGAGATCGGGCTTCCACGATGACCGCGGCTGCGGCCATTCGGCCAACAGGTCGTGAATGAATAGCGTGACGATGCCCAATGTCAGCGCGTCGCGTCCCTCCAGATAATAGTGGATCGAGGCCGGTGTGACGTCGAGCTCACGGGCGACGCGCACGATCGAGACGTCCTGCAACGGGAGCGATTTGGTGAGTACGAGGCCAACGGCCAGGATGACCTCACGATCGAGCTTGCGGCTACCCGGCGGACGTGGCCCGCGCCGCACCACAGACCGCTTTCCTCGGTTTTCCCGTTTCATTTCTTGTATTTACCACCAGCCGACACGTTGCCGTAGCAAATCAAGCTCTCGTCGGCTTGAAGCAATTTAACAGGGGTGTTAAAACGCCAACAACGATAATCCGGGAGGTCTCGCGTGACGGCTCACATCTTCCTGCGCGACCAATGGTACGCGGCGGCGACAGCGGCGGAGGTCACGGACAAGCCGCTCGGCCGCAAGATCTGCAACGAAGATATTGTGATGTTTCGCGGACGCGATGGGACCGTAGCTGTCCTGGAAGACCGTTGCCCCCATCGCAAGGCACCACTCTCGCTCGGCCGGGTGATCGACGGCGAGATCGAGTGTCCATACCACGGGCTTCGCTTCGACGGCGCGGGCGCTTGCACGCTGGTCCCGAGCCAACGGAGGATCCCGCGCGGGCTCGATGCCCACCGTTATCCGGTAATCGAACGTTACGACCTGATCTTCGTCTGGATCGGTGATGCCGCAAACGCAGATCCGGCGCTGCTGCCCGATTGGAGCCCGCATACCTCGCCCGAATGGACGACCGTTCATGGCTATCACTACGTCAGAGCCAATTATCTGCTCTTGATCGACAACTTGCTCGACCTGACACATCTGGCGTTCGTGCACCGGGCAACGCTTGGCGCCAGCGGGCCTTCCGATTGGCTGGCGCAACAGCAGGTGTGGACAGAAGGCGAGACCGTGCGCACGCGACGGGTTATGCGCGACGTTGCTCCGTCTGGACTGGTGCGGGCAACCAAGCGCTTTGTCGACGGTCGAATTGATCGATTCCAGACCTCGTGGTTCGGTTTACCCTCCTACGTGCTCGTCTCGTTGGGCGCCGAAGCGGCGGGAACGCGCGACGATATGGAGCTTCCGCATCACATCGTGCCGAACAACATCACGCCGGAAACCGAGACAACAACACACTATTTCTGGTCCGTGTCGCGCCGTTACGCTCTGGGCGAAGCAGACATTTCAACGCTGTTCTTCAACGTCACAAAGGCAGCCTTCGATGAAGACGCGGCAATGATCGAAGCTCAGCAGCGCATGATCGCCAGCGACCCCCGTCACGAACCTTTGGCCAATCTCGACGGAGATGCCGCGAGCGTCGGTGCACGCCGGTTAATCACACGCAAATTGAAGCTGCAGGCGACGGCCGCACAGGCGGCGTAGCCGCAACATCAGGAAGGGACACGAGCGCTCACATGACGACAAGTCCAGGCCACGGACCCTCTTTTCGCGGCATCATGCAGATTGCCTACATCGTTCCCGATCTCAAGACCGCGATCGAGCAGTACGTCACTCAAATGAAGATCGGCCCCTGGTTCGTCAGCGACCACTTCGCCGGCGAGCAGAAGACCTACCGTGGCGCTCCGACCGACGTCGATATGACGATCGCCATGAGCTACTCGAACCAGATGTGCATCGAACTGATCCAACAACTCAACGAAACTCCGTCGGTCTATACCGAGATCCGTGACCGGCGCGGGTATGGATTTCATCACTGGGGTGTCGGGACGTATGAGTTCGAGCGCGATGCCACGCACTACCGCGCCAGCGGCTGTACGCGTGCCTTTTACACCATGCTGCGTGGCGCCCCGCTCGCATATTTCGACACCACGGCGCAGCTCCCCGGCATGGTCGAGCTGATCGAGATGAACAAGATGCGCGAGGACATGTTTACGATGATGTATGAGGCATCGCTCGACTGGAACGGCAGCGATCCGGTCCGCGCCAGAAGATGACGATAATCGCGCTGCGGAGGTGATTCTGATGGGCCGCCTTCAGGACAAGGTCGCGCTTGTGACCGGCGCCTCCGGCGGCATCGGCGCCGCCACAGTCCGCGCTCTGCATCGCGAAGGCGCGCGCGTCGTTGCCGCCGATGTCACCACCGGGGCCGGCGAAAAACTTGCCGCAGAGCTTGGCTGCACGTTCAGCAAGCTCGATGTCACGAGCGAACAAGACTGGAAGCACGTAGTCGCGGATATCGTGGCGCAACATGGGTCGCTCGACGTCCTCGTCAATGCGGCCGGCATCGAGGGCGACGTGGTGCACGGCACGCCTGAGTCCACCAGCCTCGCCGAATGGCGGCGGGTGATGTCGGTCAATCTCGACGGCACCTTTCTCGGTTGCCGCGAGGCGCTACCGGTGATGAAACGCAGGGGCGCTGGCTCGATCATCAACATCTCGTCGACCGTCGCTTACATTGCCACCCCCAACAGTACCGCCTATGGGGCGAGCAAGGCCGGGGTGATGCAGCTCACCAAATCGGTCGCGCTGCACGGCAGCCTCGAGGGGCATCGGGTGCGCTGCAACTCCGTCCACCCGGGCATCATCGCCACCCGCATGATCGAGAGCATCAGTGCGCAGCTGGCGCAGTTCAATAATGTGGCGGTGGACGATGTGGCGCGGGCGTCGATGTCGCGTATTCCGTTCGGCGAGGCGGGACGGCCGGAGGACGTGGCAGAGTTGATTTTATTTCTCGCCTCCGACGAGTCGCGCTACATCACCGGATCGGAATTTTCGATCGATGGCGGCTGGCGGCTCATGGGCCGGCCCAAGCCTGCGAACAAGTAGTCGTGGGTTCACATGACCAAGATCGCCGTTCACGACCCGCGCGGCTATCCGCCCAAGGTCACCGGCAAGCGCCTGGCGCCTCGGCTCGAAAGCCTCGATGGCAAGGTGATCTTCCTGGTCGATTGCCAGTTCGACAATTCCGACGTGTTCATGCAGCAGATGCGCGAGTGGTTCGCCGAGCACCTGCCGCGTGTTCAAACCCGCATCATCGAAACCCGCGAAAGCTGGGTCGACGATGCCGACATGCGGGCGACCGTCGCCCGGGAAGGAGATGGCGCCATTCTTGGCGTCGGCCTTTGAAGCACCTGTAGCCCCGCGGTCGCGGGGATGGCCATGGCGCTGGAGGAAAGCGGCGTTCCCGCAATCGCCGTTCACACCCAGCCGTTCGCGCGTCTCGCCAAGTCGACGGCGCTCGCCAACGGCATGCCGCGTGCCCGACAGGTGTTCGTCCCGCAGCCGGTGGTGGGTGTCTCGGCTGCGCAGCTGCGCGCCTATATCGAGGGCACAGACCAAATCACCAAGCGGCCCTTCGTGCAGGAGGTGATCGAGGGGCTCACCCATGCGCTCGATTCGGAAGACCTCAAGGGTATGAGCTTCGAGCGCTCGACCCCGCGCCTGCTCGAGCCTGACACCGAAGAAAACCTCAACGAGCTCTTCATCCGCAATCGCTGGACCGACATGCTGCCCGTCGTGCTGCCGACGGAAGAACGCGTCGCACGCATGCTCAAGGGCACGAGTCATCCGCCCGACAAAGTCGTCGGACGCTTGCGCCCGACGGCCTTTCGTGAAGCCTGGGAGTTCACGGTCGAGAAGGTCGCGGTCAACGCGGTAATGGCCGGCGCGCGCCCGGAATATTTGCCGGTCATTTTGGCCTTGGCCGCGAGCGGGCAGACCGCACGCTCGAGCAGCACCAACTCGTTTGCAACCATATCGGTGGTGAACGGGCCGATCCGTAACGAGATCGGCATGGACTCCGGCATCGGCGTCATGGGTCCATACAATCACGCCAACGCAACCATCGGACGGGCCTATGGCCTGCTGTCGCAAAATCTCCAGGGCGGCTCGGTGCCGGGTGAGACCTACATGGGCACGCTCGGCAATTGGTACGGCTACACGGCCTGTTTCCCGGAGGCCGAGGAGCGCAGTCCGTGGGAGCCGTTCCATGTGGAGCAAGGCTTCAAGCCGTCGGACTCGACCGTCAGCGTGTTTTTCGGCGGCTGGTACACCCACGCCGGGCAGGGACCGCGCGAGACTTGGCAGGACTTGCTGATCCGCACCCTCATTGCTACGGACCACTATCTACCGCCGTTCCTGGTGATGGATCCGATCGCGGCACGCGAGTTCGACAAGCTCGGCTTCAACAAACAGAGGCTGGCAGCCTGGTGCGCGGAACATGCCCGACTGCCGGCTCGGGATTACTGGGACAATCAGTGGATCCAAACGCTGATGCATCCGCTCGCAGTGGCCGGCGTCGAGCCCTACGCGAGCCGGCTGAAGGCGGCGCCGGACGAGTTGGTCAACCTGTTCCTGCCGGAGGACATCAATATCATCATCGCCGGTGGCGAGACCCAGGGTTTCTGGAAAATCTTCGGCGGTCGCTATGGCGGCCGCGGCCCCGGTGCGCCGATCACCGATAAGGGAGAGGCTGCGAGCCCGACCATCTCGGTTGATGCGTGGCGATGATGCGGTCGGTTCGGCAGCACACGCGACTGTAGCGCGCAAGGGACGTGCCGAGGTTGTGGACCTACCATGCGGCAGCGCAGCAATTGAATTGTTTGAATGAATGGCTATTGTCCGGCAGATTTTTTGTTGAGCCTGGCGAGGATGCATGGATCAACCCAGCGAAAGACGCTCCGCATGGAGCTGGTGGTACCTCCTGTTCGCGATCCAGTTTATCGCGGTGCTGTGGCCGCCGTTCTACAACTCAGTGGAGCCAACGCTCTGGGGAATTCCGTTCTTCTACTGGTACCAGCTCGCCTGGGTGATCATTGGCGCGGTGCTCACCGCGATCGTGTACTTCGCAACCCGGGCTGACCACTGACCGGCATAAGAAACGAGACGAGGAGGAAATCGCCGTGCAGGACGTGAACTGGATCGCTCTTGTTGTCTTCGTGGCGCTGTTTGGGTTTATCACCTGGCTCGGCTTCGCGGCGGCCCATTGGCGCAAGGGCGATCTCGACATGCTGCACGAGTGGGGCCTGGGCGGGCGGCGCTTCGGCACCATCATCACCTGGTTCCTGATTGGCGGCGATCTCTACACGGCCTACACCTTCATTGCCGTTCCAGCGCTCGCTTTCGGCGCGGGCGCCATCGCGTTCTTCGCAGTCCCATACACTATCCTCATCTACCCGATCCTGTTCCTGGTGTTTCCGCGCCTCTGGTATGTTTGCCATAAGCACAATTACGTCACCGCGGCTGATTTCGTTCGCGGGCGCTTCGGCAACCGCTGGCTTGCGCTGGCCATCACGATCACCGGCATCATCGCCACCATGCCGTACATCGCCTTGCAGCTGGTCGGGTTGGAGGTCGTGATCGGCGGGCTGGGTCTTGGCGGGGGCGGTGGCTTCGTCGCTGAGGTGCCACTGATCATCGCATTCATCATTCTCGCCGCCTTCACATATTCGAGCGGGTTGCGCGCGCCAGCCTCGATCGCGGTGGTCAAGGATATCCTGATCTACATCACCGTCTTCGCCGCGGCGATCGTGATCCCCATCCAGCTGGGCGGCTTTGGCAAGATCTTCGCCGCCGTTCCGGCGCAAAAGCTGCTGCTGGCATCGCCTGCCGCCAATACGACCGGCGCCTACGGAACTTATGCGACGCTGGCGCTCGGATCGGCGCTCGCGCTGTTTCTCTACCCGCATTCCATCACCGGGATCCTGAGCGCCAGCAGCGGTCATGCCATCCGCCGCAATGCGGCTATGCTGCCCGGCTATTCGTTCATGCTGGGTCTCCTCACCCTGGTCGGATTCTTTGCCATTGCGGCCGGCGTCGCCAATCTTCCCGAGTTCGCGGCAGGTTTCAAAGAGTTCGGCAACAACTTCGCGGTTCCGGCGCTGCTATTGCATAGCTTTCCGTCGTGGTTTGTCGGCATCGCCTTTGCGGCGATCGGCATTGGTGCCCTCGTGCCTGCCGCCATCATGTCGATTGCGGCTGCCAACCTCTACACGCGCAACATCCACCGCGAGTTCATCAACAAGAATCCGACCGACCGCCAGGAAGCCCAAATGGCAAAGTGGGTATCGTTGATCGTCAAGTTTGGCGCGCTTGTCTTCATCCTGTTCGTGCCCACGCAATATGCGATCCAGCTGCAGCTGCTGGGCGGCATCTGGATCATCCAGACGCTGCCGGCCGTGATGTTGGGAGTTTATACGCGATGGTTCAACGACTGGGCCCTACTCATCGGCTGGGCCATCGGCATGACGGTGGGTACGGCAATGGCCGTCGCCGTCAACTTTGCGGCGACCTACCCGCTCACGATCGGCGGATTTACCGTGCCGGGCTATGCGGCACTCTACGCCCTCGTGATCAACCTGGTTGTCGCCATCGTGCTGACTCCGATGCTGCGGGCGATCAGCACGCCTCCCAGCGATGTGACAGCAGAGGGCGATTACGTCTCCGGCCGGGCATAACGACTCAAGCCGCAATGGTGGCGCCGTGTGACGCCGCCCGCTCCATCGCGAGTTCCTCCTTGAGGTTGTCGAGGTCGCGATAGATCGAAGCCACGGCCAGCAGCTTGCCGTTGCGCCGATAGCGCACGAGGCAATCGCGGTTGCTGATCTCGCCCTCGATTTGCAGATCATCCCACTTGGCGGCATGGCCGATATAGTTGATCGGCACGTCATAGTGTTGGCTCCAGAAGAACGGCACATCAGCAAAACGCCGTTTCTCACCGAGCATGTTGCGCGCCACCGCCTGGCCCTGCCGTTCCGCCACGACCCAATGTTCGATGCGAAGGTTTTCGCCCAGGTGGGGATCCGGCCACCGGGCAATATCGCCGGCCGCGAAGATACCCGGCGCACTGGTTTCCAGAAATTCGTTGACCGCCACACCCTTGTCGATCTTCAAGCCGGCGGCCTGGGCGAGCTCGATCCGCGGCTTCACGCCGATCCCCACGACCACCAGGTCAGCACTCAAAGTGTCCCCTCCCTCGAGCCGCACTGCCGCGCCATCAATCGCCGCCGCGGTGTCGCCGAGGTGGAACACGACACCGTGCTCTTCATGCAGGGCGCGGACGAAATCTCCGAATTCCGGACCGAGGATCCGCTCGAGCGGCCGGTGCTCCGGCGCGACCACGTGAACCTCGACCTCACGCGCCCGCAGGGCCGCCGCAACCTCGAGGCCGATGAAACTCGCGCCGATCACGACAGCACGGCGCGCGCCTTTTGCTGCGCTGATGATTGCACGCGAGTCGGACAGCGAACGCAGCATGCGGACGTTTCGTTGATCCGCCCCGGGGATGTTGAGACGGATCGGCTCGGCGCCGGTCGCAAGCAGCAGCCGGTCAAACGGGAGTCGCTGCCCGTCGCCCAGAACCACCTGTCTGGCGCTCACGTCGAGCCCAGTCACATGCGTGCCCAGTTGTAGGTTGATCGATTGGTCTTTGTAGAATTCCGGTGGGCGCAGCGGGATCCAGTCTTCAGGCGCATCCCCGGCGAGATAGTCCTTCGAACAATTGGGACGGTCGTAAGGGGCCGCGTCGTCCGAAGAGATCATGCTCAGCTCGCCCGCGAATCCCTCGCGACGAAGCATCTCGGCTGCCGCAAACCCCGCCGCTCCGCCTCCGACGATCACGATGCGTTCGGGCTGTTCGTGCTGCGGTTTGCGGCGTTTGCCTTGATCAGGCGCCTCGATCTTATCGCGCACAAACACCCTGCCGTCGCGTTGTTCCACCCTCCAGGATGACATTGGATTGAAGGCAGGCGCGGCCACCGCCTCACCGGTGCGCAGGCTGAAGCAGGCGTGGTGCCAGGGACAGCGCACTGTCTCGCCGACCATGAGACCCTCCGCCAACGGACCGCCATAATGCGAGCAGGTCGCGCCGATTGCGAAGAACTCCTCGCCGCGGCGCGCCAGCAGCACGGCCTCATCCCCAACGTGCCCCGCGATCATACCGCCATCGGGAAGATCGCCGATCACAACACCCTGCGCGAGATCGGGTCCCTTCGGCTTTGCTTGTTCTGCGCTCATGGGATCCTCCTTGGCCTGATGCGGGACACTCACGCTCAGACAACTGCTGGGCGGACAGGCACGTTCCCCGATCGGCCCCTTCGCGCTGCAGCATCACATGGGGAGCCATGGGAGTTGATCGGCCGACGGTATTGAAGAATTCTATGCCATGGAAAAATGGCGAAGCGATCGCGCGCGTTAGGCGCGATCACAATCGCGCCGACAATATAAGAGCCCAAACGGGAGGATCACTGATGCTAACACGCCGAGTGTTTCTGTCGGCGAGCGCGGGGACAGGCATTGCGCTCATCCGCGCCCCCAGTTTTGCCGAGCAGATCGATGGCTGGCCGACAAAACCGATCCGCGTCGTCTTCCCGACCGGTCCCGGGGGCCCGAGCGATTTGTTCCGCATGTACGGCGACTACATGCGCGACGTTTTCGGCCAACCGTTCATCTACGAGAACCGGCCCGGCGCATCGGGCTCAATCGGCGTCATGGACGTGGTGCGCTCACCGGCTGACGGACACACCCTGCTGGTCGGCTCCAACAGCTTCACCATTCTCAATCCGCTGGTTTTCGCCAATTCGCCGGTCCACACCGAGCGTGATCTCGCGCCCATCGCGCTGTTGTTCAGCTATCGCTTCCTGCTTGTCGTCAATCCCAAGCATGGGGTGAAGACCTTCCAGGAGTTCGTTGATTTCGCCAAAGCCGAGAAGGGCAAGCTCAACTACGGATCGCCAGGCATCGGAACTGGTGGCCACATGGTGACGGAGTTGCTGCTGAGGCGCACCGGGATTGAGGCGGTGCATGTGCCGTTCCAGGCAACAACGCAGCAAATGCTGGCCGCGGCCGGCGGGCACCTGGACTTCACGTTCGACACGGTGGGCAACGCCAAAGCGGTTGTCGAGGATGGCAAGATCACCGCGCTTGCGGTCAGCGGCAAAGGTCGCGCCAAGGCGATGCCGGACGTTCCGTCCTTCGGTGAACTCGGCGTCGACGGGTTTGACGGATTATTTGTATCAACGAGTCTGCTGGCGCCAGCCGGGACGCCAAAGCCGATCATCGCTGCGCTCAACCGCGAGGTCGTTGCGTGTCAGGACAGGGACAACATCAACGCCATTCTCGAGAAGGGCTCCTACGAAGCCGCGCGCCTGTCGCCGGAACAGACTCTGGCCTTCTTTGCCAATGACCTGAAGAACTGGTCGCACGTCGTCAAAGAGACCGGTGTGCGTGTGAACTAAAGCGCGTTCTAATCAACTGTCCCCCCCATCCGTCGTCATCGCCGGGCTTGTCCCGGCGATCTCGACCATAAGGGCACAGCTGTGCCTTCCTAAGCGAGATGGCCGGGACAAGCCAGGACAAGTCCGGCCATGACGAACCGGAAGGGTTATGACCAGCCCTTCGCGCAAACCTCAAACGCTCAGATAGGTCCGCAAGACCGTATCATTGCCTTCGAGCTCGGCCGATGTACCACTGAAACAGATTTCGCCCTTGTTCATGACATGGTGGCGGTCGGCAACCGCAAGCGCCGTGTGCAGGTTCTGCTCGACCAGCAGGATCGCCAGACCTTCCTGCTTAAGGCGCCGTAGCACATCGATGATCTCGCGCACGATCATCGGCGCCAGCCCCTCGGAGGGCTCGTCGAGCAACAAGAGCTTCGGATTGAGCATCAGGGCGCGCGCGATCGAGAGCATTTGCTGCTCGCCGCCGGAGAGCTGGAAACCAAGGTTGCCGGCGCGCGCCTTCAGGCTCGGGAACAGCGCGAAAATGCGCTCCACGGTCCAGCGCCGCTGCGCGCCGGCGCGCGCAAACACCGTGAGATTCTCCGCGACGGTCAGGCTTGGGAAAATGCCCCGCTCCTGCGGCACGAAGCCGAAGCCCAGCCGTGCCACCCGGTACGGCGGCAAGCTGGCGATGTCGCGGTCCTGATAGATTATGCGGCCGGGCTGCGGCTTGAGATAGCCCATGATGGTCAGGATGGTCGTGGTCTTGCCGGCGCCGTTGCGCCCGAGCAGGCAGACGACCTCGCCTTCCTGCACGGAGAGCGAAACTCCGTGCAGGATGTGGCTGTCGCCGTAGTAGGCATGAACGTTCTCGAGCATCAACATTTTAGTGCGCCGCCCCCAGATAGACTTCGCGCACCCGTTCGTTAGCCTTGATGTCCGCTGGAAGCCCCGTCGCCAGAACCTCGCCGTAGTAGAGGACGGTGACGCGATCGGCGACCGAGAACACGACGTTCATGTCATGCTCGATCATCAGGATGGACAAGGTGCGGGGCAGTGATCCGATCAGATCGATCATGCGCGCCGTCTCCGCCGGCGACATGCCGGAGGTCGGCTCGTCGAGCAGCAGCAACTCCGGCTCGCCGGCGAGCGCAATCCCGATCTCCAGCTGCCGCTGCTCACCGTAGGAGAGGTTGCGCGCAATCGTCGCCGGCGCCTGTTGCAGATGCACCTGGCGCATCAGCGCTTCCGAGCGCTCGACCTCATTGCGCAAATGCGACGCAGGGGTGAAGAAATTGAGCGGATTACCGCGCCGCGCCTGTACGGCGAGCCGCAGGTTTTCCAACACACTGAGATTGGCGAACAGATTGTTGCGCTGGAACGTGCGCGCGACGCCAGCCCGGCTCACGCGATCCGGCGGCCAGCCGGTGATATCGGTGCCCTTGACCAGGATGCGGCCGTCGCTCGGCCGCAGCTGGCCGCCGATCTGATTGACGAGGCTCGTCTTGCCGGCGCCGTTGCGCCCGAGCAGGCAGACGACCTCGCCTTCCTGCACGGAGAGCGAAACTCCGTGCAGGATGTGGCTGTCG
>JAFAXD010000208.1 GCA_019241285.1 Xanthobacteraceae bacterium | reverse complement strand
TCCGTCTGTTCAAGGAAGAGGTCATCCCGAACGTGGCGGCGATGGAAGCTGCCTTGTAGCGGCCTAAGCCAAATACATTGTCATTGCGAGCGAAGCGAAGCAATCCAGGGCCAGCTCGGCTCTGCATTGCTTCGGCGCTGCGCGCCTCGGAATGACGAGTGCCAGAAACCTGCTCGAACTCGATTTATTTACCCGAGCGTCCCTAATTTCCGGAAACTCGGTTTTAACGCCCCCGCCCCGGATGAGGGTGCAGTTCGCGATAGCGCGCGAGCAGACGCTCGAAGCTCGTGTGGAGCGCCGTCTCGATCTCCGGCTTCCCTTCGAGCCGGGCCAGCAGCATAGCGGCGGCTTCGAGGGTCGAGAGCCCGTCGCGGCGCGGTTCGCGCCGCAGCCTGCCGTAGCGCGACGGACGTTTGGGTCCGAGCACGATCCGCTTGCACTTGAGCATCCATCCATTGCGCCACCACAACGCCTTGGCCTGGCTCCAGGTGCCGTCCAGGACGACGACGCCTTCGATCTCACTCAACGCGGAATCCTGATGATCGACAGCGTTGCCCTTCTTATTGACGACGACGATGTCGCGATCGGGCAGCACCGCCGCAGCCTTGACCGAACCGAGATAGAGGATGGCCCAACGCTGCGGGTCGGCCGGGCGGCCGAGGATGCGCGTGAGGCTCGGCCAGGACAGGCCGATCTTGAGCAGCGCGTCCTTAAAGTGCAGCACGGTGAGCCGCGCGGTGCCGAGCTCGCGATCCTGCTCCTGCGGGTGCTGCAGGATCAGCAGCGACACCTTGTTGTCGATTGGCGCGATCCCCTCGCACACGCACAGCGCCTGCGGTTTGAGGCAGCGTGGACAATCGGCGTTTGGGTCAGCCGGAGCCGTTTGCGACGCTCCGGCGGCGGGCTCTTCGCTCATCTGCGCCGTATACGCCCTAGCCCAAGGACGGACAATGCGCAGCTTCGGCTGCCGGCCGGGGGCCGCGCCGGGTCCCATCGCAGTTGCGGCCGCGCTCGCTCAAATCCGGCAATAGCGCGCAATTCTCAATGGGCGCATAATCAAAAGAAAAAGCCGGTGCCACTGCTGATTGCCGCACTGTCGATGTTAGTCATCAGCCGCCGCTGCGGGACGTCGAGACTATGTCAGCCGCCTAGCCGGTGATCGCGCGCATTCGCGATTCGGTTTCCGAACTCGGCGGTGAGGTCACCGGGGTCTAGGTATTCTCAGATACGGCGAGGAGGATCAACAATGACGAAACCAATACGGATACTACTCGCCGGCGCCTGGCTCGCGGCATTGTGTGTGAGCGCCGACGCACAGCCGGCGCAGACCGTGCGCCTGCGCGGGACGATCGACAACGTGGATGGCAACGCACTCAGTTTGAAGCGCACGGACGGCGCCGCGATCAGATTAACGCTGACCAATGACGCGTCGGTTATCGCGGTTGTGAAGGCCTCGATGGGGGACATCAAGGAAAATACCTTCCTCGGAAGCGCCGCGATGCCGCAAACGGACGGCACGCAGAAGGCGCTCGAGGTGCACATTTTTCCCGAGCAGATGCGCGGCACCGGTGAGGGCCATCGGCCCTATGCGGCAGTACCTAACAGTACCATGACCAATGGAACGGCCTCCGGTGCGACGGTCAGCGGCGTCGAAGGCTCCACCATCATGCTCAAATACAAGGAGGGCGAGAAGAAGATCATCGTTCCCCCGGGGACCCCGATCGTGCGCTACGAGATCGGAAGCCGCAGCGACCTCAAACCGGGGGCGCATGTCACCGTGTTGGCTGCGACTAAAAAACCGGACGGCACATTCGAGGCGAACCGGATCAATGTCGGACGCGAGGGCGTCGTGCCGCAATAGCAACTCAATACACTGACGTGTTCATCATGCTTCGGGCGTTCTGCCCGTCAAAGCGAATTGCTCTTGCGCCGGTCACATCTCACGTTTGCCGGGAACATCCTGGCAGTGGCGGGGGTTGTTGCCCTGTTAAGTTTTGCTCGGGAAAGCATCATGGCCACTCCACAAGCGTTCTTGGAAAACTGGGTCCGCGAAAGCGTCCGGGCGACCCCTTATCGAAATAAGGCGGAGGCGAGACGGCTTGCTTACGAATGTCGGAAAGCCGCCGAGAGGGCCGATCTGAGCTGGTTTGCGGTTGTCTTGGCGGCCGGCGGCGATGTGCAAGATTACATCCTCACCGAATTGAATCAGCAGCAGAACGAGCCCGCTTCCTAGCTGCCCGAGGCGCTCGGCCTCTCACTTGCCGGGGACATGCTCAAGGAAATGCAGCACATTGAAATTGAACTGCGCGTGATCCTGTAGAAACGCAAAATGGCTCACGTCGGGTTCAATGAGTAGTCCGCTGTCGGGGATGTGATCAGCCATGAAGAGCGTGTTCTCGCGCTTGATCGCCTCATCATGATCCGCATCCACGATCCAAGTCGGCACCTTGATGCGGGCGAGATCGTCAGCGGTCCAGTTTGGCTGCGTCTCCCACATCCGGGTGATCGCGGCGAGAAATGAATCGTATTGCGTAGGCGTCGGCGACAGTTGCTCGTATTCCGTCCTAGCCCGCGCAATGAACGACGTGAAAACAGGGCTTTGATTGACATCCTTGACACCGCTCGGGTCGGAGTTCGCCGCGAAGGCAAAAAGCTTCGATAACCGCTCGGGGTAGTGAATGGCGATATCCAGTCCGATGATGGCCCCATCGCTCCAGCCGACAATCGCGGCCTTCTCGATTTTGAGAAAATCCATCAGCGCAAGTACGTCGGAAGCCATCAGGTCATAGCCGTAAGGCTGCGCGTCACGTGAGCTGCGCCCATGACCACGGCTGTCCATAACGATAGTCCGGTAATGCGGCGCCAGTGCCGGAACCAGGTCACCCCAATAGTTCGAATTGGCAAGACCGCCGTGCAGCAGAATAACGGCCGGGCCGCTGCCGAAGGTGGCGTACCAAATCTTGATGCCGTTGACCGGCGCGTACCCGCTTTCGGCGCCCGTTGGCAATTTTGGCGTCGGCGGCAGGGTAAGCCATTGCGGTTCGGCTGGCGCCGCCGGGGCGGACGCAAGGAGCAAGAGGCAGAAGGCAAAGACGAACGATCGCATGGGTTGGGAATCGCTTGGCTACTTTGCTGAAAGTGTCCGCGGATTCGCCGAACTTAGTCCTGTTTTCCGCAGTCGCAAATGGAGATTGTTGCGTCATTGAAGGCGATGCCCAGGTGGCCGTGCCCCGGGCGCCAACCGGTTAGTCCCGCAGCACTCGATTGCGGAGAACGCCGATGCCCTCGACCTCGAGTTCGACGACGTCGCCCGATTTAACGAAGCGCATCTGCTCGAGGCCGCAACCGTTGCCGACCGAGCCTGAGCCGAAGAAGTCACCGGGGACAACCGTTTCGCCGCGCGACACATGGGCGATGCAGTCCTCGAATTTCCAACCCACATCCGGCGGGAATTCCACGATGCGCAGGATGGTCCCGTTCGTCGGTGGCTCGAGAGGCCAGGAGACACCGTTTTCAGTCGGGACGCGCCACCCGTTGCAGGCGCGATCGCGCACGGACCAGCGCTGCTTGCCTCAGTCTGGGTCGTCGCCTTTCATCACTCTCCCTGGAACATATAATACTGCGCCCAGCGTAAGAGCGGCTCATCGGACATCGAAAATATCTGGGCGTCTTCGTCGATGTGGTGCTCGATCCAGCGCCAGGTCGGCGCGACGAAGATATCGCCAAAACTCCACTCGATCTTCTCGCCATCGATGAAGGAAACGCCGCGACCACCCATGATGCAGAAGGAGGTGTTGGCATTGGTTCGCCAACGACGCGTCTTCTGCCCCGCTTCCAGACGCGCAACCGTCAATCCGAGCGTTGGCATCCCCGGTGCTTCGAGGCGAATGCGCTTGCCGAAATACCCCTCGGGATCTCGTGACGCCTGATCGAGCCGGCGCTGGATCGTGGCGTGGGAAAAACGCATCGGCGTGTCTTCGACGACCGCCTTCACTTCCTCGTAGCGGTTGGGGTGCGGCTCCCAAGTCGGGATTTGCAGGGCGCTGACCAGCGGGACGTCCAGCCCATCGATCCAGCACGCTGTTTGGTCGCCGTCATGAATATGGCTGTGCCACATCCCGCCCGGGGTCAGGACCACATCGCCGGTTTCCATCAAAGTCTTCTCGCCATTGACGACCGAGTACATCCTGCGGCCGTCGAGAATGACGCGCAACGCGTGGGCGGTATGGCGATGCGATGGCGCGGTCTCGCCGGGCAGCACAAGTTGGTAGGCGTGAAGCAGGGTGCGCGCTGCCCCGAGCGTATTGCCCGGGGTCGGATTGCGGAAGTTGAGGATGCGGCGACCCGCCTGTTCCGAACTGATCAACTTCGAAGCCGCTTCAAGCGCGGCGCGGCACTCTTTGTAGCGCCAAACATACGTCAGATACGGCGAGTGCGGTTCGGCCGAGCGTGTGTGCGGACCGTGCCCCCAGCCGGTCACCACATTGAGCGGCTCGATAAGACGCTGTAGTTCATCGAGCGTTTTCGCCCTGGCAAAGTGCGCGGCGTAATCCGGCGCATCAACTTCAACGAAATCAGCCATGGCCGTTTTCTCCCATTTTGGACCATGTTAAGCGACCGAAATTGAAAAGATAAGAGGAAAGGTCGTCCCCTGCCGGCAAACAGACCTTATTTGCTATCGCCGCAGGCCTGTTCGACAATACCGGCACTGCTTCGTCGTGCGGCGCCGAGATAAATACGATCAGGGAGAACGTCATGGCCGAGATCAAGACCACACATCTGTTTTCGATTTCGCTCAAGGTTCATGAGATCCAGAATCTTGGCCAGACGCCCCTTGGCAATCGCCGCGTTGCTGTGGTCGAAGGCGGCAGTTTCGAAGGGCCGAAGCTCAAGGGGACAGTGCTGAGCGGCGGATCCGACTGGATTCTGGCGCGGCCTGACGGTTCTTTGCAGCTCGACGTACGGCTCACGCTCAAGACGCACGATGGTGACCTGATCGGCATGACCTATCGGGGATTCCGGCACGGCCCGGCATCGACGCTCGATCGCCTCAATCGCGGTGAAAACGTCGACCCTTCGGAATATTATTTCCGCGCCGCGCCGTTCTTCGAGACAGCCTCCGAGACGTATGGCTGGCTCAACCGCACTGTTACAGTGGCAACGGGGCATCGGCTGCCGGACGGGCCAGTTTATCAGGTATTTGAAGTGCTTTGACGCGACAAATAGTTGACTCGAGAAACTCGCTCCAACAAGGGAGGCGAAATGATGGGTCGGTTAATGCTCGTGATAGCGCTCCTAGTGGCGCTGGCTGAGCCGGCGGCCGCGGGGACACTCGACGATATCAAGTCGCGGGGTTCGCTGACCTGCGGCGTGAACGGCGAACTCCCGGGTTTCAGTGTGGCCAATGGCGGTCAATGGATGGGGTTCAACGTTGACTACTGCCGAGCTTACGCGGCCGCGATCTTTGGTGATCCCGATAAGGTGAAATTTGTTTCGCTGACGGCAAAAGACCGGTTTGATGCCTTGCGTTCGGGCGCAATCGACGTGCTGGTTGGAAATACGACGTGGTCACCAGCGGCAGAAAGTCAGTTCGGCTTATTGGCAACGGAGGTCAACTACTACGACGGGCAGGGCTTCCTGGTTCACAAGGCCATAAAGATCAACTCTGCCGATCAGCTGAATACCAAATCGATCTGTGTGCAGCAGGCTACGACGAGCGAGAGCAATCTGATCGGATATTTTGGGCCCAAGCAGGAAATAATGGGCTTTGTCGACCGCGACGACGCGTTGAAGGCCTATGCGGCGGGAAAGTGTGATGCCTTCACTGCGGACGCGTCGACGCTCTATGGGGCGCGGCTGAAGCTGCGGGCCGTCGATGACCACGTCATACTATCGGACCTGATCTCACGCGAGTTGCTGAGCCCTTATGTGCGCAAAGGTGATGACCAGTGGTTCAACATTGTGCGTTGGACGCACTTCGCGCTGCTCAACGCGGAAATTCTCGCCGTGACGCAGCTCAACGTCGATCGGCAACTGGAGGTCGGTAACGGCGAGATCAAACAATTACTTGGAGGCGAAAACAATTCCGGTGAGCAAATGGGGCTCACCAAGGATTGGGCCTATCGTATCATTAAGCGGGTCGGTAACTACGCCGAGATTTTCGATCAGAATCTGGGCCGGGGTTCGCCGCTGCAGATCCGACGCGGCTTGAATGCCCTCTGGAACGCCGGGGGAGTGCAGTACGCGCCGGCATTTCGGTAGCGAGAGGCTGCTCGAACAGAGCCGGGCTTTGTGGCCTTGAAACTCCTCCCGTTCGCCGCCAAAATCGAATGCTCTCGCAGTTCGAGCTTTTGCGTGATCGTCGTGAGCAAACCAGAACCGATTTCGATCGACCGAATCTACGTCCCGGTAAAACGGCGAAGGAACCTTGATGCCGAAGCGGTAAGACGCATCGCCGAGAGCATTCTCGAGGTAGGCCAGGAGGCTCCAATTTTGGTCCGCCCCGATGAGGATCAGCACCGGTACGTTCTTCTTGACGGGCTACACCGCCTCGAGGCCTGCAAAGCCTTGGGCGAGACCACAATATCGGCGTTGGTCGGATCGGCGGGTGATGTGGCGGATGACAAGCCAACGTATGAAGTGGCCGGCGAGATGCAGCGGCAAACGATGGAGAGGCTTAGGAAACTCCGCCTGGAGCAGGAAGCGGCGCGGAAAACGGAAGCCACCGCGCAACCCGTCAAGTCGACTCAGCGCACGAGTTCACAGGCCCGAACCAAAGGATCCGATTCCAAGCGTAAAAGCTTAGCGGAATGGATCGAGCGACAAGAACGCTCGGGAGGCCGTTATTAGTCAATCGCTTTGGGTTCGCGTGACCCTGAGCGCGCATCTCCGCATGGCTGCCGATCACGCTTGACGGCTACTTGATCGACGGCGTAGGCGATAGGACTGTCGAACGACCAGCGCTCTGAATGTTCTCGGGAGGCGACCATGGCGGAAAAGCTGACCGTCTTCAATCCAACCGGATACCCGCCGAAGGTGGTCGGCAAGCGGCTGGCGCCGCGCCCGCAAAGCCTGGATGGGAAGACGCTCTATCTCGTCGATTGCCTGTTCGATAATTCGGAAGCGTTCATGGACCAGCTCCGGCGCTGGTTCGCCGAGCACCTGCCGACCGTCAACACCCGCATGATCAAGCCACGCGAAAGCTGGGTCGATGATCCGGACATGCGGGCGAAAGTCGCCGCTGATGGCGATGCCGCCATATTGGGTGTCGGGCTTTGAAGCACCTGTAGCCCCACGGTCGTGGGGCTGGCCATGGAGCTGGAGCAGGCCGGCGTGCCGTCGGTCGCGCTCCACACCCATGTATTCGCGCGTCTCGCGCAATCGGTGGCGCGCGCGAACGGCATGCCGCGCACGCGGCAAGCCTATGTGCCGCAGCCGATCGTCGACCTCTCGCCGGATCAGCTGCGCGGTTATATCGACGGGACCGATCCGGTCTCACGCCGCCCGTTCATGCAGGGCGTGATCGAGGCACTGACGCGGCCACTTGATGAGGACGACCTCAAGGGCCTGACGTTCGAACGCTCGACCCCGCGGCTGCTTGAACCCGACACCGAGGACAACCTCCAGCAGCTGTTCATCAGCAATAATTGGACTGATTTCCTGCCCATCATCCTCCCGACCGAAGAGCGTGTGGCGGCCATGCTCAAGGGCACCAGCCATCCTCCCGACAAGGTGGTGGGTCGCCTGCGTCCGACCTCGTTTCGCGAATTCTGGGAGCTCACGGTCGAGAAGGTCGCGGTCAACGCCGTCATGGCCGGGGCGAAGCCGGAATATCTGCCGGTTATTCTCGCCCATGCGGCGAGCGGCGTCACCGCGCGGTCAAGCAGCACGACCTCGCTGGCGATGATCTCCGTGGTCAACGGCCCGATCCGCAACGAGATCGGCATGAGCTTCGGCATCGGTGCGATGGGTCCCTACAACCACGCCAATGTGACCATCGGGCGCGCCTACAATCTGCTGTCGATCAACGGGCAGGGCGGATCGGTGCCGGGCGACACCTACATGGGCACCCTCGGCAACCCGTACAATTACAGCGCCACCTTCGCCGAAGCGGAAGAACGCAGCCCTTGGCAACCATTCCACGTGCAGAAGGGCTTCAAACCGAGCGACAGCACAGTCAGCATCTTCTTTGGCGGCCGCTATACGGCTTCCGGCTTCGGGCCGCGCGCGACCTGGAAAGAAAAGATGATCCGGTGCCTGACCTCGATCGATCACAACCAGGGGCCATTGCTGGTGATGGATCCGATCGTGGCCCGGCTTTTCGTCGATCTCGGGTTCGACAGCAAGGAGAAGCTGATCGACTGGTGCGCCGAGAATGCGCAAATGCCCGCCCGGGATTATTGGGACGACCAGTGGGTGCAAACGCTCACGCATCCACTCGCGGTCGCCGGCGTGGAGCCGTTCGCCAGCAAGTTGAAGGCCAAACCTGATGAGATGGTGAAGCTGTTTGAGCCCAGCGACATCAGCATCGTGGTCGCCGGGGGCGAGACCCAAGGGGCGTGGCGGATGATCGGCGGCGCCTACCGCAACAAGGCGACGGTATCAGTCGACGCTTGGCGTTGAAGCCCCCGCTTTGAACTCTTCGCGCGCCGGCTCGCTATCGTCATCGCCGTTGGCAGATAGAGCCGCATCCTGACGCGCATCCTCAACATCATCACAAAGGTGCGGATTGCGCAGTTTGAACGTTGCGATCATCCGCGCCACAGCTTCGGGTGCAAGTGGTTTGCTGTTCGAGGTGATGAACGTACGCATGATTCTCCTTCCTTGATGCGGAAGGATATGTGGCATTTGAGCCACACCGTGATAATTATACCGCAGTATAGGCGTCTTACACCATTCGTGCGGAAGTTAACCCCTTCCGGTCAATTTGATTGCGTAAAACACGGGATCAATTAGGCTTTCCACTCCGAGCAAACTCCCCGACGGCTGGACGGGATGTGTGCGAAGCTGTTGCGTATGGTGATTGTCGCGATGCTTGCGACGGTTTTCGCGGCGGGCAGCAGCATTGGGTTCGCCAGGCCACTCAAGACGACCGCGCAAAGCCGCGAGTCCGGCGACCAAGATATCAACATCAAATCAACGCGCCGAAAAGCTCAGAAAGGAAATTCAAGCACTCACTACAATCTAGGCGTGGCGTATCACCGTGGGCAAGGCGTACGCCAGGACTTCCGCGAGGCCGCCAAATGGTTTCGCTTGGCTGCCGAAAACGGACTTGTTGACGCGCAGTACAACCTTGGACTCATGCTCGCGCTCGGACAGGGGGGTCGTCAGGATGCCGCGGAAGCAGCCAAATGGTGGAAGCTCGCGGCGAACAAAGGGGAGGCGCGCGCACAGTACAATCTCGCGCTGCTTTACAAAAACGGACGTGGGGTTGAGCAAAGCCCCGTGTTGGCGGCCAAATGGTTTCGGTTAGCTGCGGGTCAAGGTATCCCGCAAGCGCAATACGAGATCGCCGTGATCTATTTTGATGGGATTGGCGTTGACCAGGATTTTAAGGAGGCTGCGAAGTGGCTTGGCTTAGCAGCGCCGAAGGGTAGCGCGGACGCGCAGTACAGGCTTGGCATCCTGTACAGAGACGGGCGCGGAGTTGACCAGAACTTCGGCGAAGCCGAGAAGTGGCTCCGGCTGGCAGCGGCGCAGGGCCTGGAAAAGGCGCAAACTGAATTAGGTCCCCTGCTTTTGAGGAAGGCTATTCTAGATCAGGCTCATTCGGCTGCCGTCCAGTGATGACGGTCAGAGTTATGTCCTTCATGCTGCATTGAAGGAACGGATACGCGGCAAAACCTCCCGACCAAACAGCTCGATTGAGCGTCGTTCATCCGCAGCAGCGATTTGTGCCGAACTGAACACAAGGTCGATCACGCCAACACCGGTGAGCGACTGGAAGGCGCGCAGGCGCTCGACGACGGTGTCCGGGCTGCCCGCAAAAAGCATGCGGCCCATGCCGAATGGCGTCGCATCCGCAAGCTGGCGCTCGTCAGGAACAACAATTTTTTTGGGGCTGCTGGCTGACGGGCCCGGCACGGGCCCATCGAGCAGAAAGCGTTGGTGGGGCGGTAGGAACGTGGGTTCGAGTTCGCCGGCTCGCGCATCGGTATCGGCGACCAACCCGAAACCTCGGTACACGATCTGATCGGGCGTGGGCTCCCAACCGCAGCGTCGGGCCTCAGTGCGGTAATGCGCGACAATCTTGGCCACGGCTTCCGGACGATGAAATGAAATGCACAATCCAAGCCGCTCTTGCGCCGCGAATTCCGCAGAGTTCAAGCTGTTGCCGGAGAAGTACATGGGCGGCAGCGGTTGCTGCAGCGGGCGAGGCCAGATCGCGATGTTTGGATAGTCGAAAAACTCATCCTTCCATGCGAACGGGGTGGTATCGGTCAGAGCCTTACGCACCAGGCGCGTAGCAGCCTGGGTCTTCGGCTGGGTCAGCGCCGCGTCCACAGGCGCGTAGGCCTTGAATTCGCTCGGCGTCCCGCGCAGCAAAAGAACAATAAGCCGGCCTTGGCTGAGCTGGTCCAGCATCGCGATTTCCTCCGCGACGCGCACCGGGTTGTTGATGGAGACGAGCGGACCGAGCAGCGCAATGCGGGCGCGTTGCACGATACGCGTCAAAGCGCCGGCCAACGGCCCCGTCGATGGCACCAGGATGAGCGGTGAGGAATGATGCTCGGAGACGCTGACCCAGTCGAACCCGAGCTCGTCGGCCATAGCGGCGTAGCCGAGCCAGCGTTCGAAGCTCTCTTGTGCGACCTGCGGGTCGCATTCGTTCGGCAAGACGCCGGGCCGGTGCGCACTGGCGCCAGCGTAATGAGCGCCGCAGAGGAGCGAGGCTTTCATGCGAAGGATTCCACTGTAAATGTTGCCGGAAACTAAGCGGTCGATCTTTCGTCCAGCTCATTGAGCCTGAGCAGGAGAGCCGTAAGCTCGTCCCGCAGCAGCATGACATGTCGCCTGATGTCCATTCGATCAGCTGGGCTCAGATTCTTTGACTCAAGCTCCACCCAATCGAGCCGGATCGATCTATTCAAACTGTCCATCTCACGCTTGAGTTTTTCACGGTCGGCCATGGCGTCCTGTCTCGGTTCGGCGATTTACGCGACCACTGCGATCATCTCGATCTCGACCATTGCCTCTGGCTGTGCGAGGCCGGCGATCTGGATGGTCGTGCTGGTGGGACTGGCAACCCCGAAGTAGCGCATGCGCACGTCAGCGCACTTGGAGAAGGCCTGGTAGTCCGTGACGAAGGTGTTGGTCTTCACAACATCGGCCCAAGATGCGCCGGCGGATTTGAGGCACGCGTCCAGGTTCTTGAAGGTCTGCTCGACCTGCGCCCGCATGTCGCCCGGGCCGACGATGTTGCCCTCTCCATCGCGTGCCAGCTGGCCGGCGATGTAGATCGTCTTGCCCGGACCTGTAACGGTGACGACGTGCGAGTAGGCGGGCTTTCCCTGCTGAGTGCGGACGTTCATGCCCGCAGGCTGAATCCGGTCGATCTTCATGGCCGTAACTCGTCCCCTCCCATGGCGGATGCTTATCAGCCCAGCATGCCGCTGCGACCGGGCTATTGCAATCGGTGGTATTCCGTGTCCGACGCTTAAGCGAGAGCCGGCAATGTCAGGCTCACCGTTTGGCTAAATCCGCGTCGATTGTATGTGCCTGCGTCTCGGACACGGCATCCGGGCGAGGTCGGACAAAGACGAAGCGAACCGCCCCTGCTAAAATGAGATCAGGCTGCGCGTCGCCGCCTAGAACCAAGAGCGACACTCCGTCATTGCCGACGGTAAAATCCACAAGTGCACCGCTATAGAGCGTGAGCGGTCTCATGGCGATGTGCAGAAACTCGCCGCGCGGCTGGTTCAGATAGCTCAGGCGCAAGGCGAGAGCGAGGTCGGGCGGACAAAGCTCGAGTCCCAGTAAGCGAGCCCGTGCGTAAATGACGTTGATCGATGCGCCATCCTGCGGAAACCCCAGGTCGGCGACCGAGATCACGACGAGATCGCGTGGGATCTTGGTCTTAGTGAACGGAAAGGAGGGACGACCGATCGCTTCGTCAACCGAATCGCTCATTGCCAGGTGACAGCGCGAATCATCGAATGCGGTGCGTATGGATTTGACGTCCCGATACTCGCCGAGCTTGATTGTTCTCCAGACGGGAAAATCAGCGCCGGAATGCGCGTCCGACGCCAGTGCCCGCGCTGCATCCGCATCCACGGGTAAGGAACACTCAGTTTGCGAGTGTCCGCTGGCCGCAGTCAATGACAGCACGAGCACGCCTAAAGCAGCACCTGGCGCGAAAGCCCAGCGCGATCCGGCCATCACTTCTTTTCGACAAAGAGCGATTCACAGTCCGCCGGACCAATGTTCTCCGCGGAGTGTGATTGGATGATCGGCACTGCCTGAGCGGTTCCAGCTTTTGAGGCGCCCTCTACGGTTCGGCCATCGGGAAAGTACTGCCGGGTTGGGCAATCGGTGAGGAAATAAATCACCGACGGAAGCCGATGTGCGTGTGGTTTGTCGTGTTCGCCTTTCTTGCGTACCGACTTGATGACACGGAAGTTCTCGTCCTCAAAGATCACTTTGTAGACATCGGGATCGGCCTGGTAGGAAGGTGCTGAAGTCTGCGCCACGGCGGCGTTGGGCAGGACGGGACTCAGACCCGTGCAAACGAGCCCGATTGCGACCGACAAGGTGGAAAGCGGTTTCATGGGAAATCCCGGGGCGAGGTGTTGATCGAAAGAGCCGGTTATTGAGCCACGGCGAGCGGCGTCAACGATTTTGCTGTAGAGGCATCATGATCAAGGCACTCGGATGCCGTCGGCGTCAGTCCCAGAAGGGTATCGAATTGGTGCGGGTCTGCAGCTGCGAGCTGCCCGGAGAATCCCGCGATGATTACGCAGACGGCTAAAGCTCCGATAATTCCAAGGACGAGGTCGTCTGTCTTCATAGATCGCATCCATGTGCGTGGCAGCCGCGTGACCGCGGACGCTCGCGTCGCGCTCTGCAAAACAAATCTCAATTTGTCTGGGTTTTTGTTGTTGGAGTCGTTTTTGGAACGTCGTCGTCAACCACGCTTGCACATTGGCCGGCGCGGTCGATGTGACCTATGTCACACCAATAAGATTGATGGTTGGACAACTTTGCGCCAATCCACCTTGAACGGTTTGAAGTAGATAAGCCGATCTTATTGGCGCTCGCCTGCTGCCGTGGCGGACGCAACATCGTCTTCGCGGCATGACGCAAGTCTTGCGTGTAGTGACGTTGGGCTGTGCGCGTGACGAAAATGTTGCAGCCACGGTTACGATCATGCGCTCGATGCCCGATCACTGATCTGAAAGTTCTCTCCTTGGGTGATCGGGCCGTCCGGCACCGTACGGTGACGAACGATCCATTTTCCCCCTTCCGAGCCCCTGTCCGGCCTCATCATTTACGGTCCACCGGCTGGGCCTGCCCTAGGAAAGCCATCGAAGGCACGCATTCAGGTGCTGGTTGCAGATCAGGGGTATGGGGATGCTTCGCGCTACGGTTGTCCGTGCGCTTGTGTCGGCGGCGGCTTTTGCCGCGACATCGATTCCGGTCACGTGTCTTGGCCAAGCCAGCACTCAGTCGCCAGCCGCGGCACCTGCGTTGCCGGCGAAGGCAACCCAGGAGTTGCCGCGCGAGCTGCTCGCGCTGCTCCGACAAAAGAAGATGCCGAAGACTTCGCCGATCATCCTGCGCATCTTCAAGGAAGAGGCGGAGATCGAAGTCTGGAAGCAGGATGTCACCGGGCATTTCCAGATCGTCAAGACCTACCCGGTCTGCCGCTGGTCGGGCGATCTTGGGCCGAAGTTGCACGAGGGCGACCGTCAGACCCCGGAAGGGTTCTATACAATTACGCCCAATTTGATGAATCCGAATTCAAACTGGTATCTCGCGATCAACACCGGTTTTCCCAACAGCTTCGATAAGGCCAACAACCGCAATGGCACCTTTCTGATGATCCATGGCGACTGCTCGTCGAGCGGCTGCT
>JAFAXD010000416.1 GCA_019241285.1 Xanthobacteraceae bacterium | reverse complement strand
CCTGTCGCGCCCACCATCCCCTACGTCGATCCGAGTACCAGATGAGCCATACGGCCGACCTCGTGGACGAGCTTTATCGTTCAAGACGAGCCACGATCGGCATCGTTGGCCTAGGCTATGTCGGAATGCCGCTGGCGCTCGCCGCCTGGACGGCCGGCTTTCGCATCCTCGGCTACGACAGCGACAGCGCGAAGGTCGAGGCGATCAACGAAGGTCGCAGTTACATCAAGCATATCGCGAGCTCCGAGGTCGCCGCCGCTGTGCGCGACAAACGGTTGCGCGCCACATCCAAATTCGCCGAGCTGAGCGAAACCAACGCCGTGATCATCTGCGTGCCGACGCCGCTGACGGCACACCGCGAGCCGGACCTCAGTTATGTTGCCGATACCGCGCGCGCGATGGCACCGCACCTGCGCAAGGGCCAGCTGATCGTGCTCGAATCGACCACCTGGCCGGGCACGACGGTCGAAGTCGTCAAACCTATACTGGAACAGAGCGGCCTGAAGAGCGGCGCGGATTTCTTTCTGGCATTCTCGCCCGAGCGGGAAGATCCCGGCAATCCGAACTTCTCGACCAAATCGATTCCAAAAATCGTCGGTGGCGACGATCCCGTTGCGCTCAGGTTGGCAAGTTCCATGTATGGCGCCATCGTCGCCGACGTCATTCCGGTCTCATCCACCCAGGTGGCGGAGGCCGTCAAGCTCACCGAGAACATCTTTCGTGCTGTCAACATTGCGCTCGTGAACGAACTGAAGATGGTCTATGGCGCGATGGGCATCGACGTGTGGGAAGTGATCGAGGCGGCTAAGTCCAAGCCGTTCGGTTACATGCCGTTCTATCCCGGCCCCGGGCTCGGCGGCCACTGCATCCCGATCGATCCATTCTATCTGACCTGGAAAGCGCGCGAATTTGACATCTCCACCCGGTTCATCGAGCTTGCCGGCGAAATCAACACATCCATGCCGCGCTATGTGGTGGACAAGGTCGCGCAGGCATTGAACACGCATTTCGGACGCGGCCTGCGCGGGGCCAAGATCCTGATCGTCGGCGTGGCGTACAAAAAGAACGTCGAGGACATTCGCGAAAGCCCGGCATTCAAATTGATGGAGCTGATCGAAGCGGCCGGTGCCACGACTGAATTCTATGATCCGCATGTGGACGAAATCCCACGCACGCGCGGACACCCCGAGCTCGCCGGGCGGCGGTCTATCAAGTGGGATGAACAGGTCTTGCGCGCGTATGATCTCGCCTTGATTGCGACCGACCACGACGGCGTCGACTATGCGGCCTTGGTGCAGAACGCCAAGCTGATTGTCGACACCCGCAACGCCTGCGCGCGTGCCGGCGCGACCAACAGCAACATCATCAAGGCCTGAGAGACGGACCGTGCGCGTCCTGGTAACCGGCACCGCGGGTTTCATCGGCTTTCATGTCGCCCGACAACTGATCGCGGCGGGGCACGACGTGGTTGGCGTCGACGGGCTCACGCCCTACTACGATGTCAAATTGAAGCAGCGCCGGCACGGCATCCTGTTGCAATCGCCGAATTTTTCGGCGCGTGAGCTGATGCTCGAGGACGCACCGGCGCTGACGCGGGTGTATGAAGAGCATTGTCCCGAGGTGGTCATTCATCTCGCCGCGCAAGCCGGCGTCCGCTACAGCTTGGAGAACCCGCGCGCCTACATCGATGCCAATGTGGTCGGCACGTTCAATCTGCTCGAGCTGATGCGCGCCTCGGCCCCGCGGCATTTCCTGATCGCGTCCACAAGCTCGGTCTACGGCGCCAACACCAAGATGCCGTTTGCCGAGAACGATCGCACCGATCATCCGCTGACGCTCTACGCGGCGACCAAAAAAGCCACCGAGGCGATGGCGCATTGCTACGCGCATCTGTGGAATCTGCCGACAACGGTGGTTCGATTCTTTTCCGCCTACGGACCTTGGGGCCGTCCCGACATGGCGCTGTTCAAATTCACCAAGGCCATTTTGGAGGGCTCGCCGATCGACGTTTACAATCACGGCGAAATGGATCGCGATTTCACCTACGTGGACGACATCGCGACGAGCATCATTTTGTTGATCGACGGCGTTCCAATCAAACCGGTTCCGCCGGACATGACTGATGAAGATCTCGGCCTTAGCCCGGCTGCTCCATATCGGGTCGTCAACATCGGCAACGGGCAGCCCGTGCGACTGCTGACGTTCATCGAAGCAATCGAAAAAAGCATCGGCAAGCCCGCGCAACGAAACTATTTGCCAATGCAGCCGGGCGACGTGCCGGCCACCTACGCTGACACAACACTGCTTCAGCGCCTAACCGGGTTCCGCCCGAGCACCTCCGTCAGCCGCGGCGTAGCGGAATTTGTCGCTTGGTACCGCGACTATTATGGCATATGAGGCTTTGAACCCGCGGAGTGGAGTCGATGCCCTCAAAACTCGATCAGTTGCGCGCAATGACGGTGGTCGTCGGCGACACCGGCGATATCGACGCGGTACGGCGCCTCAAGCCGCAGGACTGCACCACCAACCCAAGCCTTGTGCTGAAAGCGGTGAGCACGCCCGCCGGCAAGGAGATCCTAGCGGAAGCACTACGCTGGGCCGACTCGCTCAACGCCAGCCTTGAGGCACGCACCATCGCGGCCTGTGATCGCGTTGCCGTAGCCATCGGGACGGAGCTGACGCGCATCGTGCCTGGCCGCGTCTCGACCGAGGTCGATGCCGACCTGTCGTTCAACGTGAACGGTTCGATCGAAAAAGCGCAAGCGGTGATCGCGGCCTATGCGGCGCGCGGCGTGCCGCGCGAGCGGATCCTGATCAAGCTCGCATCAACCTGGGAAGGCATCCAAGCAGCGCGCGAGCTGCAGCGGCAAGGCATCGACTGCAATCTCACACTGCTGTTCTCGCTGACCCAGGCAATGGCCGCCGCCGACGCAGGCGCCTTTCTGATTTCTCCGTTTGTCGGGCGCATTCTGGATTGGCATGTCAAGAATGGCGGCGGGCCCTACACCGCCGAGAATGATCCCGGCGTCGCATCGGTGCGCAGCATTTATGCGACCTACAAGGCGCGCGGCGTCGCGACCGTCGTGATGGGGGCTTCGTTCCGCAACGTCGGCGAGATCGAAGCACTGGCCGGCTGCGATCGGTTGACGATCGCGCCGGCGCTGATGGATGAACTTGCGGGCTCTGCGGAAAACTTGCCGCGCGTGCTCGCGCCGACATTGACCGCTGGCGCCAAAGCTTGGGTTCACCACGACGAAGCGGGCTTCCGCTTCAGCCTCAACGAGGACGCCATGGCGAGTGAAAAACTCGCCGAAGGCATCCGCCTGTTCGTGAAGGATTTGCGTGCGCTGCGTGCCCTGGTGCAGACCAGCTTGGAGCAAACGACGCGAACCGAACGGCGCGTCGTAGCCTAATTCAGCCTGCCTGCGGCGCGAGCTCGCGCGCCAGCACATCCAGCTCTGCGGCCAACGCCTGCGACCAGTGCGGCGTTGTCACGCCGAACACGCGTTGCAGGCGCGTTAGATCAAGCCGTGAGTTGGCGGGCCGCTTGGCTTTGGTCGGGTAATCCTCGGTGCGGATGGGCACGATCGACTGCGCCTTCAGCGGCGCGCCACGCGCCCTCAGGCCGTCGACGATCGCGGTCGCGAAGCCATGCCAGCTGGTCTCGCCCGCTGCCGCGAGATGCACGAGCCCATCCGCCGCCGCGAACCGCCGCGGCAGGTCGGATGCGTGTTTGGCCACGAGAGTTGCGATGCTATCGGCAATAACCTGGGCAGACGTTGGGGCGCCGACCTGGTCGGCGACAATGCGCAGCTCCGGGCGCTCCGCGGCGAGACGCGCAATGGTACGTAGAAAATTGGTGCCCTTGGCTGCATAGACCCATGAGGTCCGGATAATCAGATGCGGCCCTTTGGCGGCCCGGATCGCATCCTCGCCGGCGAGCTTACTCGCCCCGTAGACGCCGAGTGGACCGGTGATGTCGTCCTCGCGCCACGCGCGCTCGCCCGCGCCGTCGTAGACGTAATCGGTCGAGAGGTGGATCAATGGCACGTTGCGGCGCGCAGCCCAGCTGGCAATGTGGCCGGGAGCTTCGCCATTGATCCGGTATGCGAGATCGCGCTCATCCTCGGCCCGATCGACCGCCGTATACGCGGCCGGGTTGATGATCAGATCGGGCGCCATCCGGTCGAGCGCCGACGCAATCATCTGCCCCTGCGCGAGGTCGAGCACGGCACGCGGCGCCGGCACCACATCCGCCTTGCCGTCGAGCGCAGTGAGGAGCGCTCCGCCGACTTGGCCTGTGACACCGGTGACCAGCACGCGCACGTCATACCTCCCCGTAACGCGGGAGCCGTTCGACCTGGGACAGCAGCGGCGCCGACGCATCCCGCTCCGCGAGCTTCGGATTTTCGATGCCCCAATCGATTCCGATCGCCGGATCGTTCCAGCGGACGATGAGCTCGTCACGTGGACTGTATGGCGCGTCGCATTTGTAGAAAAAATCGGCGCTGTCGGAGAGCACCACGAAACCATGGGCGAAGCCGCGCGGAACCCAGAACTGCCGGCGATTGTCTTCAGACAGTTCTACAGCGACGTGCCGTCCAAAAGTTGGGCTGCCGAGGCGCACATCGACCACGACATCACGTACCCGCCCGCGCATCACCGAGACCAGCTTTCCCTGCGTATTCGGGCTTTGCAGGTGCAGTCCGCGCAACACACCGTGCGCGGAGCGCGACAGATTGTCTTGAACGAATGGCCCTTTGATACCATGCGACTGGTATCGTTCGACCTGAAAGGTCTCAAGAAAAAAGCCGCGCTGATCGCCAAACAGTTTTGGCTCTATAATAAGCACATCAGGGATTTCGGTCTTGGTTACGATCATGGGGCGTCGCGCTGTCCTACACGGGAATCCGACGAGCTTTGCTCGCGGGACGATTAACACACTTGTACCCTTGGCAACACCTGTTATGACCCATGCGTCATTCATGAGGCAGCGATGAAGGGCATTATTCTGGCGGGCGGCACCGGGTCCCGGCTTTATCCGGTGACAACCGTGGTTTCAAAACAATTGCTACCGGTTTTTGACAAGCCGATGATCTACTACCCGCTGACGACTTTGATGTTCGCGGGAATTCGCGAGATCCTCATCATCTCAACCCCGCAGGATCGGCCCCTGTTCCAGCGTCTGCTGGGGGACGGCTCGGAATTTGGCCTGAAATTCGCCTACGCAGTTCAGGACCAGCCGCGCGGGCTGGCCGATGCTTTCATTGTGGGGCGCGAGTTTGTTGGGACCGACCGTGTTGCCTTAATTTTGGGCGATAATATTTTCCATGGACACGGGCTCCCGGAACTGCTGAGCAACGCGGTGGCACGCGAGCGAGGCGCCACGATCTTCGGCTACGTCGTCAACACGCCGGAGCAATATGGCGTGGTTGAACTCGACGGCAATGGCCGTGCGCGCTCAATTGAGGAGAAACCGGCGAAGCCGAAGTCCAACGTGGCGGTGACCGGTTTATATTTCTACGATAATCGCGTCGTCGAGATCGCCGCATCAATCAAACCGTCGGCGCGCGGCGAGATCGAGATCACTGACGTGAATCGAGCTTATCTTGACGATGGTGAGCTGTTTGTTGAGATCATGGGACGCGGGTTTGCCTGGCTCGACACCGGGACCCATGCGTCACTCGTGGAGGCCAGCCATTTTGTCCAAATCCTGGAGCAGCGGCAGGGCCTGCGCATCGCGTGTCCGGAGGAAATCGCCTTGCGGCTCGGCTATATCTCGCTTGATCAATTTCACAAACTCGCTCAAAAAACCGCCAAGAGCAGCTATGGTGAATATCTCCTGTCGGTGCATCGCAGTTTGTCGGACTCAGGCGGAGTAGATTCGCGACACGGGTGATGAGGAATCCTGGATCATGCGATTTCGCGGTTTGACGATCTTCGTGACCGGAGGAGCTGGCTTCATCGGCTCGGCGGTCGTTCGCCATCTGCTCGATGACACCGACGCCTTTGTGGTCAATATCGACAAACTCACATATGCATCGAACCTGAGTTCCATCCCGCAGGCCGCTGGTAACCCGCGCTACACGTTTGCCAAAGTTGATATCTGCGACGCGCCGGCACTACGCGCCCTGTTCGATCGCTACCAGCCGCATGGGGTAATGAACCTTGCGGCCGAGAGCCATGTCGACCGCTCGATCGATGGCCCCGGCGAGTTCATTCGCACCAACGTGGTCGGTACGTTTACGCTGTTGCAGGAGGCCTTGCGCTACTGGCGAGGGCTGGAGCCAGCCCGACGCACCGCCTTTCGCCTGCTGCATGTGTCGACGGATGAGGTCTACGGCTCGCTCGGAGCCGAGGGGTTCTTCACCGAAGCGACAGCCTATCAGCCGAATTCGCCCTACTCGGCCAGCAAGGCCTCATCAGATCATCTCGTTCGCGCATGGCGCGAGACCTATGAATTGCCGACGCTCGTCACCAATTGCTCCAACAACTACGGACCCTATCATTTCCCGGAGAAGCTGATCCCGCACATGATCATTAAGGGATTGGCGGAGCAGGAACTTCCGGTCTACGGCGATGGCCAAAACATTCGCGATTGGCTCTATGTGGAGGATCACGCGCGGGCGCTGACGTTGGTGCTGGAGCGCGGGCGAGTAGGCCAGACCTATAACATCGGCGGCCGCAACGAGCGTACCAACCTCCATGTGGTGAAAACGATCTGCGGACTGCTTGATCAACATCACCCGTCCAACCTGGGCACGCGCGAGCGTCTGATCGCGTTCGTCACCGACCGACCCGGCCACGACCGCCGCTACGCGATCGACGCCACCAAGATCGAGAGCGAGTTGGGTTGGCGAGCCCGCGAGACCTTCGAGACCGGGATCGAGAAGACCGTGAAATGGTATCTGGACCAACGTAGCTGGTGGCAGGAGATTCTCGACCGCGGCTATCAGGCAAAACGCATCGGTGTGGGTTAGGACAGCAACTCCCGGCACAGAAACTCGTACAACCGGCCGACCTCGTCGGCCGCAGGACCGCGGCGACATGCAACCGGCAAACGCTGCAGAGAATCAAACATCCAGATAAGCGCGCAACTCATGCATCTTGCCGTTACGCCACTCGATCAGGTCGATTCCCGTCAGTACCTTGTCGTCAAGCGTGAGCACGAACTCGATCAGCGTGGTGTCGCCATCAGCAAAGATATTGCGCGCCACGAATGACAGTTTGTTGCACGAGGCAAATATCCCCTCGACGACGCGCATCGCGGCCTCTTTGCCTTCGACGCGCTTGACCACGGGATCTTCGAGGGAAAAGTCGTCGGCCATCAGCGCCGCACAACCGGCCGCATTCTTGGCGTTGAACGCCGCCACATAGGCGCGGCTCAAGTCTTTCAATTGGACACTCATGATCCCAGCAGGACTGTTTGTTTATTGAGCGGATGGCGGGCGGCCGGGATATTTGTCGCCACGCGCGCTGGGCAGCTTCACCA
The DNA here is from genome assembly GCA_019241285.1 of Xanthobacteraceae bacterium. Lineage (GTDB taxonomy): Bacteria > Pseudomonadota > Alphaproteobacteria > Rhizobiales > Xanthobacteraceae > JAFAXD01. The sequence goes on along the minus strand of JAFAXD010000416.1, from coordinate 16,237 downwards.
CCGCGCAGACCGCGTCGGTTAGTGCTCGAAAATCGGTGGCTTCGCCCGGCTCAAGCAGCATGATATCGCCCGCGTCCAAAATCTTGCCCATCATGGTCACACGGCCGGAAACAACGACCGTCACCTCCGTCGCCACCCGATGATGGTGCTCCTCTTCGTAGTCGCCCGCCGCATAGTGTTTCACCGCGACCTCACAGTCCGTGCTGTGCGCGATCCGCGGCTCGAAGTCGCCGACGAACCAGCCCTTAACCATCTCAGTCAGCCGCGCCTGCTTCATTGCGCCGCCTCCGGATGGCTGTCGGCCTCGTAGAGCGAGATCTGCCGCTGCGATTTGAGCGGTCGATAGTGTTTGGCATCCACCTCGTGAATCCCCATGCGTTTGTGGTTGAGCACCAGTTCGTTCAGCGTCAGGCTGATGAAGAACCTGTTGTCGACGTGCGCATCCTTGCGGATCATGTCCTGCGCCGACTGCACGAAGTCCGCGCCCCGCCGGTACCAGTAGAACCCCGCAGTCGCATGCCGGCTGATCGGCCGTTTCTCGGCCGCCTCGACGATCAGTCCGCTGTCATCCACCAGCATGTATGAATAACGCGGATGCAGCGAGCGGAAAGTCACCACGCCGGCGTCCAATCCGCGCTGCCGGAAGTCCTCGATCGGAGCGCGGTAGTCGATATCAAGGAACTCATTGCTGTTGAGGATCAGCAGCTCGTCCTCGGGATCGATCAGGTGGACGCAGAGAAGCGCGGTGCACGGTGCGCCCTGGGTGTCACCATCGATGGCGACGATCGCCGCGTCCGGCAAGGCCAGCTTGATTATGTTGTCGATATGGAAGCGCCGCACGTCCTGCCGGCGCACAGCGAAAATGAGCTTGGCGCCAAGCCCCTTGCAGGCATTCACGAAGCGCTCGACCAGCACTTCACCGTTGGCTTCGGCCAGCCAGACCGGGGTTTCGTTGTCCTTGAGTTGCGGACCCGCTCCGAGAATTAACACGCGCATGTACCGCACCCTCACGCCGCCGCGACCGCGGCATCGATGTCCATGATCTTTTGCGAGATGTTGGTCCAGGTGACGTCGTCCACCTCATCCACCTCCAGCACGTGCGCGCCGGACGCGCGCGCCGCCCGGATGCCGTTCTCATTGTCCTCCACGATCAGGCATTCCTCGGGCTGCACGCGCAACTTGCTGATCGCCAGGCTGTACATCTCCGGATCCGGCTTGGACTTGGTGACGTCTTCGTTCGAGATGATGAAGTCCAAATACCCGTCGAGCTCCGCGTAGCGCATCATAACTTCGATGGTATTGCGGATAGAGTTGGACGCGACTGCAATGCGGTAGCCCTTCGCGTGCAGCATCGACAACGCGTATTGATGATTGAAGCGTGGCTTGCAGTTGGCGTTGACGATCTCCATCGTGTAGCGCTGCTTCATGTCATTGATGAAGCCGTGCAACTCGACCGGCAAATGCTTGTCGGCGGAGAGGATCTGCAGCTTGCGCCGCGTCGGCAGGCCGTCGAAGGTGGTGAGGTGGTCGTAGCGGCTGATCTCGTAGCCGAACAGCTTCAGCGCACGGTTAAGCGCCTCGTAGTGCCAGTCCTTGGCCTCGATCAGGACTCCGTCCATGTCGAACACGACGGCCTTTATCATCGCTTGCCTCCAAACCAATCCGCGGCATCCTCGGGCATGTCGGTACACAGCATCAGGGCGGGGTGATGCGACACCTCTGATGGTTTCAATTGCGCCCACAAGGGCTTAGGGTCACGCCCGTGCAACTCCGGCGAGACGATGCATACACGCTTGCCGTCGCGCAGAAAACCGGAGATTTTCGAGACATCATACCACTGCGATGTAAAGGCATCGAGCCAGATCCCGAGCGCGTCCGCATAGCGGGCCGGCGGTTCCTCATACTCGCTTGCGCGCGAGAACACGGGCAGGCCCAAACGCAACTGCACGACCATCTCGGGAACCGACATGTCGAAGGTAAACCAGCGGGTCAGGCCTCGCGCCGTCATCTGCTCATTCAACAAGCGCGCCAGACCATCCGCCTTGATGTTGATGGCAAGCGGCAGATCGCGCCCACCCAGGAGATCGAGCATCGCCGCCAGCGTAATCTCCGAGCCATTGGGCATGTCGTGCGAGATCACGAGCTCGCCGTTGCGGTCGCGCACGTCGGTCTCGGTGCCGAAGCCGAGATCGAATGAGCGCCGGAATGCCGCGGGCGTATTTTTTTCGGCCGCGGTCTTCCAGTAACCGCGATGACTGAGGATGATCACGCGAGATCTCGCGTAGCGACTTTGGAAACGGGCATAGCCAGAAACGCGTCAAGATCGGGCGGCGTGCCAAGCCCGTACATCCCCCGCCCCACACTGCCGACGTCATAAACTCCGATCCGCGCCCCCTCACCGATCAGCTGGTTATAGACCGGCGCGACGTAGAACTCGTTGTTGACGCGCAAGTTTTTGGCGATCATGTCATCGGCGGCGCGCACGAAATCGCGCCCCGCCTTGAAGTTGTAGATGCCGACCGTGGCGCAGTTGGACACGACTTCCTTCTCGACCACGAGGTCGACGAGCCCGCGCGCATCAAGCCGCGCGAACGACCACTTCGGATCGTCGGCCCACATGGTCATGATGAGACCGTCGAGCTTCTCCTCGGTCATGGCGTGCAGGTAGTCGTCGATCGCGATGTCCACGAACTGGTCGCTGTTGGCGATCATCAGTGCGTCATCGCTGTCGATGAACTCGCGCGCGGTCAGCACGGTGCAGGCGGCGCCCTCGGTGACGCCGTCGAGCTCCACGACCGCGCAACCGGGCGACCAGGCCTCGAGGTTTTGCCGCAGCCCGAACTGCTGCGTATGCGCGCGCTGGCAGATGAACACGAACCGATGCGATTCCGACGGCCGCACGTTGTCGATCACCAGCCGGATCATCGGCACGCCGTGCACCGGGATCAGCGGCTTGGGCAGGGTGTAACCCGCTTTGGCGAAACGGCTGCCAAGGCCAGCCAACGGGATGACGACGTTCATCATTGAGACCTCGATGGATTCTCAGGTCCGCGGCGCCAAAAAAAGCGCCCGGCGCCAGCCGGGTGGGATCAGCGCCAACGGATCGGGCCAATCGATGCCGAATGCGTGCGGAAACACATGCACCGCGATGGTGTACATGATCAACAGCCACAGGAGAATGATAAGAAGACCGAAGGGCGCTAGCGCGATCGACAAAATTCCTATCTGTTGATCAACCGCACGTTCCCGCAGCGATTTCTCCATGGCGAATTCCTTGGCACGTGGCCTGTCCGCGTGTCCAGCCTAAGTAGTCTTACTGAGTCAGAGTAGGCAAGCATGCGAATCGGCGTCGATCTCGGCGGAACCAAAATCGAGGCAATCGCGCTCGGCGCCGGGGGAACCATCCTGGCGCGACATCGGGTTCCGACGCCGGTCGGCGATTATGCGGGCACTCTTGATGCCGTCGCCGGTCTGGTCGGCACGATCGAGCAGCAGCTCGGCTGCCGCGGCAGCGTCGGGATTGGCACCCCCGGGGCGATCTCATCAAGAACCGGCCTGATCAAGAATTCCAACAGCACGGTGTTGATCGGCAAACGGCTCGATCAGGATCTCGCCGCGAAGTTGGAGCGCCCGGTGCGGTTAGCCAACGATGCGAACTGCTTCGCACTCTCGGAAGCCGCGGACGGCGCGGGCGCCGGCGCGAACGTCGTGTTCGGGGTCATCCTCGGCACCGGGGTGGGCGGCGGTGTGGTGGTCGAACGCAAGATCCTGGTCGGGCGCAACGATATTGGCGGCGAATGGGGGCACAACCCCCTGCCCTGGCCACGCCCCGATGAGCTTCCGGGCGTGCCCTGCTACTGCGGCAAAGCGGGATGCATCGAGACGTTCCTGAGCGGACCGGGCCTCGCCCGGACCTATCAGACCGCGGCCGGCAAGATACTGACCGCCGAGGCGGTGGCGCGAGCGGCCGCGGCGGGCGAACCGCAGGCGGTCGCGTGCCTCGACCTTTACGCGGACCGATTGGCCCGCGCGCTGACGGCCGTCATCAATATCCTCGATCCCGATGTCATCGTGCTCGGCGGTGGGCTCTCCAATATCGCCCCGCTCTACGAGGAACTGCCGCCGCGCATCGCGAGCTATGCCTTTTCCGATGCCATCGATACACCGATAGTGCCCGCCCGGCATGGGGATTCCAGCGGCGTGCGCGGCGCGGCCTGGCTTTGGCCGCAGGGTTGACGCGCGATGTTCCTGGGCATCGATATCGGGACCTCCAGCGTCAAGGCCGTCCTGGTCGATGACGCGGGCGCCGTCGCCGGCCAGGCAAGTGCGCCGCTCCCCGTGTCGCGCCCGTATCCCGGTTGGTCGGAGCAGAGCCCGGCGGACTGGTGGACCGCGACCAACCGCGCCGTCATCGCCCTCGAGGTGCAACGCCGCCGTCAGGTTCGCGCCATCGGGCTCTCCGGCCAGATGCACGGCGCGACTTTGCTCGACGCCGCCGACCGGCCGCTGCGGCCGGCGATCCTATGGAACGACGGCCGCAGCGCCGCGCAATGTGCGGCCCTCGAGCGCGCCGTGCCGGCGAGCCGCCAGATCACCGGCAATCTCGCCATGCCCGGTTTCACCGCGCCGAAACTGCTGTGGGTCAAGCAACACGAGCCGGACGCCTTTGCGGCGACGCGCTGCGTGCTGCTGCCGAAAGACTATATGCGCCTATGCATGACTGGCGCGAAGGCGACCGATGTCTCCGATGCGTCGGGCACGCTTTGGCTCGACGTTGCTCAGCGTGCCTGGTCGGACGAGATGCTGGCCGCGACAGGGCTCGCCCAAGATCAGATGCCGCGACTGCACGAGGGCTGTGAGATCACCGGCGCCTTGCGCCACGAAGTCGCCGCGGCGTGGGGCATGGAACCGGTCGTGGTCGCAGCCGGCGGCGGCGACAATGCCGCGGGTGCGGTGGGCGTCGGCGTCATCGACGAGGGCGACGCACTCCTGTCGCTTGGCACATCCGGCGTGTTGTTCGTTGCCGGCAGAGCATTTCGGCCCAATCCGGAGCGCGCCGTGCACGCGTTCTGCCATGCCCTTCCGCAGCGCTGGCACCAGATGAGCGTGATGCTCAGCGCGGCGAGCGCGCTCGATTGGGCGGCACGCCTCACCGGGAGCGCCGATGCCCGTGCGCTGATTGCCTTGGCCCAGGCGCGCGGGCGACTCGACGGGCGCGAAATCTTCCTGCCCTATCTCTCCGGCGAGCGCACACCGCATAACGATCCTGCAGCCCGGGGCGTGCTGTTCGGCCTCGACCACGAGTCGGATGCTGCCGCCATCGGCCAAGCCGTGCTCGAGGGCGTGGCATTCGGTTTGGCTGACGGTCTCGACGCATTGATCGAGGCTGGAGCCGCGATCAAGCAGATCTCAATGATCGGCGGCGGCGCCCGATCCCCCTGGTGGGGCCGGGTGCTGGCCGCGGCCCTCAACAGGCCACTGACCTATCGATTGGGCGCGGACGTCGGGCCGGCCTATGGGGCGGCGCGCCTCGCGCGTCTTGCTGTGACGAGAGAGTTGAGCGGCGAGTTCTGCGCGCCACCCCCAATCGAGGCAGTGATTGAACCCGATGCTCGCGATGTCGCAGTACTGACGCCGAAGCGGCATATGTTCGAACATCTCTATGGTGATCTACGCGGGCGCTTCGATGACCATTTGCTGGGAGCAACAATTGAAAATAAGTCCTAACTGGCTTGTGGCCACCAAGGCTATGTGATTAATGCTGCGGTGCCGGTAAGGGGGCACGCGGGACCGAAAATCGTCCGCGTTCAATAAGGAATCAAACACATGTCAAAGGTAGCGGCTTGGAACGGTGCAATGACGTTTGGCACCGGGGGAAATTTCAGGAATTGGGCCCGAACCGGTTGGAGCCGGCCCGAAGCAGACATCACCTGGATGGAAGGGCCGCAAGCCACGTTGGAGTTCAGCATGCCGATGCCGGAGACCGATCCGGTGCTGGCGTTGAAGGTGCTGCCGGTGAAGACCAACGTCGTGCAGCAGATGTTTGTGTACGTGAACGGGCGTTTTGTCGGATTCCTGCTCGGCAAGAACGATCTCGAGGAATACTTCGTCCCGGTGAATCGGGAGTATTTCAGTTCTGATGGATCGCGCAACGCACTCACCTTCGTGTGCCCGTACGCGGTCAAGCCGTCGGACGTTGGCGCCGGACCGGATCAGCGCACACTCAGCTTTGCCTTCGTCACGCTGTCGCTGCGCGAGTCCAGTAGGTAAACTAGCCGGTGACGCGCGCGGCTTCCGCAATCGCACAGAACAGGTGATAGAGCGTGCTCGCCGGCATCATGGCGACGAGCGGCGCGCCCTTCTCATCCATGTGATCGATCCAGCCGCCCGGCACCGGGCGGCCGATGAACGTGTCGGCGAGGCGTTGCAGGCATCGCACCGCCAACGCGTCGCAATTGGTGCGTCCCAGTTCGCCCTCGACGATGTTGGCCTTGAGCCCTTCGGTATGCGGCCAGCAGCGGCGTGACGTCTTGATCACGGCCCCGGTCGCCTCGACTTCGTCACGGATGTAACCCGCCGCGTCCCAGCCATAGCGGTTGGCGTGATCGTAGAGCGCGCCGCAGTAGGTACTCACATCGCGGCCCGACGCGTGCTGAAAATGCCGCAGCAGCCAGATCCATTCATAGTGGTGGCCGGGCTCGCTGATACGCCCGCGCGCATCAGGAACCGGGTCGAGATCCTCGGTGAGATATTCCGTGAGTGCACCGACTGAGGGCTGGAAAAATCCGGTCGCGAACACGCCGAAAATCTCAGCCCCGCGGGCGAGGAAACGCGCGTCGCCGGTTGCCTGATAAAGCGCGATGAATGCCTCAAACAAATGCATGTGCGGGTTTTGCCGGCGCAGCGCATCTGGGCGCGGCAGCGCATCGAGATAGCCGCCGCGGTCCGACCCAAGGAATCCGTCCAGAAACACCAGCGTTTCATCAACAACTTTGAGCACCTGCGTGTCACCGGTGAAGCGGTGGTACCAGGCAAGCCCAAGCAGCGCGAAAGCATGCGCATAGGTGTCGCGCGTCGCATTGGCGATGCCGCCATCTGGCGCGAGCGAATGCACGAACCCCGCTTCCCCATCGCGTTGATAGAAAGCATCCAGCATGTACGCGACGCAGCGGTCGGCGAGAGGACGCGCGTCGGCAAACCAACCGAGTACGCCGGCGTGGCAGAACGCGTAAAGCTGGCGGCCCTGCACCATCAGCCGCTTGGGCACTTGTGTGATTGGCGCACCGGCCAGATCGAGACGCTCATGGAACCCGCCGCGCGCAAGGTCGACACCGACCGTGCCCCAGAACGGCAAGGCCTCGTTCCTGATCCAGGCCTGCACCGGCGGCAGCGCTTGCTTGAGTTGCGGGAACGCGGTCATGGCGCGAATTCGCCGCCGGCCTGCAGCCCCAACGCCGCGCCGACCCGACGCTTACGGCAGTCGTCCACGAACTCGGCGAGATTGCCGCCAGCGAACAGAAAGCCCGGGATGCCGGCTGCCTCGGCCGCCGCAATGTCACTTTGTTTGTCGCCGATCAGGAAACTGTTCTCCTTGTCGATATCGAGGTCGGCAAGCGCCCGCAGGATCATGCCGGGCCCGGGCTTGCGGTCGACGTGGGCAAGGCGAAAGCGCTCAACCTTCCCGTCCGGGTGATAGGGGCAGTGATAGAACGCGTCGATAAAAGCGCCGTGCGCGGCAAGCGCGTCGCGCATCCAGGCGTGCAGCGTGTGCACGGCTTCCTCCTCATAGTGGCCATGGGCAACGCCGGCTTGGTTGGTGACGACCACAATTCTGTAACCAAGATCGTTGAGCGAGCGGACGGCGGCGATCGCCCCCGGGATCCAGTCGATCTGATCGGGCCGGTGGACGTAGCCATGGTCGACGTTGAGGACGCCGTCCCGATCGAGGAACACGGCCGGCCGTCGCCGTACGGCGAGAAGCTCGCGCCGTCCTTGCGCCAATGTTTCAGGCAGACCGATGTCCAGGAAATAGCCTTCGCGCTCGACACCGGCGAGCCGGCCCTCGCGCGCAAGGGCCGGGAAAATGTCCGTCTCGATCGAGCATGGCAACGTACTGACACGATTGATGACGCTTGCGCGCAGCACGTAAATCCCGGCGTTGATCAGGGCTGGCCCGCTGACCGCCGGATTCTTCTCGCGAAACCCGGTGATGCGGTTGTCGGTCAATGCGACGGTGCCGTAACGCGCCGGATCGGCGATGCGACGCAATGCAAGCAACCCTTCCACGTCCGCCGCCATTGGCTCGGCGGCGAGCGCCCGCATGTTGATATCGAACAGCGAGTCGCCGTTGAGCAGCAGGAAGCGCGGCGTGAGGAGGTCGCCGGCGCAGGTGAGCGCGCCGCCGGTGCCGCGCGGCTCCGGTTCGATTACAACCCGCACACGTGCCGCCGCGACGGTACGGCCGTCGTAGCGCTCACGCACCACGTCGCCCAGATGGCCTGCAAGCAGCACCAAATCGTTGAAGCCCTGCCGCGCCAGTTCGCCGATCACCAAGTCGAGGAACGTCGTCCCCGGCGCAATCTCCAGCAGCGGCTTGGGAACCATACGGGCGAGATCACCGAGCCGGGTGCCCTTGCCGCCGACCAGGATGCACGCTTGGCGGATGACGTCCGTCATCGACATTCACGCAACAGAACTTGCAATCAGCGGTTCGTGGTCCAGGCCTCGGCACCGCCCTCGGTAAATTGTACCGGGGTGGCCATGACGCCGCTGTCGTTGAGCGCGGTAATCAGCCGATGGCGTTGCTCGGGATCCGTCATGAACATCACGAACCCGCCCCCGCCGGCGCCGGAGACCTTGCCGGCCACGGCGCCGTTCTTCAACCCCAGTTCGAACACCTGCTCGACTGCGGAATTCGACACTGAGCCCGAGGTACGACGCTTCGCGAGCCAGGAGCGGTTAAGGATTTCAGCAACGCCACGGATATCGCCACCGAGCAGCGACTGTTTCATCTCGATAGCGTCGGACTTGAGCTGATGCAGGGCTTCGAGCGCGCCCGAGTCCTGTTCGGTCACGGCCTTTACCTGATCGGCGATGATCGTATCGGACGCGCGCGATTTGCCGGTAAAGCAAACAACCAGCGAGGCTTCAAACTCGTAGAGATAGTGTGGCGATACGCGCAGCGGATTCACGATCACACGGTCGCCGGGCAGGAACTCCATGAAGTTGAGGCCACCGAAGGCAGCGGCGTATTGATCCTGCCGTCCGCCCGCAAGGCCGAGATCAATGCGCTCGATCTCGAAGGCAAGTCGGGCAACGTCGTAGCGGCCCAGCGGCAAGCCGAACGCCGCGCGGTAGGCTTCCACCAGGGCGATGACCAACGCCGAGGAGGCCCCAAGCCCCGATCCAGGCGGGGCGTCCACGGTCGAGGTAACCGTGACCGCAAGCAGGCGCCCGCGCAGGAAGTCGCGCACCATCCGGTTATGCACTGCGCGATGCAGGATGAGGCCGCTGTCGAGGGGCAGTTCGGCCGCCAGCGGGACGATGTCGTCCTGCTTGACGTCGTGCGCGGCGAAGCAGAGCCGGTGATCCTCGCGGAAGCTCAGGTGGGCATAGGCATAGCGCCCGATCGTTGCATTGAGGATGGCACCGCCAAACTCGTCGCAATACGGCGAGAGGTCGGTCGCGCCGCCGGCAAGCCCGAGGCGCAACGGCGCGCGGGCACGGATGCTGACACTCTGGCCGCGCCGGGGATCCACCGGTGGCGTGCCAACCGCGATGGCCGCGCGCGACCCATAGGTCTCCACCGGAGCAAACATCTGGTAGTTCATGGGCCCCCGCGCAGGCTTGCTGTTGCTTTTGAAGCGGTTTCGGCCGGAGGTTTATGCGATACCCGGACAGCACGAACGGCCGCCCCGGATTCTGCCGGGACGATTGTGCGCCTTAACCGCAATGGTCGAAATCCGCGGCCGGACTATCGCATGCAGCCAGCCTGCCCGCAATGGCAACTGCCGAAACAGTGGCGCTCGGTCTGGATTACGTCCGCCATTGTTGCCAGCGCGAGACAATAGATGACACTGCGCGCACGGATATCATTAGGTGACGTTTTCCGTGCGTCCACGGAGGCGCGCCGCATCGATCATCGATCATAGGCTTGGAATTCTGCGCATAGATGACGCCACCCCGCATAGATGACGCCACCCCGCATAGATGACGCCACTCGCTTAGATGACCACGCGGGCCATAGATGACGCCCACGCCCAAACGACCGCGCCGCGCATTGGCGCAGGGCCATAGCTGACCGCAACTCGCATAGATGACACGGTTCGCCATAGGTGACGTTTGTCTCCATACATGACGTGGGCCGTCATGCTTCGAGACGCCGGGCCCTTACGGGCCCAGGCTTCTCAGAGTTGCCAGCGCGGGACATAGATGACACCGCGCGCACGGATGTCATAGGTGACGTTGTCCGTGCGTCCACGGAGGCGCGCCGCATCGATCATTGATCATAGGCTTTGAATCCCTGCGTATAGATGACGCCACCCCGCATAGATGACACGGTTCGCCATAGGTGACGTTTGTCTCCATAGGTGACGTGGGCGGTCATGCTTCGAGACGCCTGGGCCCCTTACGGAGCCTGGCTTCTTAGAGATGAGGGCTGCAGTTGGCTGCGAAGTCTGTCAACAATTTCCCGCCTCGGCGGCGAATTCGATTCACTTGTCAAACAGCCCGACGCGGATGGGCGTCATCGCCCGTGAAAAACGGGTTCCTCGACCGCCTAAATAACAAAATAGATAATGCATTTAGTTATCATCACGGTCAACCCAGTATTGACGAGCGCAGCATGCCGGGTTGTTGGACGCCGGATTGACAACCCGGTTCAAGGAGGGCCACGCTCCCGGGCAAACACGATCAAACAATGCGGCGCAAAGCGCGCCGGGAGGAGCCTATGACCGGTAGAATGCTGCAGGCCTCGGCAGGTGTTGCATTGGTGTCCGTCTGTGTGCTGGCTGCCCGGGCCGAACCGCCCAAGCTGCCGGTCGCCGCCATCGATCAATCAGCCGTCGCCCAGCGCGGCTACTTCTACGTCGGTGGCAAATACACAGGCGAGCCCGGCAAGGAGATCATGCAGGGGCAGTCCTATGTGGAGGTGCTGGCCCCGAAGGATGTGCGCCAGCCCTATCCGCTGGTGCTGATCCATGGGGCCGCGCAGACCGCAACGAACTGGATGGGGACGCCGGACGGGCGCAAGGGCTGGGCCGAATATTTCGTCGAGCAGGGCTACGTGGTCTACATGATCGACCAGCCGATGCGCGGGCGCTCCGCCTGGCATCCAGGCGACGGCGCGACCCGCATGTTCACCGCGCCGAACGAAGAGTTTCAGTTCACCGCGATCGAGACCGCAGGCACCTGGCCGCAGGCCAAGAAACACACGCAATGGCCGGGCGACGGACCGAACAAAGGGCGCAAGGGCGACCCGATCTTCGATGCGTTCTATGCAACGCAGGTCGAGACCGTTATCTCCAATGAGGAGACGCAGCAGCGCAATCAGGACGCCGGCGCGGCATTGCTCGATAAGATCGGCCCAGCCATCGTGCTCACCCACTCGCAGTCAGGCCCGTTCGGCTGGCTCATCGCCGATGCGCGACCGAACCTGGTGAAGGCCATCGTTGCCATCGAGCCATCCGGTCCGCCGTTCGAGGCGACGATCATCGGCACCGGCAGGGCACGCGCGTTCGGCGTCACCGATATCCCGATACGCTACGATCCGCCGATCAAGGACGCGAGCGAACTCGCCGTCCAGCGCGACGCCGAGCCGGAAGGCCCCGATCTGTTCGTGTGCTGGATGCAGAAGGCGCCGGCGCGCCAGCTCGTCAACCTCAAGGGCATTCCGACGGTCATCATCGCGGCCGAGGCCTCCTATCATCAGACCTACGACCACTGCACGGCGAAATATCTCAATCAGGCCGGCGTGAAGACCGAGTACATCCGGCTGCAGGACCGCGGCATCTTCGGTAACGGTCACATGGTGATGCTGGAAAAGAACAATCTGCAGATCGCCGGGCTCATCGACCAATGGCTGCGTGAGAATGTGAAGTAATTCTAGATCCTCGCCAGCCCCGCCAGACCTGACTTCGCAATGTCGCGTGTGACCTGCATTACGGTGCGACACGCAAGTGTCAATTGGGCGTGGCGCGAGATCGCGAGGGCGATGTAGCGATGCACCACGGGACGGACCAGCTTCGACGCTTGCAGGCGACATTCCTTCGCGGCGGCGGCGATGGCGTAAGGTCCCAGTAATGCGTAGATGCCACCCTCGGCGACAATGTGCGTCTGCAAGCTGAGCGAGTCCGCTTCCAAGACAACATTGAGCGAAATCCCTTGCTCTGCACCGATCGCTTCCAGCTGATTGCGCCAGCTGTTTGGGCGGCAGAAAAACACAAGCGGCCGATCGCGCAGGGCCGAAAAGGGCACGGTCGCGCGCGACGTCAGCGGATCACCCACGGCGCTGACCAGATAGGTTGACGTCTCGGCGAGGTATGTATCGCCGTTTTTCGGTGACGGGTTCGTTCGATAAAGGATCGCGAGATCGACACTGCCCTCCTCTAGCCAACTCTCGAGCTGATTGCCTTGGCCTTCGCGCACTGCGAGTTGGATGAGCGGGTATTGCTCGTTGAGCCGCTTGTAGAGCGTGTTGACCAATGGATGCGCCGCGGACGGCATGCTTGCGATGCGGACCTTGCCGATCGGCGTGCCCGCCGAGGTGCGGACATCATTGGCGAGTTGCTCGGTGCTGGCCAGCCACGCCCTGACCTTAGGCGCGATGCGCTGACCCAATTCGGTCAGGACAACGCCGCGACCGGTACGTTGGAACAATCGCCCGCCGCATTCACGCTCGAGCTCTATGATCTGGCGGCTGATGTGCGGCTGCGTCGTGCCGTAGGCCATTGCCACCTTGCTGAGGCTGCCCAGTTCGGCCGCATCCGTGAAGAGCTTCCAGGTCGGGTAATCCACGGGTTTCTCCTGATATGCTGTTTTTATTATATCTGAAATGTGAGATCTGAGTCTTCCGGTATAAGGACCCGCTCATACAATGGCCGCCGTGCGATTGGCCTTGCCGGTAGCGGCCACGATGCGAACGCTTCCCCGGAACCATCGCGCCAAGAACTTGGGCTTCTCGCATCGGAGGAAACGACATGACATCGATTGATCTGCGGGGGCTCGTCCCCGCGCCGGTGACCCCTTTCACGCGAGACGGTGAGATCGACCATGCGGCAATCCAGCGTCTGGGCTCCTGGCTCGGGAGCTTCACCGGCGTCAAAGGCCTCGTCGTTCTGGGCCATGCGGGGGAAGGAACCTTTCTGACTGCGGACGAGCAGACCGCCGTCATCGACAGCTTCCGGACATCGGTCGACGCAAAAATCCCAATCATCGCGGGGATCACGCTCGAAGGCACGAAGGTGGCGGCGTTGGAAGCCAAGCGCGCCGTCAAGGCGGGAGCAGCGGCCGGGCTCGTCTACCCGTCACATGGCTGGCTCCGCTTCGGGTATCAAAAGGGAGCGCCGCAGGATCGCTATCGCGCGATCTATGAGGAGAGCGGCCTGCCGCTGATCCTGTTTCAGTATCCTGACGCCACAAAGGCAACGTACAATCTCGAGACCCAACTCGCGATTGCGGCACAGCCGGGCGTGTTTGCCATGAAGAACGGCGTGCGTAACATGCGCAGGTGGGATACCGAAATTCCCGTCATCCGCCGGGAGCGCCCCAACCTGCAACTCCTCACCTGCCATGACGAATATCTGCTGCACACCATGTTCGATGTCGACGGCGCTCTCGTCGGGTATGGCACGCTCACGCCCGAGCCGCTCATTGAGCTCATCGCAGCCGGTAAAGCGAAGGATTACCCGCGCGCCCGCGCCGTACACGATCGGCTGCTCGCGGTGACCCGCACCGTCTATCATCGCGGCTCGCACATGGAAGGCACAGTGGCGCTCAAGCACGGACTTGTCGCGCGAGGGATCCTCGAGCACGCGACGGTTCGCTCCCCGCTGCTGCCACTGGAACCGGGCGCCGAGGTCGAGATCACGGATGCGCTGCGCTCGGCCGGATTACTGGGGCAGCCGGCAATTCGATCAGCCGCATGAGTGACTAAAAGCCGGCGGCCGATCAGGGGTGACGGCGGAGCATTTCGGTGCTCCGCCGATAACAAACAGGGAGGAACTTCATGTCCGTGCTTGTTGCGGATGGCGCCCAATTCGGCACAGCGACCACGGTTTCATTACCAACGACCACCAACGCCGAGCTGATTGCCCGGATCGAGCGGCTTCCGGTCACGCCGAGATTGATGCTCATCCGCGTTGTTGTCGGCATTGCCACGTTCTTCGACGCCTACACGGTTCTGGCCATTGCGTTCGCGATGCCGCAACTCGTGACAGAATGGAAGCTCGCGCCGGCCGACGTCGGCATGATCATTTCGGCCGGCTATGTCGGCCAACTCTTCGGCGCGATTCTATTCGGATCATTGGCCGAGAGGATCGGCCGCCTGAAGACCCTGTTCATCACCATCATTCTATTCGTGTCGATGGATATCTCCTGTTTGTTTGCCTGGAGCGGCGCGTCGATGATGGCCTTCCGCTTCCTGCAAGGGGTCGGCACCGGCGGCGAGGTGCCGGTGGCGAGCGCCTATATCAATGAGTTCATCGGCGCCGAAAAGCGGGGCCGCTTCTTCCTGCTTTACGAGGTGATTTTCCCGGTCGGCTTGATGTTTGCCGGCATGGTGGGCTTCTTGCTGGTGCCGGTCTACGGCTGGAAGGCGATGTTCGTCGTCGGCCTGATCCCGTCGATCCTGACGATTCCCTTGCGCTGGTTCATGCCTGAATCACCGCGCTGGCTCGCCTCCAAGGGCCGCGTTGCCCAAGCGGACGCCGTCGTGAAACTGCTGGAGCGCGACGCGAGGCGCCGCGGCGTCATTCTGCGCGACCCTGCGGTGACTCCCCTCGCTGCGAAGGCTACTGCCCGCTCCGATTGGCGCGAACTGTTCCGCGGCATCTACCTGAAGCGAACCATCATGATCTGGGGCTTGTGGTTGTGCGCCTACATGATCAACAACGGCCTGGTGACCTGGTTACCCACACTTTACAAGCAGGTCTTTCATCTGCCGTTACAGACGAGCCTCGCTTATGGTTGGGTCACGTCGGGGGTTGGGGTCATCGCTTCTGTGGTCTGCGCGCTCTCGATCGACAAGGTCGGCCGCAAGCCTTGGTACGCGACGGCATTCCTGCTGGGGACGCTGCCGCTCCTCGCCCTTACCGCGCTCGGCGCCACGTCCGCGACCGAGGTCCTGATCCTGGCAACCGCAGCCTACGCAGTGCTGCAGACAATCGCGTTCTCGCTTTATCTCTACTCGGCCGAACTCTATCCGACCCGCTTGCGCGCTATCGGCACCGGCTTCGGCAGTGCCTGGCTTCGGGCGGGGTCGTCGATCGGTCCGCTGCTGGTCGGCTGGATCGTCGGCGACTTCGGCATCCGATACGTGTTCGCAGCGTTTGCGGCAGTGGCGTTGATCGGTGGCTTGGTGACGCTGAGGTTCGCGATCGAAACAAAAGGCAGGGTTCTTGAGGAACTTTCGCCGTGATGGTGGGGGGCGGAGTTATCCGCCCGCCTGTTCGGCGCGCAGCTTGAAGCGCTGGATTTTGCCGGTCGCGGTTTTGGGCAATTCCTCGCGGAACTCGATCCAGCGCGGATACTTGAAGGGGGCGAGCGCGGTCTTTA
Source organism: Xanthobacteraceae bacterium (assembly GCA_019241285.1). Classification (GTDB taxonomy): domain Bacteria; phylum Pseudomonadota; class Alphaproteobacteria; order Rhizobiales; family Xanthobacteraceae; genus JAFAXD01. Next base: position 466 of record JAFAXD010000416.1, on the reverse strand, counting down.
CGTGCTCCTGCAAGACGCGCACCATCTCAGGGGATCCAGCCTCCGCCGACTTCAGGACGATGAAGGCCTTCGGCTTGGTCAGGTTGTCATCGTCGAGCCAGGCGACCACCGCGCATTCGAGCACCGCGGCGTGACTCTGCAGCGCGGCTTCGACTTCAAACGGCGACACGTAAAGACCGGAGACCTTCAACATGTCGTCGTTGCGGCCGCAATAGACGTAGTAGCCGTCCTCGTCCTCGCGATATTTGTCGCCGGAGCGGGTCCATTCGCCCATGAAGGTGCGGCGCGACTGCTCGCGATTGTTCCAGTACATGATCGCGCTGGACGGTCCGCGAATGATCAGCTCCCCCATCTCACCGGGCTTCATCGGCATGCCGGCCTCATCCACAAGCCTGACCTCGTAACCCGGGACGGGCTTGCCGGTGGTGCCGTATTTCACATCTCCCGGACTGTTGGAGAGGAAGAT
>JAFAXD010000662.1 GCA_019241285.1 Xanthobacteraceae bacterium | reverse complement strand
GTAACCTTGCCCATTACGCCCCGGCAGCCATCAATCGCGGTACTGACGCTTCCTGCGCCTTCATTTCGGCGAGTGCGCGCCGATACTCTAGCGGCATCACCTTGCGGAACTTGGGCAGGTACTCGGCCCAATGTTCGAGGATATGTGCGGCTCGCAGCGAGCCGGCGAAACGCGCCTGGCGCGAGATCAACAAATGCAGCCGCGCCGCATCGTAGCGCGTCATGTCCGAGAGCACCTCGACGCGGCCATTCGTGGCGAGGTCGGCGGCGTGGTGATATTCGCGCGCGTTCACTTCTTCTTCCTCGGGGACGGGCTCGAGCTCGACCATCGCCATGTTGCAGCGGGTCGGGAAAGTCCCATCCTCGTCCAGCACATAGGCGATGCCCCCCGACATGCCGGCCGCAAAGTTGCGTCCCGTCGGACCGAGCACGACCACGATGCCGCCGGTCATGTATTCACAGCAGTGATCGCCCGCGCCCTCAACGACCGCGGTGGCGCCGGAATTGCGCACCGCGAAGCGCTCGCCGGCAATGCCGCGGAAATAGCACTCGCCGCTGATCGCGCCGTACAGCACCGTGTTGCCGATGATGATCGAATCTTCCGGCACGATGCCGGAATCCACCGGTGGCCGCACGATGATGCGTCCGCCGGATAAGCCCTTGCCCACGTAGTCGTTGCCCTCGCCCTCGAGCTCGAGCGTCACGCCCTTGGCGAGCCAGGCGCCAAAGCTCTGGCCGGCGGTGCCGACCAGCTTCACGTGGATCGTGTCGTCGGGCAGGCCGGTGTGGCCGTAGCGCTGGGCGATTTCGCCCGACAGCATCGCGCCGGCAGTGCGGTCCGTATTCTGGATCGTGGTGACGATGCGAACCGGCGCGCCGCGGTCGAGCGCCGCGCGCGCGTCAGCAATCAGCCGGCGATCGAGAATATCGTTGATTTTGTGATCCTGCTTCTCGGTGTTGCAGATCGCGACACCGGCCGGTGCCTCGGGCCGGTAGAACAGGCGCGAGAAATCGAGCCCCTTCGCTTTCCAATGCGCGATCACCCGGCGTTGGTCGAGCATCTGCATCTGCCCGATCATTTCGTTGAAGGTCCGGTAGCCGAGTTCCGCCATCAGCTCGCGCACCTCCTCGGCGACGAAGAAAAAGAAGTTGATGACGTGCTCAGGTTGACCCTTGAAGCGCTTGCGCAGCACCGGATCCTGCGTCGCGACGCCGACTGGGCAAGTGTTGAGATGACACTTGCGCATCATGATGCAGCCGGCCGCGATCAGCGGCGCTGTGGCAAACCCGAACTCATCGGCGCCGAGCAGCGCGCCGACCACGACGTCGCGGCCGGTGCGAATGCCGCCGTCGACTTGTACGGCGATGCGGCCGCGCAGCCGGTTGGCCACGAGTGTTTGATGCGTTTCGGCAAGCCCGATTTCCCAGGGCGAGCCCGCGTGTTTGATCGAGGTCAGCGGCGATGCGCCGGTGCCGCCCTCGTAGCCCGCGATGGTGACGTGGTCCGCGCGTGCTTTGGAGACGCCGGCGGCGACGGTGCCGACGCCCACCTCGGACACGAGCTTCACGGAGACAGCACCCGCCGGATTGACGTTCTTCAGATCGAAGATGAGCTGCGCCAAGTCTTCGATCGAATAGATGTCGTGGTGCGGCGGGGGCGAGATCAAGCCAACGCCTGGCGTTGAGTGGCGCACCTTGGCGATGGTTTTGTCGACCTTGTGGCCGGGAAGCTGGCCGCCTTCACCGGGCTTGGCGCCCTGCGCCATCTTGATCTGCATCATGTCGGAGTTGACCAGATACTCCGCGGTCACGCCGAACCGCCCGGACGCAACTTGCTTGATGGCCGAACGCATCGAGTCGCCGTTCGGCAGCGGCTTGAAGCGGTCGGACTCTTCGCCGCCTTCGCCGGTGTTGGACTTGCCGCCGATCCGGTTCATGGCGATGGCAAGCGTGGTGTGGGCTTCGCGCGAGATCGAGCCATACGACATTGCGCCGGTCGCAAATCGCCTGACGATCTTTTCCGCGGGCTCGACTTCATCGAGTGGCACGCTGGTGCGGCCGTCTTCCGCGGCGGATTTGAGCCGGAACAGGCCGCGAATGGTGAGCAGCCGCTCGGACTGCTCGTTCACGATCTTTGCGAAGGCGCGATAGCGGTCATACGAATTGCCGCGCACCGCATGCTGCAGCGTTCCGACCGTCTCCGCCGTCCAGGCGTGGTCCTCACCGCGTACGCGGTAGGCATATTCGCCGCCGACCGAGAGCATCTCCCGGTAAATCGGCGAATCCCCAAAAGCGGTCAGGTGGCGCCGTACGGCTTCTTCGGCGATCTCGGAAAGACCAACACCCTCGATCCGAGTCGCGGTCCCGGTGAAGAACGTTTCAACAAAGTCCGAGCGCAGGCCGACCGCATCGAAGATCTGGGCGCCGCAATAGGACTGGTAGGTGGAGATGCCCATTTTGGACATCACCTTGAGCAGCCCCTTGTCGATCGATTTGATGTAGCGCTTGAGGATCTCCTTCTCCTCAAGCTTCTGCGGCAGGTCGTCCTTCATGGCGATCAGTGTTTCGAACGCCAGATAGGGATTGATCGCTTCCGCGCCGTAACCCGCGAGGCAGGCGAAGTGATGCACCTCGCGCGGCTCGCCCGACTCGACGACGAGCCCAACCGACGTACGCAAGCCCTTGCGGATCAGGTGGTGATGGACGGCCGCGCACGCGAGCAGCGACGGAAGCGGAATGCGATCCGATCCGGCGGCCCGGTCCGACAAAATGATGATGTTGATGCCGTCTTTGACCGCTTGTTCGGCTTTCTGGCACAGCGCCTCCAGCGCGGGCGTCAGTCCTTCGGGGCCCTTATCGGCAAGCCAGGTCGAGTCGAGCGTCAGCGACTTGAAGTGCGAGTCGCTCACGTCCGAGATCGAGCGGATCTTTTCCAGGTCCGCATTGGTCAGGATCGGCTGGCGGACTTCCAGCCGCTTGGTGTGCGAGAGGCCCTCGAGGTCGAACAGGTTCGGCCGCGGTCCGATGATCGACACCAGGCTCATGACGAGCTCTTCGCGGATCGGATCGATCGGCGGATTGGTGACCTGCGCGAAGTTCTGCTTGAAGTAGGTGAACAGCGACTTCGGCTTGTCGGACAGCGCAGAGATCGGTGTGTCGTTGCCCATCGAGCCGACCGCCTCTTCGCCGGTCGAGGCCATAGGCGACATCAGGATCTTGAGATCCTCCTCCGTGTAGCCGAAGGTCTGCTGCCGCTCGAGCAGGGCGATGTTTGAAATGGCGGGCGTGCTCGACGCGGCCGGCAGCTCTTCGAGCACGATCTGGGTCCGCTCCAGCCACTCGCGATAGGGATGGCTGCGCGACAGCGTCGCCTTGATTTCCTCGTCAGGAATGAGCCGGCCTTCTTCCAGATCGACCAGCAACATCTTGCCCGGCTGCAGGCGCCACTTGGTGACGATGTCCTTTTCCGGAATCTGCAGCACGCCCATTTCCGAGGCCATGACGATGCGATCGTCACGGGTGACGAGATAGCGTGCCGGGCGGAGCCCGTTGCGGTCGAGCGTTGCGCCGATCTGGCGGCCGTCGGTGAAGGCGATTGCCGCCGGGCCGTCCCAGGGCTCCATCAGCGCGGCGTTGTATTCGTAGAACGCGCGGCGCTCCTCATCCATGAGCGGATTGCCCGCCCAGGCCTCGGGGATCATCATCATCACCGCTTGCGCGAGCGGGTAGCCACCCTGGACCAGGAACTCCAGCGCGTTGTCGAAACAGGCGGTGTCGGATTGGCCCTCGTAGGAAATCGGCCAGAGTTTGTTGATGTCATCGCCGAATGCCGCCGACGAAACCGACGCTTGGCGCGCAGCCATCCAGTTGCGGTTGCCGCGCAGCGTGTTGATCTCGCCGTTGTGCGCCACCATCCGGTACGGATGCGCCAGCGACCAGGTCGGGAACGTATTGGTGGAAAAGCGCTGATGCACCAGCGCGAGCGCGCTCTCGAAATCCGGATCGTGCAGGTCCGGATAGTAGGTCGGCAGCTGATCGGCCAGGAACATGCCTTTATAGATCACGGTCCGGCATGACATGGAGACTTGGTAGTAGCCGGTGAGCCTCCGCTCGTGGCGCTCATACAGAATGCCGGAGATCACCTTGCGCAGGATGTAAAGCCGGCGCTCGAATTCGTCGTCCGAACGGATGTGCTTCGGCCGCTCCAGGAAGATCTGCTTGTGCACCGGTTCGGTCGGCTTCACCGACCAGCCCAGCGTCGAATTGTCGGTCGGCACGTCGCGCCAGCCGATGATGCGCATGTTCTCCTTGGCGGCCTCATGCGCGTAGATGTTCATGATCTCTTGGCGCAGGTTGTTATCGCGCGGCAAGAACAGCTGGCCGACCGCATACTCGCCGGGGGCCGGGCAGCTCAGGCCCAGCTCGGTCAATTTCTTGGCGAAGAACTTGTGCGGTATCTGCACCAGGATGCCGGCGCCGTCGCCGGCGCGCGGGTCGGCGCCCACGGCGCCGCGGTGCTCCAGGTTGAGGAGGATCGTCAGCGCGTCGCGCACGATCTGGTGCGATTTCTGGCCTTTGATATGCGCGATGAAGCCGACGCCGCAGGAATCCTTATCGAGCGCCGGATCATAGAGGCCAAGTCCCGAACCGCGGCCCGGATCTGCCGTATCTGCGCGCCCTGCAACCATCGTGCCCTCCACCAGGGACGTTCCTCGTCACCCAGTTCTTGATCTCGAGCCGGCCGGTTGGTCCGGTCGGCGCCGTATGCAACCGTGCATAGCCCGGGCCAAGCCGAGCCGCCCGATCAGGCGCGCGCGTCAAGAGCCGGGGCGGCGACGGTCTCGCCACGTTTCGGCTCTCTGCGCGGCTTTTCGGGCGCTGCACCAAACGCCCGCCGCGTCGCATCGTGGACGGTCAGTCCCGCTCACAGGGCGGGGCGCGGCTGGCAAAGTGCGACAGCAATGCTGTCCTACCTTACGATGCCAAAATTCTGCCACGGACACAAGATTTCGCCACGCCAAATTTTGAACATCCGCCCGTTCGCTGCGCACTTTCCCGAGCGCTCGTGCAGTATTGCGAGTGTGCGTACTTTCCGCAATGCAATAGATGTAGCTACAGCAGCAATTGGGCTTGCCGGATCGCCATTCAATAGCTTGCCAGAAGGTCGACCATGAATTTTGCGAGCGATAACGCGGCGGCCATCGCGCCACAGATCCTGGACGCGATCGGGAAGGTCAATTCCGGCTCAGCGCTTGGTTATGGAAACGATGCGGTGACGCGCCAGGTCGAGCGGAAACTGAGTGATCTGTTCGAGCGCGACGTTGCGGTGTTTCTGGTTTCCACAGGGACCGGCGCCAATGCCTTGTCTATCGCACATCTGGCGCCGCCGTGGGGCGCGGTGCTCGGTCATCGCGACGCGCACATCATGACCAGCGAGTGCGGTGCGCCCGAATTCTTTGGCGGCGGCCTCAAGCTTATCGGTCTCGCCGGCGACGATGGCCGGATCAGTCCGGCTGAGCTCAAGCGGGCTCTCGAGCGCGAGGAATGGGGTGGACCGCACCACATCAGCCCGTCCGTGCTGTCACTGACGCAGGCTACTGAAGCGGGCACGGTCTACTCGGTCGCCGATACAGCAGCGCTTGCGGCCATCGCGCATGCGCGCGGCATGACGGTGCAGATGGACGGCGCGCGCTTCGCCAATGCAGTGGCGCGGCTCGGGGCCCCTCCTGCGGAAATCACCTGGAAAGCTGGTGTCGACGTGCTGGCCTTTGGCGCCACCAAGGGCGGCGCCATGGCGGCGGAGGTGGTGATCTTCTTCGACCCAGCGCGCGCGGCCGGCATGCCGGAGCGGCGCAAACGCGGCGGACATCTCGTGTCCAAGCATCGGTTCATCGCCGCTCAAATTGATGCGTTTGTCACGGATGGGCTGTGGCTGACGCTTGCGCGACACGCCAACGCGATGGCGGACCGGCTCGCCGCGGGTCTTCGGGCGAAAGGTCTGGCGCCGGTCTGGCCGGTTGAAGCCAATCTCGTGTTCGCCATGTTGCCCGCCGAGGTGCATAAGCGGCTGCAGGCCGCCGGCGCGAGCTACTATCCCATGCACCGGGATACCGCGCCCCGCGCGGGGTCCAGCCGCCCGGATGATGTTCTGGTGCGCCTAGTGACCTCGTTTGCGACCACCACCGAGGAAGTCGATGCCTTCGTCGCGGTAGTCGGGGGGTGAATCTCCCCGAGATTGTCTCGGCTCTGCCCGATTAGAACCATCAGATCGCCGTTGCGCGGCAGGCAAGATGTCGACAACGGGCTTGGGGTCCTGCAAAGGGGTGAGCCGTGAAAACTGTCTGGGCTGTCTGCGCGCTTGTTTTGACTGTTGCGTCGCCGGTTCTGGCGCAAACCGCGCATCCGGCGGGGCGGGTGCCGCCAGAGGATGTGCTGAGCAGCATCCGGTCTCTGGGGCTTGAGCCGGCGACGCGACCGCTGCTGCGCGGCCGTGTCTACGCGCTGCGCGCTTTCGACACCGCGCACGCGGAAAAGCGCGTGCTGGTGGATGCGCGTTCGGGGGAAGTTCTGTCGGTGCGTGCGGTCGCTGATGCCGGTCCGGCGGAAGCGCCTTACAATCCGCGCTACGGCCGCTATGAGCCGCCGCGCCCGCCCGCGCGTGTCGCTGCGGTCCCGGACGCCGAACCGATTTTGGATGAGCCGCTGTTCCCGCGTGCGGGGCGTGGTGCTCCGGCTACGCCGGCCCAGCGATCTGCGACCGTGACGTCGCCAGCGCCGGTCCCGAAACCGCTGCAACCCGCGTCAGCGGGCACCGCCCAGGACAACAAAGCCGCGGTCGGGACGAGCCCGGTGTCTGCGGGCGAGACAGCATCGAACTCCGCCCCTGCTGCGCCGCTTGCGTCGGCCGATGCACTGGCCGCGGCGACGTCTACTCCAGGCAAGTCGATTCCCGCCCCGGTCGCCGCCAAGCCTGAAAGCGCGAAGCCCGCCACGCAATTCGTGCCCGTGGCACCGCTCGAGTAGGTCTGTCGGGTCAGATCAAAAAAGAGCGCCCCGAAAATCCGGAGCGCTCTGCCTTCAGTCCAATTCGTTGGATCTATCGGCTCGATCAGGCGGCCTTGGCGTCGATCACGTTCCCTTTGCCATTGCCGTTACCGATCGCGATCTGGCGCGGCTTCTTGGCCTCGGGAACCTCGCGGACGAGGTCGACGTGCAGGAGCCCGTTCTCCAGCGAAGCACCCTTCACCTCGACGTGCTCAGCAAGCTGGAACACACGCTCGAAGGCGCGGGCGGCGATGCCCTGGTACAGGACTTCGCTCTTCTTCTCCTCGGTCTTGGTCTGCTTGTCGCCGCGGATGGTCAGCGTATTCTCCTTGGCCTCGATGGAAAGCTCGGACTCGGAGAAACCAGCGACGGCGACGGAGATGCGGTAGGCGTTCTCACCGGTCCGCTCGATATTGTAGGGCGGATAGCCGGGCGTGCCGCCGTCGAAGCCGGCGACGTTGTCGAGCATTGAGAACAGCCGGTCAAAACCGACGGTCGAACGATAGAGGGGAGCAAGATCAAAAGTTCGCATGGTATGTCCTCCTGTGGTTGAGCGACATGCGTTCGGTCCGCCGCAATGGCCGGACCAGTCTCGGTTGCACAGCCCTGAGGCCTGCGCAGAAATGACGTGGGGAGGGGAGTGCGCTTTTTCAAGGGCGACAGGAGGACGACTCGGGCCCTCCGCACGCTTGTGTTGACCTGCTAGGTTGCAAAGGGTCAGTTCGCTATCCGGGGACTTTTTTGGTTGTGGCAGAACGCCTTCACAATCCGCTTATCCTCGCCCCATGCTTTGTTCACGGACGACATCTATGAGACGGACGTCACCAATGCGGACAAGGTCAGCGACGCGCGCCATCGATCGTGAACATGCTCGCACGAACGTCACCTATGGGAAACGGTCAGCTATGGACAGCCGGCCAAACGTCGTCGCCGGGATTCCGGCTCCGCAAGACATGGTATAGACAGGGCCGCCGCGGCGGTTTCGCAACTGCCGTGCCCGCTCGTTCTGATCCAGATCCCCGGACCGGTCTCGCCCTGGCAGTTCCACCGTGAAACTCGTTTCGATTCCCGCCAACCCTGTTCCAGAGGGTGCCGTCGTTGCCGAGCTGCGCACCCCTGACGGGGTGTCGCTGAGGGCGGCGCACTGGCCGCCGCCGCCGGGCCGCAAGGGGACCGTCTGCCTGTTCCAGGGCCGGACCGAATGCATCGAGAAATATTTCGAGGTGGTGCGCGACCTGCGGGCTCGCGGGTTCGCGGTGGCCGCGCTCGATTGGCGCGGGCAGGGGCTGTCGCAGCGGGCCCTCAAGGATCCCTTCAAAGGGCATCTCAACAGTTTTTCCGAATACGATACTGACCTCGCGACCTTCATGCAGCAGATGGTGCTGCCCGATTGCCCGCCACCTTACTTCGCGATCGGTCACTCCACCGGTGGCAGTGTACTTCTGCGTGCCGCGCACGGCGGTCAGCGCTGGTTCGAGCGGATCGTCCTCTCCGCTCCTTTGATCCGCCTGGCCCAAGTGCAGATGCTCGGCTTTGCCGGTCCGCTCGCACGGGCCATGCACCTCCTCGGGTTTGGCAGGCTCTACGTTCCAGGCGGTGGCCCGGAGATCGGCGCGCTGCAACCGTTCCTCGGCAATCCAGTGACCTCAGACCCGGTGCGCTACACGCGCATTGCGGCGGTGATCGAGGCCGAGCGCTCGCTCGCACTAGGTTCGCCGACCATCGGATGGGCCGATGCGGCGTTCCGGGCCATGGCTCAGTTCGCGCGCCCGACCTATCCGATGCAGATCGCCCAGCCGATTCTGGTGATCGCGGCCGGCAGTGATGTGATCACGTCCACCGCGGCGACCGAGGCGTTTGCCACGCATCTGCGCGGTGGCGCCCACTTGCTGATCCCAGGCGCCCAGCACGAGCTCCTCATGGAGCAGGACAGCTATCGTCAACAATTCTGGGCGGCATTCGACGCGTTCGTGCCTGGCACGCCGCTGTACTGATCCTACCCCGCCAGCAACGCCATGGCGGATGCGTGCACACGGCGATCACCGGCCGCGATGATGCGCCCGCCTTTCTCGGCGGTTCCTCCATCCCAGGTCGTGATGACTCCTCCAGCGCCGGTGATGATCGGAATGAGCGCCGCGATGTCGTACGGCTTGATCTCGGTCTCGATCACAAGATCGATATGGCCGGCAGCGACCAGACAATAGGCGTAGCAATCGCCGCCGTAGCGCGACAGGCGCACCGTGCTCTCGACTTTCTGAAAGG
>JAFAXD010000485.1 GCA_019241285.1 Xanthobacteraceae bacterium | reverse complement strand
CGCGAGTTCGAGCGTTCCTCGACCGCGGCGCTCAATGCCTATCTGCAGCCGGTGGTCGGAACCTATATCGGCAGGCTTGAGGCGGCACTGGCCAAACAACAATTTGCTGGATCGCTGCACATCGTGCAGTCAAACGGCGGCATGATGTCGACCACGACCGCGTGCCGGCTGCCGGTGCGCACGGCGCTGTCTGGTCCGGCCGCCGGTGTGGTCGCCGGCGCGGCGCTGGCGAAGGCCGCAGGATTTGACGACCTGATCACCTGCGACCTCGGCGGCACATCATTCGACGTGTCGCTGATTGCCGGCGGCAAGGCATCGATCGCGGCGCAGACGGCGATCGATTTCGGCCTCGTCATCCGCACGCCGATGATCGAGGTCACCACGATCGGTGCCGGCGGCGGCTCGATCGCGGCGGTTGATCGCGGCGGGCTCCTGCATGTCGGTCCCGAAAGCGCGGGCTCGGTGCCGGGACCAGCCTGCTATGGCCAGGGCAACGACAAACCGACCTTGACCGACGCGCAAGTCGTGCTCGGGCGCATCAATGCCAGCCGCCCGCTCGGCGGCGAGTTGAAGTCGCTCGATATCGAGGCGGCCAAACGTGCGATCGCCACCCATGTTGGCAAGCCGCTCGGGCTCGATGTGGTCGACGCGGCGGCCGCCATTGTGCGCCTCGCCGAAGCCCGCATGGCCGGGGCGATCCGGCTTGTCTCGATCGAACGGGGCCATGACCCGGCGAAATTCGTCGCCATGCCGTTCGGTGGCGGCGGCGCACTGCATGTCGGTGCGTTGATCCGCGAGATCGGCCTGAAGTGTGCCCTGGTGCCGCGCTTCCCCGGCATCACCTCGGCGCTCGGCTGCGTGCTCGCCGATCTACGCCATGACAAGGTGCAGACGGTGAACTGCATGCTCGACGGCGTCGACACGGCGGGCTTTGAAGCACGCATGGACGCCGCCGGGCGAGAGGTGAGTGGGGTAATCGAGAGTTCCGGCATTCCTGTCGAGCGGATCGATATGATCTACGAGCTCGACATGCACTATCTCGGCCAAACTCATACAGTCGCGGTACCGCTGCCGGTCAGCTCGTCGGATCAGGGGTTTGGACTGACCGAGAGCATGATGCGCGACGCGTTCGAGCAGACTTACGCAGCCTCGTTCAGCCGGTTGCTGCCCGGCCTGGCGATCCGCATCGTGTCGTTGCGCGTCACGGCGATCGGCCGCCGCCCGCATTTCGATTTCGCGATCTGCGCGCCAAGCGCGAGTGCGCCACCCGCCAAAACAGATGCCGCCACGCGGCCGGTTTGGTTTGGCGGTGGCTGGCGCGACACCCGGATCTACCCGCGCCTCGATCTGCCGGTGGGCACGCTGATTGAAGGCCCAGCCATCCTGGAGCAGCCGGACGCCACGACGGTGATCGAGCCCGGATTGCGCGGCCGGGTCGATCGGCTCGGCAATCTGATCGTCGAGCGCGCCGCATGAGTAGTTCAAGCGCACTCATCCTCGGCGACTTGCAAAACGACTTCCTGCATCCCGATGGGGCTTATGCTCGCGGCGGCCAGACAAATCCGACGATCGCGGCGCTTCCGGAGAGGCTGATACCGCTGGTGCGCCGCGCCCGTGAGAACGGCATTCTGATCGTCGCAACATTATTCACTCTGGTGCCGGGCCGCGGCGGTGAGCCGATCATGTCGCCGCATCTCAAACAATTGCGCCCATTCCTGCAACGTGGCGATTTCGCGCCGGGCAGCTGGGGCCAGCAAGTTGTCGACGTGCTTGGTCCCGTGGATATCGGCGTCGAGAAGGTCGCCTACTCGGCGTTCTACATGAGCCGGCTCGAGTGGGTGCTGCGCAAATGCGGAATCGACGAGCTTTATGTGACGGGGATCGTGACCAATGGCGGTGTCGCGTCGACGGTGCGCGACGCGCATGTGCGGGAGTTCCACTGCACGGTAATAGAAGACGGCTGCGCGGCTTTTTCTGAGGACGTGCATCGTGCCGCGATCGCCGGCCTGCGGCCGGTTACGGCGATTACGACAATTGCCGAGGCGATGCAGACGTTCATCGCCAATTCGTGATCGTCGTCGATGTGTCGGAGCCGCTCGATCTGCTAGAATGAGCGGAAGGGAGGCATTGATGACAAGCGAGCTGTTCCCGTCCCGTCGATCGCTCATCACCGGCATTGCAGCGGTGATCGCTGGCAGTGCCCTCCTGGTGTTTCACGTCAAAGCCCAATCGCAACCGATCAAGATCGCAGTGTTCGACTTCGAACTCGCCGATCTCAGTGGCGGTGCCGGCATCGCAGGTGACGCGAGTGCGGATGCAACGCAGTTGAACCAAGCCGCGAGCGAAGCGCGGCAGCTTTTAGCTCAATCAGGGCGCTATGAGATCGTCGATGTTTCGGGCGCAGATAGCGCCGCCGCGAGGGAACACCGCCTGTGGGATTGCGGCGGGTGCGAAGCATCCATCGCGCTGAAACTTGGTGCTGATCAGTCTTTTGTAGCCGTTGTGTCGCGGATCAGTCGAATGGAATACGTGGTCCGCTTCCAAATCCGAGACGCTCGCACTGGAGAGCCTATCCTGGCCCGTGAGAGTGGATTGCGCATGGGCGCGAACTACTCGTGGCCGCGTGGCGCAACCGCCCTGGTCAAGACGGGCCTGCTCAACAATCCCTGATCGCCGGATCACGAAGTTCGTGGCTGCTGCTCGCCATGTCCGACTTCGTAACCCGAGGCATCGATCGAGCCGGCTCCCATCCAGCCCCACACCAGGACGACGTCCTCGGTCGAGGTGTTGTTGAATCCGTGCCAGCAACCGCGCGGGGAGTAGACCACGTCGCCTTCTCCCGAAGGCTCGAGGCCATGCTCGGTGATGATATGGCCGTGGCCCTTGAGCACGACGAAGAACTCGTCGCAATTGCGGTGCAGGTGTCGCTCGTGGCTGGCGCCGGGCTTGAGCACCGTCCACCCGACCACGTTGTCGGCGCCGGCTGATTTCTTGTCGATCAGGAACTGCACCTGCATGTCGATCCAGCCGTCGTCGCGCTTGAGGCCCTGGACAAGCGGGACATCCTTGCGGTTGGTGCGAAACATCTTCGTCATTTCAGCTGGCCTCCAAGTCGCAGATAGACTTCATGCGCGGTGACGAAATCGCGATGGTCGATGCCGAGCCCGCGACACGCATTCATCATTTCATTGGCCGCCGCGGCGAGCGGGACCGGACTGCCCAGGGTGCGGCCGAGCTCAAGGGCGAGCAGCATGTCTTTCTGCTGCAAGGTGACGTCGGCGAGCGGCTTCTCCGGCATCTTGCCGTCGAGAATGAAGGGACCGCGATAACCGAGCACCGGCGAAGCGGCAACGCTCTTGAGAACCGCATCGAGCGCGACCTCGCGTTTGACGCCGCCTTTTTCCGCCAATGCGACGGCCTCGCCGAAAGCGATCACCTCGACCATCAACAACAAATTCACGGCGATCTTCATCTGACAGGCAAGACCGTTGGCGCCGATGTGGATCACCTTCGGCCCGATCGCCTCCAGCACCGGCTTCACCGTCGCGAACGCGGCGGCATCGCCGCCCACCATCAGCGACGCTTGCCCAGCCTTCAGTGTCACGGGGCTGCCGGAGATCGGTGCGTCCAGCATCATGAGGCCGACCGCCGCGAAGTCGTTCGCGACGGTGCGGCTCACCTTGGGTGAGATCGTGCTCATATCGATATAGATGGCGTTCCGCCGCATCCCGGCGCGAATGCCTTGCGCGCCAAGCGCCACTTCGGTGACGGCGGCGCCATCGGTCAGGATCGAGAACATGATGTCGGTGTCGCGCGCCGCTGCGGCAGGCGTTTCAGCCAAGTGCATGCCTTGGGCGATCAGGGCATCGGCTTTGCTTTTGGTGCGATTCCAACCAACGACCTGGTGGCCCGCCGCCATCAGGCGCGGCACGATCAGCGACCCCATGTCACCCAGGCCGGCAAATCCGAGTTTCATTTTCCTCCCACGGATTTTTGTTTCGTCACGCAACCTAGCAATCCGGCTCGCGCGCGGCAAACGTTTGCCAGTTCCGGGTTTCGCTAATACGCTTGTGTTGGACGTGTCCCGGGCGCAGTGCAGCACACAGTGATGCGCTGCAGACCCGGGACCGTTCGAAGCAATATCTTTTTGACGGTCCCGGATCAGCGGTGCACCGCTGCGCAAGAGCTTGCGCTGCACCGCGTCCGGGACACGCGCCCAAGTCGCAAAGGAGCCGTGATGTTCAAAGCCTCGGACGGAATCATATTGCCCACCTCGATCATCGGCTCGCTGCCGCGCCCAGCGTGGTTTACGGCTTCGATCGGCTTGCGCAGTTTTCTCGAATGCATGGTCGATTCACGTTTCCGCGAGCAATATGAAGATGCGGTGGGCTCGCACCTGCGCGACCAGGAACTGGCCGGGCTCGATATCCTCACCGACGGTGATGCGCACTATGACGAGCAAGTCGGCGGCATGAGCTGGCAGAGCTATCCCATCACGCACATGGACGGCATGAGCAACGAGCCCATCCTGGCGCAATACAGCGTCGGTGCGGCCGCTTATCCGCGCGGGCATATCCTGCACGACTTTCTCGAGGCGCGCGTGCTGCCGCAGATTGTTGGGCCCTTGGGACCCGGCCGGCTGCAATATGCCGCGCTATGGAAGACGGCGCAGCGTATGACGACGAAGCCGATCAAGGTCGGCACGCCGCTTCCGGAGCTCCTGGCAGCCTCGGTCGAGGACAAATTCTACAAGGATCCGGTCGAGCGGACCTGGGCGTTCAGCGAAGCGATTAACCGCGAGCTGCACGACCTCGCCGACGCGGGCTGTCCGGTGATTCAGCTCGAGGAACCACAGATCCACATGGTTCCGGTGCGCGGCAAGGCGTTCGGCAAGCTCGATACCGCCGACCTTGTGGAGATCTTCAACAACACCGTGAAAGGCCTGCGCGCCAAGACCGAAGTGTGGTGTCACACCTGTTGGGGAAACCCGTCGCAGCAACGCATCTTCCGCGACGTGCAGAGCTATAAGCCCACGTTGGACGCGCTCGCGCGCGTCGATGCCGATGCCATCACGTTCGAGACCTGCTCGTCAGGTCCGGGTGACCTTGAAAGCATCGGCCAGGCGATCAAGGACAAGAAGATCGTCATCGGTGTCATCGATCACCACACGCTGCAGGTCGAGCGGCCGGATGAAATTGCCGCGCTGATCCGGCAAGCGCTCAAGCACGTCCCGGCGGACCGCCTGATCATCTCCTCGGACTGCGGGATGGGTCGCGAGGGCATGGCCCGCCGGCATGCGACCTACAAGATGGTGTCCATGGTTCTTGGCACCAACATCGTGCGCAAGGAGCTCGGCGTGCCGGAGGCACTCTGCCTTGCCGCCGACCCGCGCTATTCGCTGCTGACGAAATCCGGCTAAAACGAGGTGAGCGATGATCGACTTGTTGATTGATCAGCGAGCGCGCAATATCGGCGCGTTCGAGGTCGGCCGTGTTCTGCCCTTCGCGCGCCATCGCATGGTCGGTCCGTTCATCTTCTTCGATCACGTGGGGCCGGTTGATCTACCCAAGGGCCTGGCGCGCGAGGCCGACGTGCGCCCGCATCCGCATATCGGGCTCTCCACGGTGACCTATCTGTTCGCCGGCGAAATCATGCACCGCGATTCCACTGGCGTGGAGCAGGCGATCCGTCCCGGCGAAATGAATTGGATGATCGCCGGCAGCGGCATTACCCATTCAGAACGGTTTGAACGGGCTCGCCGCCAGGGCGGCCCGATGCACGCGATCCAGTCCTGGGTGGCGCTGCCGACCGGTGATGAAGAGACTGCACCCGGCTTCGCTCACCATGAGGCCGCGGACCTGCCGATCCACAACGACGGAGGTGTCTGGCTGCGCGTGCTCGCCGGAGAGGCGTTCGGTTTGCGCGCCGCGGTGAAGACGCATTCGCCGTTGTTCTATGCGCACGTGGTTCTCGATGCCGGCGCGCGCATCGCGCTGCCGCGTGATCATGCGGAGCGTGCCGCGTTTCTGGTATCAGGAGCTGCGGAAGCAGACGGGCGCAGCATTGCGCCGGGTCAGATGGCGGTGTTCAGCACCGATGCCGAAGCGGTCGTACGGGCGAGCGTCCCGAGTGTGCTGATGGTGCTCGGCGGCGCCAACATCGGCGAGCGCTTCATCGAGTGGAACTTCGTCTCCTCATCGAAGGAGCGGATCATGCAGGCTAAAGCGGATTGGCGCGCCGGGCGCATGAAGCTACCGGACCTCGACAATAGCGAGTTCACCCCGCTGCCGGCCGATCCGCCGCCAGATGCGCAGCCGATGTCCTAAGCTTACACCGTTCGTCTACTTCTCGACCTCGCCGCCGCTGTCGACCCAGTCCTTGAAGCCGCCGAGGTTGTAGACGTGATTATAGCCCATGTCCTTGAGGAGCTTCCCACTCAGGGCAGCACGCCCACCTGAGCCGCAGTAGACCAGGATCGTTTTGTCCTCATTGAAATTCTTATCGTGCGCCGGCGAGTCGGGGTCGGCGCGGAATTCCAAAAGGCCGCGCGACACATGCAGCGCGCCGGCGATCTTGCCGCTGGCCGCAACTTCCGTCCCGTCACGCACGTCCAGCACCAGGGTGTTTCCCTTGGCGATCATCTCGCGCGCGTTGCTCGGCGAGATGCGTGGCACCGAGGCGTTCGCTGCGTCCATCATCTGCTTGAGCCTCAATGGCATCACACCCTCCTACATGTTCGGTTTCGGAAGTGGACACTATCTCAGCTGCTGCCACCGGCCAAAACGACGAAAAAAGCCCCGAGCAGGGGAGCCCGGGGCTGCACACAGGATGGGTATACGACGGGAGAATGCCAGCACGGGCGCTCGCCATCAACGAAAGCCTTAAAGCAAGGTTAACGTCGACGCCGGCCGGATCGATTTACC
>JAFAXD010000433.1 GCA_019241285.1 Xanthobacteraceae bacterium | reverse complement strand
CGTGCTGCCTTGAGCTCTTCCGCGGTGCTGTCGATGGCCTTGGCGGCGACCGGACCCTTTCCAATCGCGCGACCGGCAATGCGCGCGCGCAGCATGGCGAGCACAATTGGTAGATCGGCCGGACTGCGGCCGAGAATATTGATCGGCGCGCCTTTCGCGACATCGCGTGCGGCCCGGTCAGGGCAGAGCCAGGTGATGGTACGCTTGCTGGTACCGGTCTCGAGCAGCGCACGCGATTGCTGGCCGATTCCCGAACCCACCAGCAGCAAACAATCAGCACGCAAGCCTGCTTCGGCCGGTGTGGTGGTCATCAGATAAGCGCTGCGCATCACGTCGAGGCGACGCAGCAGCGCATCGGCATGCATGTGATCGATGACAGCACCGATGCGGGTCGCGAGCGCGATTGCCACGCGGGCGCCGGCAATGTCGGTGCCCAGTCCGGCAATCAGCGGAAACCGGCTCGCAGCGAGCAGTCGCGCAGCTTCGCTGATGGCGGCTTTGCGACTAACCTCTTTGCCGTCGATCCATGCGCGGTCCATATCCGCGTCTCCATCGCGCTGTGCAATGGGAGGATGGCGGCGTCAGGAATCGTATTTGACGTAAGCGAACCGCTGATCGCTTTCCGGAGTGCCCTCCAGCGCTCCGCCTTGTTTGCCGGGCTGCCAATGCACGACCTCTTCAATTTTCTTGGCGAGATCGAAATCCTTGTCGGTGATACCCTTGGCGGCGTGGTTCTGCAGTCGCACTTCGACCCACGCATAGGAGGCGGTAATGTCGGGGTGGTGCCATGCGGCCTCGGCGAGATGGCCGACCGTATTGATGACCATGAGGGTGCCCTTCCAGCTGTGGGTGCGATATTTGCGCCGGATCCAACCACCTTCCAGGTACCAATGCGGCAACTCGCGCGACAGACGCGCCTTGATCTCATCGTCTGAATATGTGCGTTCCTTGGTCGTCGTCATCGCATCCACCCTTGATTCAGACCGTGCATTTGCCGTCCTATTATCGTCGTTCGCGGTCCAGCTACTTTAGTCCTCTATTTCGTTTCGACAAACCCGATCGGGAGACGTGTGTTGAACACTGCGCTGAGGCAGCCTGCAACGAGGGTGACGGTCACCGCGCCGGCACGGCTGCACCTCGGGTTTCTCGATCTCAACGGCCGTCTCGGGCGCCGGTTCGGCAGCATTGGTCTCGCCATCAGCGGACTGAAGACGCAGATCTCAGTCGCGTCGGCGGAACACATGCGCGTCAGCGGGCCGGACCCAGACCGCGTGCGCCGCTATGTCGATCTGATGCAACACGCGCTCGCGCTCGACGCCGCTTACGATGTTAAGGTGGAAGAACTTATTCCCTCGCATGCAGGATTTGGTTCAGGGACGCAACTCGCGTTAGCCGTTAGTGCCGCGCTGCGGCGCCTGCACGGATTGCCGCTCGATCTGCGCGGCGATGCGGTCCGGCTCGGGCGCGGCGCCAGATCCGGGGCCGGTATCGGTCTGTTCCAACACGGCGGGTTTGTTGTCGACGGCGGCCGCAAGGACCGCGGCCGTCCGGCGCCGATCATCTCCCACCTTCCCTTCCCCGAACGCTGGCGCGTACTGGTGGTGCTCGACACCAGCCGCCAGGGCGTGCATGGGAGCGATGAATCCAACGCCTTCGCGGCCCTACCCGCGGCAGCGGAAACCGACGTGGCGCATCTGTGTCATGTGTTGGTCATGCAACTTCTGCCGGCCGTTGCCGAAGCCGATCTGCCAACCTTCGGCGCCGCGCTTGAAGATATTCAGCGGCAGCTGGGAGATTATTTCGCGCCGGCCCAGGGCGGGCATCGTTATGCAAGTCCTCGCGTCGCCGTTGCGCTTGATCTGATCCGGCGGGCCGGTGGAGTTGGTATCGGCCAAAGCTCCTGGGGTCCGACCGGCTATGCATTCGCCGAGTCGAGCGAGTCGGCGCAACAGATGCTGCACGCCATCAAACGGCAAGGCCAGATCGAAGGTGTGGACATTCGGGTGTGCAAGGGGCTCAATACCGGCGCAGAGATAATGGACCAGGCACTCGCTGAGATGCCGGACGAATAGAACTGCGGGAGGAAGCGATGGCCGACAAGCATATCCTGCATATGGTCACCCCGCTTAAACATATCAGTCCGTTTGATGTGAACATGGCCGTCGATGCCGGCTTCGACGCGGTCACTCCCTATACGGAGACCACGCTCGAAGAGGTGACCGGCCTGGTGCAGGACGCCATTTTCTCGCGGCCGCCAAAACTTGGCGTGAAGACCGGGATGTTCTTCGGCGGCAAGAACGCGATCCTTGCGCTCGACATGCTCGCGGCCGCCAAAAAGGCCCTGGTGCCGCCGTTCGGGATCTCTTTATTTGCTGATCCGGCCGGATCATTCACGACCGCGGCCGCCATGGTGGCGTGCGTCGAGAAACTGCTGCGCGATAAGAAACAACGCGATCTGCGCGGACTGCATGTGGCAGTGTTTGGCGCGACGGGTGTTGTTGGTTTTTCCGCGAGCGTCATCGCGGCGCTCGAGGGAGCGGCGGTGACCCTGGTCGGCTATGATGGGATCAAACGCGTCAGCGAGGGCGCGCGCGACATCAAGGCTCGTTTCGGCACCGACGTCGCGGCGGCCGACGGCAGCACCGACGCGAAGAAACAAGACATCCTCAGCAACACGGACGTGGCGCTGTGCGCCGGTCGTGCAGGCGTGCAGATCCTCTCGGCCGGCGAACTTAAGGCCACCCGGCGGCTTCTGGTCGTCGCCGACGTGAATGCGGTGCCGCCCGCCGGGGTCGAAGGCCTTGAGGTGATGGCGAATGGCACCGACATCGGACCGCACGGCGCGCTCGGGATCGGCCCGTTGGCGATCGGCAACATCAAATACAAGACCGAGTTCGGCTTGTTCCAACGCATGATTTCCGCGCCCAAGCCGCTCAGCCTCGATTTTCGTGAAGCGTTTCAACTCGCTCGCGAGCTCAATGCCTAAGCGAGCCGTGCTGATCGCGGCCGCGTCCGGCCGCGCCCTTGCGGCATCGGGACGACGGGCGGGGTATGCACCGCTGGTGATCGATTACTTCGCCGACCAGGACACCATCGCAAGCGCCCAGGCCTATGTGCGCCTGGCGAGCGGACTCGATCGCGGAATGCACGCGCCGGAGGTGATCGCGGCCCTGCAAACACTCTCAGAGCAGGAGGATCCCTGTGGTGTGGTGTGGGGGAGCGGGTTCGAGGATCGGCCGGGCTTGCTCGGGGACATTGCGCGGGGCTGGAAACTGATCGGCAACGGCCCAGATGTTGTAGAACACGTCAAACATCCGATGCTGCTCGCGAAGCTATGCCGGAGCTGCAATATTCCCTATCCCGACACACAAATGGATCCGCCCGAGGACCCACGCGGATGGCTGATCAAGCGCATCGGCGGCTCGGGCGGAACGCATATTCGCGACGCCGCTGAGGCTGTTACCTCTCCCCGCTTGCGGGGAGAGGTCGACGCGCGCAGCGCGGCGGGTGAGGGGGCCTCTCCAAGCACTCAGACTCGCGGCGACGCCCCCTCACCCGGATTGCTTCGCAATCCGACCTCTCCCCGCAAGCGGGGAGAGGTAAAGCCCGCTCTCGCATCGTTCTATTACCAGCGCCGCGTTGCCGGAGAACCCATTTCCGCGCTTGTGGTTGCGGATGGCAAAGCCGCGTTAATCCTCGGCTTCAGCACACAATGGTCGAGCCCCAGCCCCGCACATCTATTTCGCTATGGCGGCGCGTTGCGGCCAGCACCGCTCGCGCCTGACATCGCTGAGGCGTTGCGCCAAACCGTGCAACGGCTGACCTCGCTCACCGGCCTCGTCGGCCTTAACAGTTTCGACTTTCTGATCGATGGCGGCACCTTCCATCTCCTTGAGATCAATCCACGGCCCGGTGCGACGATCGACATTTTCGAACCAGCGGCAACCCCATCACTCTTTGCTCTGCATGTCGATGCTTGCGCGGGACGTCTTCCTGATCGGACGCCCGCGCTTGACGGCGCTGCAGCAAGTGCAATCGTTTACGCGCCGGCTGACATT
>JAFAXD010000347.1 GCA_019241285.1 Xanthobacteraceae bacterium | reverse complement strand
GGCCGTTGGCCGTCCTCCTTGCTGAAATTGATTGCGACAGGCATACCAAAACAGCCCCCACCCGGCAACGAACGCAGTTGAACAGCAAATCAGCGGTGACGTCATGGCTCGCCCCAATACACCCAGTGTCTGTTTCATCGGCTTTGGCGAAGCCGGCCAAGCGCTCGCGGCCGGGCTGCGCGACACCGGCGTCATGACCGTCGCGGCGTGGGATATCCTGTTTCCAAGCCCCGATGGGCAGCGCCTGTGCGAAGCCGCGGACCATATCGGCGTGCGGCGTGGAACATCGGTTGGTGAGGCGGTGCGCGGCGCCGATCTGATCGTCGCCGCTGTCACCGCCGCCTCTAGTCTCGACGCAGCCGAGCAGGCCAAGCCGTTCCTGCGGCCGGACCAGTATTTCCTGGATATCAACTCCGTGTCGCCGGGTCGCAAACAGGAGACCGCGCGGGCGATGGACGGGCACGCGCGCTACGTGGACGTGGCCGTGATGGCGCCGGTGCATCCGGCGCGGCATCAGACCCCTGCCCTGCTCGCCGGACCACATGCCGCGAGCCTTGAGCCGATCCTCACCGGGCTCGACATGAAGGTCTCCGTTGCCGGGTCCGAGATCGGCGCCGCCGCTGCGATCAAGATGGTGCGCAGCGTCATGGTCAAAGGACTGGAAGCCCTCACCTTGGAGTGCTTCCTGGCCGCCCGCCGCGCCGGGGTCGAGGAGCAGATCTTTGCTTCGCTGGGCAAAAGCTATCCCGGCCTCGATTGGCCCAAGCAGGTGGAATACAACCTGGAGCGGATGGCGAACCACGGGATCCGCCGCGCCCATGAGATGGAAGAAGTGGCTGACACATTGCGCGAACTGGGGATCGATCCCCATATGACGGCCGGCACCATCCGCCGCCAGCAGCAAATGGGCGATATCGGCAAGCGCGAGCCGCTGCGATCAGCGGTCCCGCAGGGCCGGACCGCCATGCTCGACGCGATCGGCCAAGCGCTGATCGACGAAAAGGCGCACTGAACCTCTCGGCTCGTCATGCGCGGGCGGTTTTGACCGAGACCAACACTTGTTGGCCGTGGAGATTTGAGTGCGACCTGGGCACCGGCATCGCCGGCCGCCTGACGGATGCCAAAGGACAGCCGATCCAGGGCGCCGGTCTGACGATCGAAGCGGTCGATGTCGCCGGCCGTCTGCCGCCTCGTGAAAGGCAGTTGACCGGAACCGTCCCGCATGACGCGGCAACCGCCATGATCGGCATCCGCGCCAACACGGAGGCGAGCTGCGTCTGTGCCGGCAACACCGATGCCACGGTCGGGCTGATCCACTACGCCGAATCCGGCTCTGGCGGAGCCTAAACATTGCACCGGGCGCGGCGCCCGTGCCGCGCACCATCAAGCTGTTGGCGAGCCAGACCGTCGTCTGGAACCTGAAATAAATTCCGGTGACGGCGGGCGCTCCCTATACATTGTCGGCTCCAATCGCGGCTCCGGCCAGCGCAGAGAGCGCCGGCTATGTCACCGCGATTTTCTTTGACAGAGCCGGAAAGGGGTTCGGACGGGCCATGATCCCGTTTCCGCCCGTCCCGGCAGGAGATCGGCAAGGTTGCAACAGGCGCGGATGGCCGGTTCACGCTCGCCATCCCCTCGACATGGCGCCCGTTCATGCCGAACTGCGCGCGTATTTTCCCGGCAGCGCGACGCTGCACCCGGCGATGGCGGCAATAGCGCCCTGGCGGAACGAACAGGAGGAACAGCGATGTCAGATGAATCTCGAATTTGCGCGATCACACGTTGCGCGGCGATGGCGTTGTGGATCTGTCTTACCTCGGTGGCTGCCGCGCAGCCGGCGACAGCGCCAGATATCGCTCCCTTGAAAAAGCTCGAGATGAATGCGCCGTCGAACCAGGCGCTCAAGCAGATGATCGCCAACGACGATCTCTGGACGACGGCCAGATCCTCGGTTGGAAGCTTTTTGTTCGTCGAGGGAACCTTCAAGGCCTTCACGGACCAGGAGCTCGACAATCTCATCAGGAAGATGAAGGCCTGGAATATCTCGCTCGGGCTGGAGGTGGGAGGGATCAAGGAGTGGTGCCGTCTGGGCCAGGAATGCTTCGCAAAGCAAAAGGGCTGGTGGGACAGAGTGACCAAGCATGGCGGCGAAATCCGATCATTCGCCATGGATGAGCCTCGGCACAAGGTCGTCGTCGATCTTCATCTTCCTGAAGAATATGCAGTCGAGCAAGTTGCGCAATTCATCCAGGAAGTGCGCGCCGCCTATCCGCAGGCGCTGGTGGGCGACGTCGAGACTTACCCGACGCAGCTGACCGCAGATCACGTCAAATGGATCGATCGTCTCGAACGGCGTCTGCAGGAAAAGGGTGTGCGCGGATTGGATTTTTACCGGCTCGACGTCAACTGGGTTGTGTTCCAGACCGAGCACAAGGGGGCCTGGGCCGACATCAAGGCGATCGAGGAGCATTGCCACGCCAGGAAGATAAAATTCAGCCTGATCTACTGGGCGTCGGATTTTCCGCTCGAAAAGGCCGCTGGCCGTCTCAGCGACAAGACCTGGTATGATGGCATCATGAAGGAAGGCGCCGGATATGCCGCCACCGGGGCCGCGCCCGACCAATATGTCATCGAGAGCTGGATCGGCTTGCCCAAGCAGGCACTGCCCGATTCGGGTGGCTACACCTTTACCCAGTCGGTGCGGGATTTCAGCCGGCGCTTCGTTCGATAGATCACCGCGCAAACAAGGCGCGCCACGAGAAAAGGTTTTCTTTCAAAAAGCTGACGCCATGTCATCCGGACAGATGGAGATATGGAAGCCGATATGGAAAATCCCCGGAGCCTCTCCGTTGTATTTTGAAGCAAGCGAGATCGCGATCGTCTGCCGCTCAGGCAATGGCTTTGGCGGCAAAGACAGTCTTGATCGCCTGTATTTCCGCGGGCCCCGCCAATACTGCCGGTCATAACACGGGCTTGACCCGCGCATCCCGCTTAGGCGAAACACCGTGCCTTCCTAAGCGAGATCGCCGGGACGAGCCCGGCGATGACGACGGGTGTGACTGAACTCTAGGTTGTTTACGTGGCTGTTGATGAAACCACCGCGCCGGCGCGCGGGCCGAAAATCAGCTTTGTCTCACTCGGCTGCCCGAAAGCGCTGGTCGATTCCGAGCGTATCATCACGCGGCTACGGGCCGAGGGTTACGAGCTCGCGCGCCAGCACGACGGTGCCGATCTCGTCATCGTCAATACCTGTGGGTTCCTCGACAGCGCCAAGCAGGAATCGCTTGGCGCCATTGGCGATGCCCTGGCGGAGAACGGCAAGGTCATTGTCACCGGCTGCATGGGGGCTGAGCCGGAGGCGATCACAGAGCGCTTCCCGCAGGTGCTCGCCGTCACAGGCCCGCAGCAATACGAGAGCGTGGTCGCAGCTGTGCATCAGGCGGCCCCGCCGGCGCATGACCCGTTCCTGGACCTGCTCCCGCCGGAGGGCATCAAGCTCACGCCGCGGCACTACGCTTATCTTAAGATTTCAGAGGGTTGTAACAATCGCTGCACATTTTGCATTATCCCCAAATTGCGCGGCGACCTAGTCTCCCGGCCGGCCGCCGACGTGCTGCGGGAAGCAGAGCGGCTGGTCGCCGCCGGTGTCAAAGAGCTGCTGGTGATCTCGCAGGACACCTCGGCCTACGGGGTCGATGTCAAATATGCCCCCAGCAGCTGGCGCGGCCGCGAGGTGCCGGCGAAGTTCATCGATCTCGCCCGCGCGCTGGGGGAACTCGGGGTCTGGGTGCGCCTGCACTACGTCTACCCCTATCCGCACGTCGATGACGTCATCCCGCTGATGGCCGAGGGCCAGATCCTGCCCTACCTTGACATCCCGTTTCAGCATGCGAGCCCGGACGTGCTCAAGCGCATGCGCCGGCCCGCCGCCCAGGAGAAGACCCTGGACCGCATCCGCCGGTGGCGCGAGATCTGCCCGGTGCTGACCATCCGCTCGACTTTCATCGTCGGTTTCCCGGGCGAGACCGAGGAAGACTTCGGGTTCCTGCTCGATTGGCTCGAGGAAGCGCAGCTCGATCGCGTCGGCTGCTTCCGCTACGAGCCCGTTGCCGGCGCGGTGAGCAACGATCTAGCGGCGGCTGTCCCAGCCGAGGTCATGGAAGACCGCTGGCACCGCTTCATGCAGCGCCAGCGGGCCATCTCGCAGCGGCGGCTCAAGCGCAAGGTGGGCACGCGGCAGCAGGTGATCTTCGATCAAGTCGAAGGCACCAACGCAAAGGGCCGCACCAAAGGTGATGCCCCCGAGATCGACGGCACGGTGCAGGTGACCAGCCACCGGCCATTGCGCATCGGCGAGATTGCCACGGTGAAGATCGACCGCGCCGATGCGTACGATCTCCACGGGACAGTGGTTGGCTTCTAATCAGCCAGCACAGGATAAAGCGTCCGCGCGGTCTTGCCGAAAATCCAATCCTGATCCGACGCTTTGGCGAATGAGAACGCTCGCCTGGCGGCATTCAGGATTTCCGACACTGTGCCGGGTGAATTCGGGAAGTTTGATCCCCAGGCCATTCGCGACGCGCCGAATGTATCGATGAGCTTGGCGAAAAACGTGTCTGGTGCGGCCTTGCCCCAGCTCGTGGGCGAGACGTTGAACGGGGTGATCTTGAGATAGACTTGGCTGTACTTGGCAAGTTCGAGGAATTCCGCGGCCGCCGTGTAGGGCGGACCGTCCTCGAACGGTACGCGGGCCAAGTGATCAAGGATGATCGTGACCTTGGGAAATCGATCCATGATCTGCCGCAACAGCGGCAAGCCATCCTGTTGCATCTGCATGCAGACGGGAATGTGTTTGGCCGAGGCGTGCTCCCAGAACGGGTAAGTTTTCGGGTCAGCGAACCATGTGGCCTGATCCGGGAGGGTTGAGCCAGTGGTAAACAGGCGCATGCCGGAACAGCCGCGAGTGAGCCAATAATCAAACGTTTTGACGGCGTCCGGCGTCAGGACGTCGATCGAATAAACGCCGGTGAAGCGCGACGGAACAGTGGTGACCGCGTCAGCCACATAGCTGTTGTCGTAGCCATAGGCAGTCGAAGTCTGCACGATGGCGGCCTTGGCAACGCCCGCCTCGTCCATGGCCTGGAGCAATGCCTGATAGGTCGTCGGGCGCTCACGTGACCAAGTCGATTGCTTGCCGCCCAGGGGAGCCAGCGGATAGCGTTGGGTATCGGGGGAAACCACGTGTGGATGGATATCAACGACCATGTGTGATTACTCTCGCCGAAAGCTGGGCCCATAACATCGGATCGGATCGCCTAAGTCCATGCTTGCTTTCGTAAGCAACTCCGGGCGCCACAAGCATCGGCGAGGCGTTTCGCCAGAGTTCCAGCATGCGTTTGCCCGCGAGGTGCTCAAAACCGAACGGCTGCGCATCAAGGCATTGATCATCGTCGCAACCGTCGTCGCCGGTGCGCTGAGTTTGGTCGGCTTTCTTGCACCAGAAGTACTCGACCGCATTTGGCACGGGCACTTCCCGTTCCTGGTTCTGTTTATCAGCTATGGCTGTTTCGTGTTGTTCGAAGCTTCGGTGCTGGGACTGATCACTCGGCAAATCAAACTCGATCGCGATGTTCCGACAGTACGGCGCTATCTGAGCGTCCTGATTGAAACGAGCTTGCCGAGCGCCGTGGTTTTTGCTCACATGAGCAACATGGGAGCGGCGCAGGCCTTGGCATTCGTTGGTCCCCTTCTTTATTTCGTATTCATCATTCTCTCGACGCTGCGGCTCGATTTCTGGCTCTCCACATTCACCGGATTCGTCGCGGGCGGCGAGCTCCTCGGGCTCGCATTGCTGCACCCTGGGGTGCAAGCCGCGGCCGGCGAGCCCACATTGGCGACAGGGTTTGTGATCTCCCGCAGCGCGGTGATCTTTGCCTGCGGGGTCTTGGCGGGTGCGGTCGGGATGCAGCTGCGTCGTCAGTTTGAAGCGAGCATCACGGCCGCGACCGCACGCGACCACGTGACCAACCTGTTCGGCCAGCACGTCTCGCCGCAGGTTGTCGAGCGTCTGCTCGCGGCGGGCTCGGCAACGGCCAGCGACACGCGGCGCGTTGCCGTGATGTTCGTCGACATCCGCGGCTTTACGGCCGCCGCAGCTGTGCGCTCGCCACAGGAAGTAGTCGAGCGATTGGATACGGCGTTTGCGGTTCTGGTCGATATCGTCGATCGCAACGGCGGAATCGTGAACAAATTTCTCGGTGACGGCTTCCTCGCTCTGTTCGGTGCGCCCTTCGAAGATCCGCATGCGGCGCAAAGCGCCGTCACGGCGGGGCGCGAGATGTTGGTCGCGATCGATAAGCAGAATGTCGACAGCGACTGGCCGTTGCGCATCGGCATCGGCCTGCACCTCGGCAATGTGGTGGCCGGCAGCGTCGGCTCTCCGCGACGCAAGGAGTACACCGTGATCGGCGATACCGTGAACCTCGCCTCACGCATCGAGGGGCTCAACAAGGAATTTGGCTCCCAGCTCCTGATTTCCGACGCCATGCACCAGGAGATCGGCGACGTCGCCGGTGCCACATCGCTCGGCGACGTGTCGGTCCGGGGCTACGATCACCCGGTTCGGATCTGGCGGCTTGCGTAACGGAAAACAGTGGTTGCATGCAGATCAGTAGATCGAGATAGTTCTCGGCTGCCGCCACGGTATTCTTGAGCACGGCAATTTCAGAGCGATGTTTTGCGCAATACCCGGAACGCGCGGTGCATGTTCTGACGCCATTTCCGCCGGGCGGCGCCCTCGATCTGGTCAC
This sequence comes from Xanthobacteraceae bacterium, assembly GCA_019241285.1. Classification (GTDB taxonomy): domain Bacteria; phylum Pseudomonadota; class Alphaproteobacteria; order Rhizobiales; family Xanthobacteraceae; genus JAFAXD01. The sequence continues at coordinate 3,965 of JAFAXD010000347.1, read as the reverse complement.
GCGACTGGTGACGGATCGCATGGCTGCCGACCTCTGTCGATTAGATAGCGGATCGGAATCCCGATGCAGCGACGCGAGAGCGAATCCTGCTCGACAATCCTTGTGAGCTGTACGGCTTTCCCAAGCCCGAATGATCAACTCTGCAAAAATCTTCAAATCGAGCCAGAAGCGGGCGCGATCCTACGCACACCGAGTCCAAGCGGTTCGTACCGGCGGCCTGACCTGAGCTGGTCCGGAAAGTGCTAGGACGAGGGTTTTGTCCACAACATAATGCTCTCAAGCAACCAAACACGGCCTGCTCCGTTTCCGTTCTAGTTGTATCAACGGAGCAGTTCGATGGACGAGACGGAACGTGATGCCGTATCGCGGCGTCAGATGGTCGGCGGTGTTGGAGTGGGCATGGCCATGGCCGCGGCAGGCCCTGCGTTTGCCCAGCAACAAGGGCAAGCTGCGGCAAATTCTCCGGCGACGGAACCAGCCATAGAGGATCCACGCAGCAAATATCCAAAGCCGCCGTTCAACAAACAAACCCAGCCATGGCCGGGCTTGGCACGCAACATGGATCCCAAGCCGGATCACGGCGAGACGAGTTATCGCGGCTCGGGCCGGTTAGCCGGTCGCAAGGCGCTGATCACCGGCGGCGATTCCGGTATGGGCCGCGCCGCGGCGATTGCCTATGCGCGTGAAGGCGCCGATGTCGCGATCAATTATTTTCCGACTGAGGAGCCGGACGCTCAGGATGTGATCCAGTTGATCAAGGCTGCCGGCCGCACCGGGTTCCCTATTCCGGGCGACCTGCGCAACGAAGCTTTCTGCCAGCAGCTGGTGAACGATGCCGTGCAAAAGCTCGGCGGGCTCGACATTGTCGTCTGCAATGCGGGACGTCAGCAGTCCAAGCCATCGATCCTCGACATCTCGACTGAGGATTTCGATGCGACCATGAAGACAAACATCTACGCGCCGTTCTGGATCATCAAAGCGGCGCTTCCGCATCTCAAGCCGGGCTCGTGCATCATCGGCACAACCTCGGAGCAGGCCTACGACCCCTCGCCCGATCTCTACGATTATGCGCAGACCAAGGCCGCGACCATGAACTACGTCAAATCGCTGGCCAAGCAGCTGGGGCCCAAGGGCATCCGCGTCAATGGCGTAGCACCCGGTCCAATCTGGACGCCGTTGCAGGTCAGCGGCGGAGCCCCTGAGCAGAAATACGAAACTTTCGGTAAGACCACAGCGCTGGGGCGACCCGGACAACCGGCGGAACTCGCCTCGATCTATGTCCAACTGGCAGCCGACGACGCCAGCTTCGCCACCGGGAATATTTACGGTTCCGGCGGGGGACAGGGCCAGCCCTGAGTTTCCGTCGATCGATCTACGTGCGGGAGCGCCCGTAGATCGCATCGATGTGAACGTCGGCGCAATCGATCACGGGAAATCCGGCGTTGCGGTCCGCAAAGGCCAAGCAGAGATCGGTACCCCCGAGCAAGACCGCTTCGGCGCCTTGCTCGTGGCAAAGGCTGCGGCCGATGGAGAAGAACACCTCTCGCTGCGTCGGGGTGACCCGGCCCGCCAGCGCCATCTCGACGTAGCTCGTATGCACCTGGTCGAATGCATCGCCTTGCGGCAGTACGACGGCCGCAGCCGATATGCCGCCGTACAGCTTCGTTCCCATGACGGTGCGCGTTCCAAGGATGCCGACCGTCTTCAGGTTTTGTCGCTTTATCGTGGCATCGATTTCCGGGATGGCGTTGATGAGCCGCAAGGGCGCTAAGGCTTCCAACTCGCGAATACAGAAGTGCCCAGTCATCGAGGTCACGGCCACCGCTTGCGCGCCGGCCGCGGCGAGGCGAGCAATAAGCCTGGCAAAGCTCTCCGCCTGCTCTCTCGCCTTCCCGTCGGCGGCATTCCGGGTGAGCTCGTGCACGTTGGCGTGGACAATCGTTAGGTCGAGCGCGGTCCCTGACCGGTCGTGCCGCGCGACGAGACCCCGATAGTAGAATTCGGTCGCCGCAACACCTATGCCACCGATCAGGCCAATGTGCATGAATGACCTCAATGATTGGCGGTTGAAATCAGCTGAGTTTTCGCTGGCGATGCGACACCCAATTCACACAGCAGCCACTGACGAAATTGTTTAACCTCCGGCTTCTCAAACTCTGTCTGCGACGTGACCAGCCAGAACGCGCTGTCGCTTGCGATTGCCTGGCTGGCAAGAGTAACGAGTCGGCCGCTTGCGAGATCGTCATCCACCAGCGGCCGGCGTCCCAGCACGACCCCAAGTCCGCAGATCGCCGCATCGAACGCCGTGTGTATGGTGTCGATGTGAATACCATCGTCGATCGACGGCGGTGGCTCCAATCCGTTTGCCCGAAACCAGTGCTTCCAGTCAGCCGACACACTGGTGACGTGGATCAGTGCATTGCGCGAGACAAGCTCGACCAGCGTTGAATGCGCAAAGCGCTGCTTCATGCTTGGGGCACAGACCGGCACCAGCATTTCGGGCACGAGCATTGTCCAGTTGGGGGCCGGTTTCTTGATCGACAGGTAGCGAATAGCGACATCGAAATCGTCCAGCGTGAGATCGACGAGCCGGGTCGAGGTATCGATCGTCAAGTGCACATTCGGAAACTGCGCCATAAATCGCTCTAGCCGCGGCACCAGTATTTTGCTGGCAAACGTCGGTGCGCTGCTCAAAGCCAGCGTTCCGGTCGGCCGGCGGCCCGGCACCCGGTCGGTTGCAGAGGCCAGGAGCGCGAGCGCTTGATTGACCAGAGGCGCGTAGGCCTCTCCGGCGCTTGTCAAACGCAAGCCCCTCGCCTCCCGGGAAAACAGCTCAACACCTAGCCAGTTCTCGAGCGTCTGGATCGCGTGGCTGACGGCACTCGCCGTAAGATTGAGCTCGTCGGCGGCTTTGCGAAAGCTGCGGTGTCGAGCCGCAGCTTCGAATACGCGAAGGGAGCTGAGCGGAGGAAGTCGGAACGCCATGGCTTGGCCCACAGTCTGGAGCGTTCACTATAGGGCATGCCCATCGGGTGGACCAACGGGTGTGCCCTGCTCCGTGTCTGTTGCCTGAATTCAATTCATCTTCCCGTGAACTATATTCATCAACCTGGTTGCTCTTCCGCAGCGTTCAGTTCAATTCGTTTTCGGCTGAATAATCTTCGTTTGAATCGAACGTGCGCGCGGCGCAGCCTGACGCCATGTCGAACGCTGGCGTCGAACCCCATCCCATTGTTCTTCCGGGCAATGAATGCCTGATCCTGCGCACGATTCAGTCGCAGGATGCCGAAGGACTGCAGGCCTATGTGCGCGGCTTGTCCAGCGAGAGCCGCCGCAACCGATTCCTCGGCACGCTGAGCGAGCTTGCACCAACACGATTGGACGACTTGATCCGCATGTGCGGGCCTCGCCACGTCGTGCTGCTCGCTTTGACGCAGATCGGCAGCAAATTGCAGACTGTAGCCGAAGCGATGCTGATGGTCGCACCCGATAGCGAGCGCGGTGAGATCGCGCTGTCGGTGACGGATATCTGGCAGCATCGGGGCTTGGGCACCGTGCTGATCACGCACCTTGAAGTGCGCGCTAAGCGTGTCGGCGTCCGTTACTTGTTTGGTGATGTTTTACGCACGAATACGGCCATGAAAGGCCTCGCCCGCAAGAGCGGATATTCGGTTCGCACCCTGTTCACTGACGCGCGTCTGGTCGAGATCGTCAAGGATCTGGCGCCCGCGAACGCGCGCTCTGCCCGCCAGGCAGGATGACAATGACAGACAATGTCCTGAGGCAATGGGTACCGCAAGCAGCAACGACGCTGCGTCTGATCATGCACTGCATCCGTTGCTATATTCAGACGCGCAACGAACAACGCGAGCTATCCGGGCTCAGCCACCGTTCTTTGCGCGACATCGGCTTGACCGAATACGACATCGCAATGGATATACAGCGGCCGATGTGGAGGCGATGCT
>JAFAXD010000238.1 GCA_019241285.1 Xanthobacteraceae bacterium | reverse complement strand
CGCTCCGGCCAGTGCGATGCGACGAGGGAGCCGTGCGTCGCGCCCAACGCCAAGCACCAGGCCACGCCCGGATTGCCGCGCGCGATGTTCAGCATTGTCCGATAGAAGGTCGGATAATCGAATTCATATCCGCCGAACAGCTTCGGTTGCAGGATTCGGTAGAAGCCGGCCTTGTGGAATTCTCGATCCATCGCTTCCGAATGGCACCCGCGCTGGTCGTCCTCATCCTGCGTCGCGCGGATCGCCGGCGTGAGCGCCGCGGCGCGTTCGATCACCTGTGTGGGCGTGAGGTTTGGCTCGGGAATGGGCAGCGGATAGTTGATCTTCTCGGCGACCTGTTGCACGGGCAGGAGTCCTGAAGAGGCGCATTGAGGGCGGGGATTGCTATGTTATCGTGCATCGGGGCTGCGGTTCAACTCGAGCACAGCGTCACAGTGAATATGCCGACAGCATGACCACGGCGCAGCACGAGGCTAAGCTCCGGCGCTTGGCCGAAATCGCAGATCGGGGTTGACCGAACGGCTAGCGTTTCCCGTAAGATGGGATAATCGGTTGGCGGTAAAAAACGGCATTGCACGTGCAACGCCAATAAATTTGGGAGGAACCGCATGCGCCACAGGATCTGGCTTGTGTTGGCCGTGGCTTCCGCCGCGCTCAGCCTGCCGGCGGCGGCACAGAATACCCCGGGTGTTACCGACACGGAGATCAAGATCGGTCAGACCATGCCCTATACGGGGCCGGTCACCGCTTTCTCGACCTTGGGCAAGGGTGAGATCGGCTACTTCAAGATGCTCAACGATCAGGGTGGGGTAAACGGCCGCAAGGTCAACCTGATCAGCCTGGATGATGGCTACGCACCTCCACGCACGGTCGAGCAAACCCGCAAGCTTGTCGAGCAAGAAGGTGTTGCCTTCTTGTTCTCGTCGATCGGCACGGCCACCAACACCGCGGTCGAACGATATCTAAACGCCAACAAGATCCCGCAGCTATTCCTGGCCTCCGGTGCGTCGAAATTCGGGAACTACAAAGAGTTCCCCTGGACAATCGGCGGCATCCAGGCGACGTTCCGAGCGGAGGCGCGGATCTATGCGCGCTACATCCTGAAAGAAAAGCCCAACGCCAAGATCGCCATTCTCTATCAGAATGATGACTACGGGCGCGATTACGTAGCAGGTCTGAAGGACGTTTTGGGGGACAAATACGCGGACACGGTGAAGGAAGCGACCTACGAGTTCACGGACGCCACGATCGACTCGCAAGTCGTGAGCCTGCAATCGACTGGAGCCGATGCTTTGCTCCTGGTTGCGACACCCAAGTTCGCCGCCCAGGGCATTCGCAAAGTTTATGACATCGGCTGGAAACCGATGTTCTTTCTGAGCAATGTGGCGATCTGGATCTCGACCGTCATCGAGCCGGCCGGCGTCGAAAAAGCCGTCGGCATCATGTCATCGGTCTATGTGAAAGACCCTGCCGATCCGGGCTGGGACAACGACCCCGACATGCAGCAATGGAAGGCCTGGATCACCAAATACATGCCTGAAGTCGACCCGCGCGACCAGAACTACGTCAACTCCTACAACAGCGGGATGGCTCTGGTGCAGGTGCTCAAGCAGGCTGGGAATGACCTCTCGCGCGAAAATATCATGCGGCAGGCGACAAACATCAACGATTTGCAGTTGCCAATGATGCTGCCGGGCATCAAAATGAACACCAGCCCGACTGACTACTTCCCGATTGAAAACATGCAGATGATGCGCTGGAATGGTAAACAGTGGGTACGCTTCGGCGACCTTCTTTCCGGCAGCTTGTGATCCGGCGGGGGAAGATGGCGCGGATGCGGGGGCAGGATGGTGACTGAGTGCCTGCTCCGCATCCGCGACCTCTCCCTCCGGTTTGGCGGAATTGTTGCCCTCGATCGGGTTTCGTTTGATATCGAACAAGGCCAGATCTGCGGCCTCATCGGTCCCAACGGCGCCGGCAAAACCACGCTGTTCAACTGTTTGAGCCGTCTATACACCCCGGACGCGGGCGAAATCACATTCACCGGAACGCCCTTGTTGGCAGTCCCGCGCCATCGCGTGGCAGCGCTTGGAATCGGACGGACCTTCCAGAACCTCGCGCTGTTTCGCACTATGTCGGTCCGCCGCAATATTTTGGTCGGAGCCCATTGCCGCACCCACAGCGGCTTTTTGTCCGACGCGTTGCGGCTGCCGCGGGTGCAAGCCGAAGAGCGTGACCTGGCCCGGCGCACGGAGGCTCTGATGGCGCTGCTCGGGCTCGAGTCGGTTGCGGGGCTCAGGGTGGACGAACTGCCCTTTGGCACGCGCAAACGCGTTGAGCTTGCGCGGGCGCTGGCATCAGAGCCGCGCCTCCTGTTGCTCGATGAGCCGGCCGGCGGGCTCAATCACGAAGAGGTGGAGCAACTGCGGTTGCTGATCCTCACGCTCCGTGAGCGGCTCTCACTGACCATTCTGTTGGTCGAGCATCATATGAACTTTGTCATGGGCGTCTCGGACAAAGTCGTTGCGCTCGACTTCGGCCGCAAGATTGCCGATGGCACGCCGAAGGACGTGCAGGGGCATGCGGACGTGATCCGCGCCTACCTGGGAGCCGCTGCATGACCGCACTGCTCGAGGTGCGTGAGCTGAGCGTCGCCTACGGGCACATTCCGGTCATCCACAACCTCAGTTTGCTGGTCGCGCAGGGCGGCATCACCACGCTGCTGGGTGCCAACGGCGCCGGCAAGACCACGTTGCTGCGCGCGATCTGCAACATGAAGGTGCGCAATTCCGGCGCCATCCTGTTCGAAGGACGGCGGATCGAAACGTGGGCGACAGAAGACATCGTCCGGCTCGGCATTGGGCACGTGCCGGATGGGCGGGGCACGTTCGTCCATCTGACCGTCGAAGAGAACCTCATTCTGGGTGCTCACACACGGCGAGATCGCACTGCCGTCGCGCAGGATTTTGAGCGCGCCTACACGTATTTTCCGCGGCTTAAGGAGCGCGCCCGGCAGCAGGCGGGTACCTTGTCCGGCGGTGAACAGCAAATGCTCGCCATCGCCCGCGCCCTCATGCTGCGGCCAAAGCTCTTGTTGCTGGACGAGCCTTCGTTCGGTCTCGCGCCGCTGATCGTGCAGGAGATTTTTCGCATTTTGCGCAGGATCAATGAGGAGGAGAACGTCAGCCTGCTGCTCGTGGAGCAGAACGCAAGCCTGGCGCTCGCGCTTGCAACGCATGTGTATCTGCTGGAAACGGGGCGCGTTGTGATGGACGGGCCGGCGTCGATCGTCAGCGACAACGCCGCCGTGCGTCGGGCCTATCTGGGATATTGAGAACCTGATGGAAGCGTTCCTGCACCAGTTTCTGTCAGGGCTCGCCAATGGCGGCATCTATGCCAGCATCGGGCTTGCATTGGTGATGATCTACCAGGCGACGCATCATATCAATTTTGCCCAAGGCGAGCAGGGGATGTTCTCCGCCTACATCGCCCTCATTCTCATCCAGGCGGGTGTTCCTTACTGGGCAGCGTTCCTGCTCGCGCTTACCTTCGGGTTCGTGAGTGGTGTTGCGATCGAGCGCATCATCATCCGTCCATTTGAGCAGGCGCCGGTTCTGTCGGTCGTCGTCGTATTTCTTGGTCTCCTGTTCATTATCAACAGCTTGGCCGGATGGCTGTTTACCTACAACGTGCAGGCGTTCCCGTCACCCTTCCCAGCGGGGCTGGGGGGGCGTTATCTGTCGGCGCACGAGATCGGGATGGTCGGCGTCACGCTGTTGATGTTGCTGGTCATCTATCTGTTCTTTCGCTTCACACCGCTCGGTCTTGCCATGCGGGCGGCGGCGCAGAATCCCGACGCGAGCCGTCTCGTTGGCATCAGGGTGGGGTGGATGCTGGCGCTGGGGTGGGGACTGGCAGGTGCCGTCGGCGCGATCGCCGCCATCATGGCGGCTCCGATCGTCTACATTGAGCCCAACATGATGGGCGGGATTCTGCTCTATGGATTTGCTGCCGCACTGCTCGGCGGGATCAACAATCCGTGGGGCGCCGCGGCCGGCGGCTTAATCGTTGGCGTAATCGAAAACCTCGCCGGCGCCTACGTGGTCGGTACTGAACTCAAATTGTCTGTCGCGCTTGTGATCATCATCGTTGTGCTGGTCACGCGGCCGGCCGGATTGTTCGGATACACCACGATGACGCGGGTTTGATCATGGCGGTGGTGCAAGGCGAAGTGACGCGCAGGGTAGGCGCGGCTGCAGCCAGCGGCACCAATACCCGTCTCATTCGGGTCGCGGCACTCGTTGCCCTGCTGGTCATCGCGCTCGCAATTCCCTTCGTGGCGAGCAGCTACCGACTGCTCCAATTCACGATGGTGATCATTTATTCGATCGCCCTCCTCGGCCTCAACATCCTGACCGGCTTCAACGGCCAGATTTCGCTGGGCCACGGCGCCTTTTACGCGATCGGCGCCTACACCACAGCAATTCTCCTGGAGCGAACCGGGATACCCTATTGGGGCGCGATCCCGATCTCCGGGGTGGTTTGCCTGATCGCCGGGTTCTTGTTTGGACTGCCTGCCCTGCGGCTCGAAGGTCACTACCTGGCGCTCTCAACGTTCGCGCTCGCAGTCGCCACGCCGCAGCTGTTGAAGTTTCGCGCGCTCGAGCCTTGGACGGGCGGCGTCCAGGGAACTTACGTCTCGCCCTTCTCGGCCCCGTTTGGGCTTCCGTTCGCCTGGGACCAGTGGCTCTATATGGTCGCGCTGATGTTCGCGATCGCTCTATTCGTGCTCGCGCGCAATCTGCTGCGCGGCAATACGGGAACGGCCATCATCGCAGTCCGCGA
>JAFAXD010000134.1 GCA_019241285.1 Xanthobacteraceae bacterium | reverse complement strand
GGGCGCCTGAGCCACATCGGACAGAGTTCGGTTAGAAACAAGGCGATCAACAAGCCGACCGGCGCCGCAATCAGCAAGGCAATGATTGACGTGACCACCGTCCCGTAGATCGGGGCGGCGGCACCGAAGACTTCGGTGACGGGATTCCAGCGTTCGCTGATCAGGAAATTGAAACCAAAGGTTCCCAGCGCCAGCGCCGCACCGAAGATCAGCGACAGGATGATGCCCGCCAGAAGAACCAGAACAATGATTGCGCTCGCACGCGTGAGCTGAAAGAACAAGCCATCATTGAACCGGAATCGCGCGAGCGCCTGGCTGCGCGCATGTTGGCTGATCTTCTCGAAAGCCCGGGATTGTATCGCGACGTCAGTCACAGGTCCCTCTACGCGCATTGAATGCCGGTCGCGTCAGGCCTGCAAGCGCAATCATCAGAGGACACAAAGCCGTCAACACGTTCTGGAATACAGGTGAGTTGGACCGGAGACTTGGACCGCTAAGGAGCAGGAAGGCGCTCAACACGGAGCGCCTTCCTGCAAGGTTGTCTCAGTGCGAGAGGGCGTACAGCGGCTTACCGCCGGCGTCCTTGATGTCTTTCGCCCACGTCTGTTCAACCGAGCTCACCACGTTGCTCGGCATCGGGACGTAATCGAGTTCCTCGGCCATCTTGCCGCCGTTGTGGTAGGCCCAGTCGAAGAACTTCAGCGCGGAAGCTGCCGATGCGGAATCCTGTGGCTGCTTGTGGATGAGGATCCAGGTTGCAGCAGTCATGGGCCACGAGCCGGCTCCCGGCTGATCGCTCAGGATGACCCCGTAACCCGGGACCGAGTTCCAATCGGCGCTGGCCGCAGCGGCCTGGAACGCCTCCATCGTGGGGGCAACGGTCTTGCCCTCCTTGTTGATCATTTTGGTGTAGGTGAGCTTATTCTGCTTGGCATAGGCATATTCGACATAGCCGATCGAGCCTTGCGTCTGACCGACGTTGTTCGAGACGCCTTCGTTGCCCTTGGCGCCGATCCCAACCGGCCACTCGACGGCCGTGTTAGATCCGACCTTGCTCTTCCAGTCCGCACTCACTTTCTGGAGATAGTCGGTGAAGTTGAAGGTCGTGCCGGAACCGTCCGAGCGATGCACGACGGCGATGGCCTGTGAAGGCAGCTTTGCTCCCGGATTGAGCTTGGCGATCGCAGGATCGTTCCAGTTCTTGATGTCGCCCAAAAAGATCTTCGCAAGCGTGGGCCCGTCCAGCACAAGCTCTCCGGGAGTAACGCCTGAGATATTCACGACCGGGACAATCCCACCCATCACCATCGGGAACTGCACCAGTCCCTCTTTCTCGAGTTCTGCCCCCTTCAACGGCGCGTCACTGGCTCCGAACGTCACGGTCTTCGCCTCGATCTGCTTGATACCGCCGCCCGAACCAATCGACTGATAATTGAGTCCGACGTTGGTCTCTTTCTTATAGGCGTCGGCCCACTTGGCGTAGATCGGATAGGGAAACGTTGCACCGGCGCCCGAGATGTCTTGTGCGTTGGCCATCGTGACGGCGCAAGCGGCGAACGCGCCCGCCGTAATCAGCGTTTTCAAAGGCTTCACTGGCTCTCTCCATGTGTGCAGCCGAAAGGGCACACGGGCCTAACCCGCGGCTCGGCCATCGGTTCGCATTGTTGGTTTTGGTCTGATGTTAGGGTTCGTCGGTTTTGCAGACCAAATGCGCCTCCGGCAGAGAACGACTAACCCGCGCCTGTCCCTGCCTGAAGTCGACGCGAGGCCTACGCTCGCCACGTCATCGTTCTATGATGTTTTGATGACAGTACCGTGACAGTCTAAATAGATGATTTCGCTCGCTGATTTGTGTCTTGCCCAGGTTCCGCCAGGGGAAATCTGACAATGAAAGTAGCGCCGTTTCCGGGCGTGCTGTCGATGCTCAGCCGACCGCGATGGCGATTGAGAATGTGCTTCACGAGCGCGAGCCCAAGCCCTGTTCCACCCTGCGCACGGCTTTCCACAACATCGACGCGATAAAAGCGCTCTGTCAGTCGTGGTAGATGTTCAGGGGCGATGCCCGGTCCAAAATCGCGGACCGAGATTACTGCCTCCTCCTCCCCGTCGGAACCCAACTCGCGGTGGCCGCTCACCTCCACGCGCTTGCCGGTCGCGCCGTATTTAAGCGCGTTTTCGATAAGGTTTTCGAACACCCGAATGAGCTCATCGCGGTCGCCGCGAACCGCGAGTGGTGCCTGTGGCATCTCGATCCTGATCTCGACACCGCGGTCATGCGCCAGCATCTGCAAGCCGTCGGCAACCTGGCGCACGATGGCAACCAGATCAGCGAACGTCTGCGGCCGCATATGCGCCTTGACCTCGATGCGCGACAGCGACAACAGGTCATCAATCAGGCGCGCCATGCGCATCGCTTGCGCCTTCATGATGTGGAGAAAGCGCTCGCGCGCCTGGGCGTCGTCGCGAGCCGAGCCTTGCAATGTTTCGATAAATCCCGCCAAGGACGCGAGTGGGGTCCTCAACTCGTGGCTGGCGTTGGCCACGAAATCGGCGCGCATTTCCTCCACCCGTCGGATCGGGGTGAGGTCGTGCAGCGCGACCAAGACCAGCTCGCGACCGGGCTCGCCCGGCAAGAGAATGGGCTCGATAAAGCCTTCAAACCATCGGTCCGGAACGCGCACCTGAAATTCGACACGCTCCCCCTGGCGCGTCGAGGTGGCGCGGCGGATGGCGGCGAGGACGTCGGGGATGCGTAAGGCGAATGAAACCGGCTCTCCCACCGCAAGCGCCCGAGCGATGCTGCGCGCGTGCTCGTTGAACGCCACCACAATCCCTTGCTGGTCGAGCACGATCGCCGGATCCGGCAGACCCGCAATGGCGGCCTCAATGGCGCGGTCGATCGCGAGTTGCCCCAGGGCCTCGCGGCCGCGCGGCACCCCGGCGCCTTCGACCTCCTCCGGAGGGCCGAGCAGCGATGCCAGTCCGACGATGGCAAATCCGATCAGGGCTTCGAGGGGCGCAACGGCCGCGACGGCCACCAGGATGCCGAATACGGCAGCGGCGGCAATGATGACGAAGCGCCCGCGTTTGAGCCGGTTCCAGATTTCCCCCACTGGGGCCGCAGCTCGATCGGCTTCAATCGCCATGGGACAACCCCACGAGCGCATCCCGATTGAATGGAATCGGGCGCGCTCTAAAATCTTTCATTTTCCGCATGTCCTTTTCGGAAAACCGGTGACCACCCCGCATCGAGTGCGGGGCAGGCTTTGTCCGGGACATGCGCTAGTTCCGCCGATTTGACGTTCCTTCGTCACCTGCCGCAAGTGCCGCGAGCTATCACGAACTTCGCAAACGGGGCACTAACGGATTCGAGGGCGAACAGCCTGTCGGCCAAATACATGAAAAAAACAAGGGGCGGAGGACCGAAAGCGGAACTTTTTAGCCTGCATCCTGGCCGCTTCGATTATGCCGCTCGGGCGTGAGCCCGCCGACCGGATGAATGTTTTGACGTTTCCAGCCCAGCCAGAGTTCGCGGATTCCCAGAATGGCAAGCGCGATCGCGAAGGGAACAATGTAGTAGAGAAGACGAAACAGCAACAAACCCGCGAGCAGATCCTCTTTATCATACTGCCAGAGGGCAACCAGCATGGCGGCGTCGAATACGCCGAGCCCACCGGGCGAGTGGCTGGCAAAGCCGAGCAGAGTTGCCGAGACAAAAATGACCGCCAGCTCGACAAAACCGAAATATGGCTCGCTGGGCAACAGCATGTACATGGCAAGCGCGCAGCAAGCGAGATCCATGACACCGATGCCGATCTGCAGCAGGGTTAGAGGTCCATTCGGCAGGGTCACTTCCCAGGTGCTGTGACCCACGCGCCGCGGCGTTTTCCAAACCCAGGCCACGTAGGCCATCAACACCGCGAGCGTCACCACCGCCGCCGTGCGATTGAACCAGATCGGGAGCTGATCGATCGCGCTGGCTGACCGCGGCGTATAGAGAATACCGAGCCCCAGGACTGTTGCGTTGCCGAGCCAGAACGTCAGGCCGGTGATGAAGCAGAGCTTGGCGACGTCGACGGCGGACAGGCCATGTAGGGAGTAGATGCGGTAGCGCACGGCACCGCCGGTGAAAGCGCTGGCGCCGATATTATGACCGACCGCGTAGCTGGTGAAACCCGCCATCGCGGCGATGCGATAGCCAATGTGCGGCTTGCCGATGTTGCGCAGAGCAAACAGATCATAAAACGTCAGCGTGAAATAGCCGGCAGCAACAAACAACGCGGCAATCAGTATGTTGCGCGGTCGCGTGGTCTCGATCGCATTGAGCACCTCGCGCAGGTCGATGTCCCGCAACGTGCGGAACAGCACGAAGCAAGCAATCGCGATGATGCACACACTGAGCATCACGCCGATTCTGTGCCAACCGATGTTGTCGTCTATAGCCTGGGCGGCAACGCGCAGGCGATCCATCAAGCTGCCAGGCTCGGCTGCAATGGTCTCAGCCCGGCCGCGATCATCTCGTCTTCGTTGCAACATCAGCTCGCGTGCCTACCAGATGTCCTGTGCGAACGCGAGCCTTTGCGGCATTCGGCCCACCCTTGCTGGACTCCCGCATGGATCGAGATTTTGCACTGCACACCGAATCCGTAACCACGTGGTTATTGAGGGTGCGACAGTTCCCCCCTGTAGGGCCGAGCCTACAATTGCTGCGGGACGGAGAGGAAGCGAAAAAACTGTACTCGTCCGCGATCCCAAGCCGGGACCGGGAGAGTAGGGAGCACACGTCAGCTCAAGCAGGGGTGTGACACACCGCCTCGATGTTGTGCCCGTCCGGGTCAAGGACGAATGCACCATAGTAATGTGGGTGATAGTGCGGACGCAGTCCGGGGGATCCGTTGTCGCGCCCGCCCGCGGCGAGCGCGGCCGCATGGAAGGCGTCTACGGTGGCACGGTCCTTGGCAACGATCGCGACGTGCAGCGGCCGGTTAATCCCGCCCTCGCCGCCGATCCAGAAATCGGGCTTGCCACTGGCGCCGAAGCCGGCGGCCGGAGAAGCGCTCTCGGTCTTGTCGGCGCCAATCTCCATGATCAGCGTGTAACCGAGCGGCGCTAGCGCGGCCGCATAGAATGCCTTCGCCCGCTCGTAATCCGAGACCGGAAATCCAATATGGTCGATCACGACCGCCCTCGCCTCGGCCGCTGGGTGCGAGGACCTTACACCTGCCGCTCGACGAGCTTGCGCTTGGTATCGGCAATCGCCTTGGCCGGATTGAGGCCCTTCGGGCACGCTTTGGCGCAATTCATGATCGTGTGGCAGCGGTAGATCCGGAACGGATCCTCCAGATTATCCAGGCGCTCACCGCTGTTTTCGTCACGCGAATCCTCGAGCCAGCGCGTCGCCTGCAACAGCGCCGCCGGGCCGAGGAAGCGATCGGAGTTCCACCAGTAGCTCGGACATGCAGTCGAGCAGCAGGCGCAGAGGATGCATTCATAAAGGCCGTCGAGTTTGACGCGTTCCTCGTGACTCTGCCGCCACTCCTTTTGCGGGGTCGCGCTTTCGGTCTTGAGCCATGGCTCGACCGACGCATGCTGAGCGTAGAAGTTGGTGAGGTCCGGGACCAGGTCCTTGACCACCGGCTGGTGCGGCAACGGATAGATCCGGAATGGATCCTCGAGGTTGTCGAGCCGCTCACCGCTGTTTTCGTCCCGTGAATCCTCGAGCCAGCGCGCGGCCTGCAGCAACGCCGCGGGGCCAAGGAAGCGATCGGAGTTCCACCAGTAGCTCGGGCAGGAGGTCGAGCAGCAGGCACATAAGATACATTCGTACAAGCCATCAAGCTTGGCGCGGTCTTCCGGCGATTGCAGCCGCTCGCGCGAGCCGGGCGCCGGCGTTTCCGTCTGCAGCCACGGCTGGATCGATTCGTACTGGGCGTAAAAC
>JAFAXD010000064.1 GCA_019241285.1 Xanthobacteraceae bacterium | reverse complement strand
AGCCCGCGATGGATGCGGCGCGAACGCGCCACCATTTCGATGCCGACCAGAATCACGGAGAGCGTCGCCGTTGCAATCCAAAGGGAGAGATAGGCGATGATGTTGTTGGTTGGATCCGGGATCCACAGCGCCTGAACAACGCCGGCGATGATCGCAAGGGCGCCGGTCGCCGCCATCGTGATCGGCCCATAGCCGCGAAACTCGGCGTCGCGCGCGATCTGGCTACGGATCGCTGAGATATCCGCCAGGGCCTTGTCGAGGTCCGGCATGTTCCCCGCCAATTACTTTGTATCGCAAAGTAAGCCGGACACTGCGGCGAAGTCAAGGCGGATTGCACAAACCGGCGACCTGCGCGACTGTAGGTCAACAAAACCATAACGGTCCGGAGGAAGCCATGGCGGGAGTGCGCGTAGCTCGCGCGGCGCCGACGCGCCGCGTTTTGATCAAATCGATCGCGGCCGGCCTCGCCGCTCCGGCCCTGCTGCGCGCCGGCGCGGCACTCGCCGCCTATCCGGATCGGCCGGTCCGCATCGTCGTTGCCAATTCGCCGGGCGGGCCATCCGACATCATCGCCCGCATCATGGCGTCGGCGTTGCAGGAAAAGCTGTCCGGCTCGTTCGTGATCGAGAACAAAGGCGGCGCCGGCGGCAATATCGGCATGGGATATGTGGCGCGTGCTGATGCCGACGGCTACACGTTGCTGCTGGCGACAAGCGTGTTTGCGGTCAATCCCGGGCTCTACAACACCCTGCCCTACGATCCGTTCAAGGACTTCGTCGCGATCTGCGAGCTTGCCGCCTCACCCAATTTGTTTTCGGCCAAGCCCGAGCTTGGCGTCAACAACATGAAGGAGTTCGTCGCGCTGGCAAAAGCGAACCCGGAGAAATTCAATGTCTCCGTGCCGCCGGTCGGCACCACGCCGCAGCTCGAAGCCGAAGTCCTGAAGATCCGCGAAGGCCTGACCAAAATGGCCTCCATCGTATTTGGCGGTGGTGGCGAAGCGCTGCAGGGGTTGCTCAGTGGGACGGTGCAACTCTCCTCCGGCACCATCGCGCCCGCTATCCCGTTCATCAAAGCAGGCACCGTTCGCGGGCTTGCCATCTGCAGCGAGAACCGCTGGCCTGACCTTCCAGAGGTTCCAACCATGCAGGAGCAGGGATACAAGGACTTTGTGTTCGACACCTACACGGCGTTGATGGCGCCCACTGGCACGCCGCCTGAAATCGTGAGCCGGCTCGAGCAGGAGGCGCTAGCCATCTTGGCTCGGCCGGACATGCGTGCGCTCCTCGCCAAATCCGGCTTCGAGATCCGTGCCAAGACCGGCAAGGATCACATGGCGCGCGTCGCGCGCGAGGTGCCGATGTTTGCCGACATCATTAAGCAAGCCGGAATCAAGAAATTGTAGGTCACGCATGCGCCTCCGCAGTATCGAGCCGATCGCCGTCAGCCTGCCGATGCTCAAGCCGCTAATCATGGCCGGCGAAACAATCGCGCGCGCCGACAATGTGCTGGTGCGCATCGAGGCGGACGATGGGCTCACGGGCTGGGGCGAAGCCGCGTCGGCGCCGACGATGACCGGCGAGACCCTCGCCAGCATGGTGGCCGCCGTGCAGTACCTCGCGCCCGTTTTGATCGGCCGCGAGTTTGGCGACATCGCTGGTGCCCGTGCCGTCATGGAGGCGCGCATGTACGGCAACAACGGCGCCAAGGCCGCAATTGAGATCGCACTGCATGATCTCGCTGGCCGCACCACCGGCCGACCTGTGCACGCTTTGCTCGGCAACAAGCACCGCAGCCGGCTGCCGATTCTCGGCGTCATCGGTGGCGGCGATTTCGACGGCGACCTCGCCGACGCGGCAGCGAAAAAAGCCAAGGGCTTCACTGCCTTCAAAATCAAAGTCGGCGTGGACGGGCCGGAGAAGGACGCGGCGCGCACGCGCGCGATCTGCGAGGTCCTCGGCCCGGATTGCCTGATCTCCGCCGACGCCAACCAGGGATTTGCGATCGATCAGGCTATCGCCTTCGTGCGCGCCGTCGCCGATGCGGGATTGGATTTTCTCGAGCAGCCGGTTGCCGGTCACGACCATGCCGGCATGGCCGCCGTGGCGGCGGCCACCCCCATCGCGATCGGCGCCGACGAGGGAATTCATTCGGCCGACGACATTGCCCGCCATCATGCCCAGGGCGCGGCGCGAGGTGTGAGCCTGAAGTCCATCAAACTGGGCGGCATTGCCGGGATGCTCGACGGCGCGCGGCTCGCCGATGATCTCAGTATGCATGTCAACGTGTCGTGCAAGACCGGCGAGTCCAGCATCGGCTGCGCCGCCGCGCTGCATGTCGCCGCCGTCATGCCGAATGTGGCCTGGGGACTCACGCTGACCCACACCGGCGTTGCCGAAGATGTGACGCAAACGCCGCTTCCGGTCTCTCTCGGCTTCGCCGACCTGCTGGATGCCCCCGGTCTGGGCATCACGGTTGACGAGGAGAAAGTGCGGCGGTTTCAGGTGAGTGTTTGATCGGCGTCCAGCGGCAAACGCACCGGCTCCCTGCGTTTCGCTGAGAGATCGAGCGCCTTGGTTAGCATGAGATTGCGGTGCGCTTCGGCGACGGTCGCGGCCGGGCTCGGCAGCCCGAGCGACACGCGCGAAAGCCAGGAGTTTGTTTCCTCCGCCATCGGTCCGCGCAGTTCGCCGAGCGCCATGTCGCCGGGCGGATAGCTGCCCATGAAATCGACCAGGCGGCTTGCGTCCGGGTTGTAGCCTTCCTGCTGCGGCTTTCCGACCGCGAGCACGATGTCGCGATGCGTGTCATCGATGGTGAGCACGCCCGTCGTTCCAACAATACCGACGTCAAGGCTGTAAACGGCGCCCGGCCACGTGACCGGCAGCGCCCAGGAAATGTTGAGGTGATAAACGGTCCCGTCGGAAAACGTGATCATGCCGGCGGTCGCATCGATCCCGCCATAGCGTGGCCCCAACACTTTGTCGATCGAGCGCGCGTAGCATTCGACCGGTGTCTTGCCCTCCAGGCACCACATGCAGATATCGAGCGCGTGCGTGCCCGAGATTACCAGCGGCGAGATACTTGCGGGATCATCGGTGCGTTTGTAATTGTCGATCGCGACCAACCGGTTCATGAACGCGCGCGATGTCACCAGTGTGATATCTCCAAGCGCGCCGGTGCGGCACTTCTCCTTGGCGGCGAGCCAGCGCCGGCGAAAGCGCTGCGTGTATCCAACGACAGCATCGATCCCAGCCGCCTCGATGGCCCTGAGGACGCGCGCCGATTGGGCGAGATCGGTGGCAAGCGGCTTCTCAATCAGCATCGGTACACCTGCCTCGACCCCGGCCATGATCGGATCCACATGCAGATGCTCGTCCGTGCAGATGATTGCTGCCGTGACCTCCGGCCGCCGCAGCAATTCGCGGTGATCCTGGGTGACGAACTCAGCGTTGATGCGCGGCGCCACTTCACCGGCCCGGTTCGGGTTCTTCTCCGCAAGCCCGATCCATCCGACCGCCGGGTGCCGCGCCGCCACCTCGCCGCGAAAGAGCCCGACGCGCCCGCCGCCGATGATGGCAAGTCCGACGCTCTTGGCGGAGGCCTTCATGGTGTGACGCCGGCGAGATCAAACATGTGCACCCCGTATGTATTGCGCGCCTCCGCATACATCGGCGAAACCGCGGCCACGAACTCCCGGTGTTCATCGGGGTCGAGCTCAATGATCTCGCACCCCTGCGCCAGAATGGCCTGCCGCGCCGTCTCGTGTTCCTCGATCGCGAGACCGCGCTGGACTATCACCGCATCGGCCACCGCGGCGCGCATCTCGTCTTGCAACTCCATCGGCCACGCATCGAACTGGGCGCGGTTCACGAAGATCGGGCGCGAAATGTAGAAATGACTGGTCAGGGTGTGGAAGTGATGAAATTTGTGTACCCCGTACACGACCGTATTGGCGAGCGGGTTCTCCTGCGCATCAAGCTCCTCCGCCGCGATCATCCGGATCGCTTCGGTAAGGTCCATGCGCATCGGCGTCGCACCGAGCAGCGCAAACGTGCGCTTCTGGATCTCGCTCGGCAGCACGCGTATGCGCATCCCGGCAAGATCCGCCGGCCGGCGCACGGTGCGTAGCCGGTTGGAGATATGGCGGAAGCCGTTCTCGAACCAGCCCAGGATCCGGTGGCCGGTGCGCTCCTCGATCGCCTTCACCAACAACTCGCCCAGCACGCCGTCCATGGCGGCCCGGGCCTGGCTGTTCGAGTGGAATAGGAACGGCAGATCAACAAACCCGAGCGCCGCCACGCGATCCGTTAGATAGCTCGATGACTGATACCCAAGCGTGAGCACGCCGCTCTCGACCAGCCACAGGATGTCCTCGGCCCGATAGCCGAAATCCATGATATTCCAGACATAATTGACGTCGACCTGGTCGCCGAAACGGCGGGTGACGCGCTCGCCGATGCGCTCGAGCGCGCGGCTGAAGCCGGTATCGGGCGGCCCGTAGCCGGCCATGCGGATGGTAATGGGGTGCATCGGATCAGTTTGTAAGCAACGCCACCGGTGTTCTCAACCGGTTGACCGCCTGTGACCTGCCTCACAGGAAAACTTCGGCAAGCCCTGATAGGCTAAAATCGGTACCGGCGAAGTCTTTTGCAGACTATTCTACATCCATCTCCGAGAGGTCGTCGATGCGATCGCGACCGATAGCCGTCCTGTTCATCCTTGCCTGCATCGCCGTCGTCACCGCGGCGGCGCATGCTCAAGGGACCAGGCACGACAGCAGCGCGTCCCAGCCAAGCGAGGCAAACGTCCAGGCCATCGTCGCCTGCCTGTCGCAAGGGCGCGAAGCCGTTATGGTGCCTCACTTCCATTGCGAACCCTACGGCGTCGGGGCTGGGTTTGCGCAAAGCGAGAAGATGCCCGTGGCGCTGTCCGACGCGGATTGGAATCAAGTCTGTCGCAGCACAGACGACCCGCGGCACCTTCCGGGCGATATCATCAAACGCATAGCCGCCCGGAAGGACGCGATTGCGCCGTCGGGGATCCGGATCATCGGCGGCATCTTCTGCGGCGACATCGATCTGGTTGGTCTCGATCTGCCCTACTCGGTCGTCATCGACTACGCGCTCGTGAACGGGCACTTGGACGCGCGCAATCTGCGCATGCGGGGGGACCTGAGTTTCGAGCACACCCTCATTCTCGGAAACTTGCTGCTCAACCGCGCCCACGTGGACGGCTCGGTCTATGGCGGTTCGAGTTTCATCGATCAGCTGCTGGTCAACGATAGCCTGATTGACGGGACATGGTGGCAAAGCGACAGCTTGATACTGTCCGACACGCAATTTCACCGGAGCAGTTTTTCCGGCGATCTGCGCCTCGACAACTCAGCCTTCACGCAGCTCTCTGTCCTTTCCACCAATATCGGCGGCACGCTCGGCCTCAACAATAGCGAAGCGCGTTGCGCCTACCACATTAATTCAAGTTCCATGAATTACTTTACCGCCAGCGGCGCTGGGTTCGGCCGCATGCAGGCGGTCCCGCAAGAGGCCGATATTGAATACCCCTGGTGGGACCGGACGCTATCGCTGACCAAGACGCGAGAATTGTTTGACAGTCCCGCGGTCCAGCCAATGGTCACGACCGCGCTGCGGATCGCCACCGCGCCGCGGCCCCACCGTGTCCAGAGGAACCTGGCTAGCGGCGTCATGCGCGGTTGCGAACGTACATCGGAAAGTGCCTATGCGGAGTTCTATCTGTTCGACAGCAACGTGCGCTCCGCCTCCTGCATTACCCTGTTCGCCTGGCTCGCCCCCAAGCAGCCGCGACCCGCCGAGGCTGACCCTGTGTCGATCCTGGCGTTGAACGGCACCAGAGTAACCGGCAATCTGATTGTTGATCTGGCGGGGGCGGGCGGCGCCAATCCGCCGCCAGGAAGCGACGGATACAATCTGACCGTTGGCAAACACAAGCTGGAAGCGATCGGAGCGAGTGCCGGAGCGCTCATCTACAATTTTGATGACGAGGCGGCGCCTTACTTCACCTATATCGACGGTCTGAATTTCGATCGCATTCACAATGCGGCGCCAGCTTGTACCGGCGATATGGTGCAACTCGCCACCCAGGTCGAGCTACCCAGCTCCGATAAGGTCCTGCGTTGGCTGGAGAAGAACAAAGCGCCTTCATCGCAGCCGTTCGCCGCGTTTGCCGCGGCGTTCGAACGTGCTGGGGAAAGCGCCGTCAATCTGCGGGTTGGGCGTCAGACCTATGATCTTTGCGCAAAGACCGCGCGCTTCGCCACGCTGCGCTGGCTTGCCGCTGTGACTGGCCAATGTCCGGACCGAGACGAATCAGCCGACCCGGCGCCGACAGCCGCGACAGAGCAAGACCTGGCTCAGCATCCAGGGGATATACCCGCGAGTGGGCCTGCTCCGTCCCGAGGGATTCTCGCATCAATCACCAACAATGGTGTCGATCTCGCGATGCTGGCGTTCAACTGGGGTCTTTACGGGCTCGCCGATTACGGGTTGCGCCCGGCCAAGGTAGTCTGGTCGATCCTCATCACCGTCGTCGTGTTTGCACTCTGGTTCTGGCTCCGTTTACGCGTCGTCGGCTTTGAGCCTAAGCGCGAGGATGGAGCGCCATCGACCGCTGCGCCGGATATTTGGCCGCTCGGGTTCCTGTTCCTTTTTGACCGATTACTTCCGGTTTATCACATCCGCGATGAGCACTACGCGATCAGTAAATTCTATCGTCCCGCAGCGCGCGGCGAGCTCAAGGCGGCTTCTGCCGGCAGCGCGCCCAAACCGATGTCGGTTCTGGGCTGCAAGGTCTCGGTCTTGCCGATCAGCGAGGCGCAGACACGCCACGTCGAGAAATGGCTCGTGGTGCTCCGCGTAATCGGGGCAATCTTCACGATCTTCCTGGTCGCCGCCATCGCGTCTCTGACGAAGTGATCCACAAAAAAGCTCCGGAGCGGGTGAACCGCGCCGGAGCGATATCGCTGAAATTATTGCGGGGGATTCCGCCGTGCGGGGGCCTCAGTTCGGACGGCAGCCGCCGCGCGGGCCACGGTGCCAGCCGCGGCCGCAACCGCCCATCACCGACTGCACCGTGCTCGTTTGCGCCGATGCATTGGCGATGGCGGCGCCATTGGCAGGCGCGGCCGACGCGCCCAATGACGCCAGCGCGCCCATGCCCGCAGCAACGATGACAGCAGCAAGAATCACTCGCATTTCAATCCTCCTGTGCGTGGCCGAACAGCTCGGCCGCGCGCACCATAAGCAAGGCTCCCCGCGCTGCCAATGCACCGACTGGCGGTTGCGCTGAAGCTAACGGGATAGCTTGCCGACCCGGCGTCAACGTGTTTGGGTAAATTCAAATCGATACGTAATGCCGAGGCAGGGAGGACAGCATGGTGGGCGGGCCGGTCATCGATGTCACCAACTTCATCGATGAGCGCCGCTTCTCCTGGTTTCAGGGGCGCGTGCTCGCGCTCTGCATCCTGCTTCAGATCTGCGACGGCATCGACCTGCAGGCGATCGGCTATACCGGCGCGCGGATTCGGGCCGAGCTGCATCCCACTCTCGGCGAGATGGGCTGGGTATTTTCCGCGGGCCTCATTGGCATGGCCGGCGGGGCGCTCATCTTTGGCCCGGTCGCCGACAAGATCGGGCGCCGCGCGGTCATGATCCTCTCGGTCTTTCTGTTCGGCGCTTTCAGCTTCGCCATTGCCTTCGTTGACAATACCTGGGAGCTGATGGCGCTGCGCTTCTGCGCCGGCCTCGGCTTTGGTGGCGCCCTCCCCAACAGTCTCGGACTCGTCGCTGAGTATGTGCCCAAGCGCGCGCGCTACACTATCATGGGACTTGCTTCGCTGGGATTTATCGGCGGTGGCGCGGCCTCGGGCTGGATCGCAATTGCGCTGATGCCTGCTTATGGGTGGCGATCGGTCTTCATCGCCGGCGGCGCGGCCGCGGTGGTCATGGGTGTGGTCCTGATCGCGTGGCTGCCGGAATCGCTGCGCTTCCTCGCAGGCCAACCTGGGCGCAGCGCGGGCGTGCGTTCCATTCTGAACAAGATCGACCCGAGCTTTCAGGCACCGCCCGACGCGCAGTTCACCGTCATCGATGAGCAGCGGCGTGGGCTGCCGGTGCGCCACCTGTTCACCGAGGGTCGCGCGGTCCTCACGCTGCCGTTCTGGTTCGCGGCTTTCTTCGTGCTGCTCAATCTCTATTTGCTGGTGAACTGGATCCCGATCCTGACTAAGGATCTGGGTGTTCCCGAAGAACAAGCCGTGTTCATTGCGAGCCTGTTCCAAGTCGGCGCCGGATTCGCCGGCGTCACGGTCGGCTTCCTGATGGACCGGATCAGCCCGTTCCGCATCCTCGGAGCCTTCGCGATTGGTGGCGCGCTGGCCGTCATCTCACTCGGCCTGATCGGTCCGCATGCGTTGTTGTTGATGATCGCGACCTTCATCAGCGGCTTCTTCATCGTCGGCTGTCAGGGCTGCCTCAACATGTCGACCGCCACCATGTATCCCACCTATGTGCGCATCACCGGCGCCGGCTGGATGCTGGGCATCGGCCGCATCGGCTCGATCCTCGGCCCGCTGATCGGCAGCGCGATTTTGTCGATGGCCTTACCGGCCGGCTCACTATTCTACTTCGCGGCGATCCCGATGCTCTGCGTGCTCGGGGCGGCGGTGTTCCTCTCATTCAACGCCGGCGGCTTCGTGCCCAAGCGCGAGCCGCGCTTTCTTGACCTCTCCCCGCTTGCGGGGAGAGGTCGACTTTCGAGCGCAGCGAAGAAAGTCGGGTGAGGGGGCCTCCCCCCAGGCTCAGACTCGCGGAGAGACCCCCTCACCCGGCGCTTCGCGCCGACCTCTCCCCGCAAGCGGGGAGAGGTAGAGACCGGAATGCCGGGCGCTGATTAAGCCTGCCCCGCGACCCTTGCCATGAGCTGCGCCGGGTCGCCCGGCGCGCGATCACCGCACCACACCACATACTGATCGGGCCGCACTAACGTCAGCTGCGCCTCGTAGGCCGTGCGGCCGTCGGCGTAGCTGTCGCGGATCACCTTGAA
>JAFAXD010000031.1 GCA_019241285.1 Xanthobacteraceae bacterium | reverse complement strand
GTAACGAGCATCTCACCACGGCACGTTTACCCTCCCCCCTTGGTGGGGAGGGTCGGCGCGCAGCGCCGGGGTGGGGGTCGGCGTTTGGTGGCAGGCCGTGCGACCTCACACCTACCCCCACCCCGACCGCCTTTGGCGGTCGACCCTCCCCACAAGGGGGAGGGTAAAGAAGCCGCATCGCTCAGGCACTTGGGATGATCTCATCCACCATCCTGATTCCCGCGGTCCTCAACGGACTCATGATGGGGGCGGTGTACGCGCTCGTCGCGCTAGGACTCACCCTGATCTATGGCGTGCTGCACATCATCAACTTCGCCCATGGCGCGCTGCTGACCGTGGCAATGTTCGCGGCCTATTTCGCGCACAGCCTGCTTGGCGTTGACCCATATGCGGCGGCGGTCGTGCTGACGCCTCTGTTTTTCGGGCTCGGTTACGCCCTGCACCGCTTTGTCATCGGCCCTGCCGCGCACGGCGAGGAGCGCAATGTGCTCCTGGTGACGCTCGGGCTCGCCGTGGTGATTGAAAATGGGCTCCTGTACGCCTTTCGTGCCGACACCCGCACCGTCAACCTCGATTATGCGTTCAATGTTGTTGATCTCGGCTTTGCCTTCATCCCCGTGCCGCGCGTCATTGCCTTCGTGGTTGTGCTGATCCTTGCACTGATCCTGTGGGCGATTCTCAGCTTGACCGATACGGGCAAAGCCATTCGCGCCGTCGCCAAGGAGAAGCTCGGCGCCGAACTGACGGGTATCGATGTGGCGCACATCTATGCCGTGACGTTCGGGCTCGGCACCGCGTGCCTGGCGATCGCCGCGTGCCTGCTCATGCCGACCTACTACGTCAATCCGCACGCCGGCAACGCCTTCGTGTTGATTGCTTTTACCATCGTGGTGCTCGGCGGGATGGGCTCGGTCGCCGGCGCGCTGCTCGGCGGGCTCTTCATCGGCGTGGTCGAAAGCCTGTCGGGACTTTATCTCGGCGAATCGCTCGGCCAGATCGGCATCTTCGTCATCTTCATCCTGGTGCTGCTGCTGCGCCCGAGCGGATTGTTCGGAGAGCGCGCATGAGCACGCGAGCGCTCCTGCCGATCCTCATCTGCATCGCGCTGCTGGCGCTAGTGCCGCTCGTGATCACGTCCAACGTGGTGCTGAACTTCCTGGTCGTCGCATTGCTCATCGCGCTGGTGGGCCAGGGGTGGAACGTGCTGGGCGGCTACGGCGGACAATATTCATTTGGCCATGCGGCGTTCTTCGGCACGGGAGCATACGTCACCGCAATTCTGCAGGTGCATTACGGGATCAATGCCTGGGTCGGGTTCCTGATCGGTATCGCGGCTGGCGCGCTGGTCGGCACCATCATCGGCGCGCTCGCCTTCCGCTCGGGCTTGCGCGGCTCCTATTTTGCGCTGGTGACGCTCGCTTTTGCGGAGGTGCTGCGCATCCTGGCGAGCGTGGCGCCGATCACCGGCGCCGGCGTCGGTACGCTGATCCCGCTCAACCTGCGGCCAGAGGCCTTTCAGTTCCAGAGCCGCGCGCCATTCTATTGGATCGCGCTCGCATTGGTCGCGATCTCGCTTCTGATCGTGCACCTGATCGAGCAGAGCCGGTTCGGCGCTTACCTGGTCGCCGTGCGGGAGAACGAGGATGCCGCCAAGGCGCTCGGCATCAATCCACTGACAGTCAAACTCGGCGCCATGGCGATCTCGGCCGCGATTACGGCAGCGGGCGGATGCTTCTATGCGCAGTATTTCCTGTTTGTTGATTCCGGCATTGCCTACGGCCCATGGATCTCGATCGAAGCACTGCTGGCCCCTGTCATTGGCGGTCTCGGCACAGTCTTTGGTCCGCTGCTCGGCGCGCTGGTGGTGCGGGCTGCCGGCGAAGCGGCGAAACTCGTGGCCGGGGATGCGCCCGGCCTCGATCTCGTGATCTATGGCTGCGTTTTGATCCTGGTAATTGCGTTCGCCGGGCGCGGCATCGAGGGATTGCTGACGGACCTTCGCGAAGGCGTGCAGCGATTGACGTCCCGAAAGGTCACGCCGCCGGAGCATGCGCATGGCTGACGTGCTCCTCCGTGTCGAAGGCGTATCGAAGCGCTTCGGTGGACTCGCCGCACTCAGCGATGCTTCGTTGAGCGCGGACACGGGCCGGATCACCGCGTTGATCGGACCGAACGGCGCGGGCAAGACCACGCTGTTCGCCGCCATTGCCGGGTTTTGCGGCCGGATCGCGGGCGCGTCCTTTATGCCGGCAACAACATCACCGGCGCTCCGCCCTACAAACTGGCCCGGCGCGGCATCGCCCGTACGTTTCAGATCGTGCAGCCGTTCGCCGGCCTCACGGTGCGCGAGAACATCGCCGTCGGGGCCCACCTCTCGCGACCCTCGCGCCAAGATGCGCTGGCAGCGGCGGGGGAGGTTGCGCGCGCGGTCGGGCTCGGCGATCAGCTGGACAAACCAGCCGCGAGCCTCACAGTCGCCGCGCGCAAGCGGCTGGAACTCGCGCGGGCGCTGGCAACCGGGCCGAAATTGCTGTTGCTCGACGAGGTGCTGGCCGGGCTCAACCCGTCGGAAATCCGCGACATGGTGCCGGTGATCTCGGCGATCCGGGCGCGGGGCGTGACCATCCTGATGATCGAGCATGTCATGCAAGCGGTCATGAGCCTCGCCGAACAGGTCTGGGTGCTGGCCGAGGGTCGGATCATCGCGCAGGGCGCGCCGCGCGAGGTCGCCGGCAACCCGCACGTGGTCGAGGCTTACCTGGGCCATGGGGCGGCGAGCCGTCTTGCCGCGGGGGGCGCTGGTGTCCGGTAGCGCGCTGCTTGCGGTGAAGGATCTCGTTGCCGGTTATGGCGCGACGCAGATCCTGCATGGCATCGATCTCAGCGTCGGCGAGACCGAGATCGTCGCCGTGCTAGGCTCCAACGGCGCCGGCAAGTCCACGCTCAACCGCACGATCTCCGGCGTGCTGCGGGCGCGGCGCGGCTCCATCCGATTTGCTGACGTGGCAATCGAACGCGAGCGAGCTGCGGCGATTGTCGCGCTCGGCCTCGTGC
>JAFAXD010000603.1 GCA_019241285.1 Xanthobacteraceae bacterium | reverse complement strand
CCCTGCAACGCGCCAGAGAAACCTGGACGAGCTGAGCCGTATCGCCGAGAATCCCGACCGCGCGCGACAATTTCTGCTGCGAACCGCAATGATAGCGAGCCAGCAACGAGTGAGTGCCATGACGTTGAACTGAGGCACGTGTGGGCGGGCTTACATCGCCTTCGCAAGTGCTTTGCTTGTAGCCAGGCGGCAACGCCGAGGAGATTGGCATCGCACTCGTTGAAGGTCAGCCCTTGTGGTCCTGACGGCTGGTGTCCATCAGGATCGGACGTACTGTTTGAGGAACGCGAAGGCAGTCGTCGGGTTACTGAAACATGATCATCAAAGAGTGCACTTGATTATGTCGCCACCACGGACGATGAGGTGGAGATGCTCTCCCTGTCCGCTCAGAAGGCTCAAATCCTTGAGAGGATCGCCATTGACGAGGAGGAGATCAGCGAAGGCGCAGGGCTTCAGTACACCTAACCGGCCAGCCTGCTGAAGGAGTTCGGCGTTGACAAGCGTCGCCGAACGCAGAACGTCTGCGGCGCTCTGTATTTGCTCCCTGAGCCTGAACTCCTCGCTCTGGGCAGGGTGGGTTTCACCAAGCAGGTCGGTACCAAAGCCCACTTTGACCCCCGCGCGCAGCGCCGTCTCGATTGCCCCTTTTCCGGCATGCAACACGTCTTGAAGCTTTCGCAGACTGCCCTCTGGAAATTTATGTGATTTTCCGAACTGCGCGATCTGATCGTAGGTCACTAAAGTTGGTACTAGATAACAGCCCCGTTCCGTCATTAGACGAGCCGAGGCGTCATCGATCAGATTGCCGTGTTCGATGGAGCGCACACCCGCGCGGACGGCGCGCGCGATGGCCTCCGGAATGTATGCGTGGGCGAATGCGTACGTGCGCCGGGCGCTTGCCTCTTCCACCGCAGCCCGGATTTCCTCTTCGGTATATTGAATCATATCAATCGGGTCGGATGGCGTGGCGACGCCGCCTCCTGCCATGACCTTGATCTGATGCGCTCCTCCCTTCAGCTCCTCGCGCGCCGCTCTTCGGACGGCGTCCACGCCATCCGCGATGTGACTGAAGGCCGTTGTCCGGATTGTGCACGCACAGAGCTGAGGGTGATCACTGACAGGTGTGAGGTCGCCATGACCGCCGGTCTGACTTAGCACCCGCCAAGACCGAAAGATTCGAGGCCCACGAATGAGGCCGCGCTGGATTGCGATTGGAATGCCGGAATCCAGCCCGCCCGCATCACGGACCGTTGTGAAACCTCGTCGCAGCATACCTTCAAGAATGAACTTGATTTCAATGGCGATCCAAGACGCCTGTCGGTGCACGTATGATGCGAGGTCCAGCGTGGTGATCGAAGGATGCACGTGTGCATCGATCAGCCCAGGCATAAGAGTTTTGCCCTGTGCGTCGAGAACCGTAATATCGGAGTTCGCAATTAGTTCACGACCGTCCTCGGCGACTTCAACGACCTTATCGTTTTCGGTCCGAAGCGACGCTCCGGGTCGCAACTCTCCGGCGCCGATATCCAGGAGCTTGGCATTCTTGATGATGAGGTTGGGCATGACCGCTTCTTTCGACGAATACGCAATACGAGCCGAGACCTGCACCAGCCATTTGGAGGAGGACCAGAGCATCCCAGGGCCGATTTGTCGCTTTTGACGCGGCGCTATCACGAGCCAATCACGACAGAGTCAAATCGAACCGTTCCACGAGGGCCATCGGATTTTGAAGACGGCGACAGGTCCACAAAGCAAAGCCCCGCCGGGGGGACGGCGGGGCTTGAAAACATCGCACTGGATTGGGTGGGGGTGGGGGGTCCAGCGCGGTGAAGACATAATCGCCTAAGAGGGCCGGGGCCGCCATTATACGTTCGCGTCAGCCGTTTAGCCCCACGACTGCCACTTTTCCTGCGCAGCCCCGGAACCCGATTCTGCCCGTTGCCAGCGAGCTTTACCGAGTGCACGTACGGTTCGCCGCAGCAAACTCGCATAGATGACGCCCGTCGCCATAGGTGACCACGGCGTACGTCTGGCTTGGGCGGTGCCATAGGTGACGTTTTCTCATAAATGACGGTGCGGCCATGGTTCGAAACGCATGCGCGCTGGCACGCGCTATGTGAGCCACGCCCTTAGATGACGTCTTTTCCATAGATGACGTGCCAGGCACATCAACGGCGGTGTGCGCCATAGATGACGTCCCGCCGCATAGATGACGCATCTCGCATAGGTGACGTCATGCTGCGCGATCGACCGCCTGCGAAGTTGCCGGCGCGCGGTCGATTATATCAACGCTTATGATCCCGCTGCTCGTGACGGCTCTCCTCGCGGTCGCTGTTGGCCTCTTCGCGGGACTGCTCGAGCGTTTTGCCCGACATGTTTCCTGGGTTGTAGTGGAATTTGCCGGGCTTTTTCTCGCCCGGCTGCTTTTGGTTCGGATTTTTGTTGTCGGACATGGAACGCTCCTTTGAGTCCCCTACCTAACGGCAAGGGGATGAGGTCGGTTCCGTGGCGCCCATAGATGACATTCCCGCTTAGATGACATCGATCACGGCACGAAGGCCCCTGCGATCCGTCGGCTCAGAAGTCGCAACTTTGCGATCATGACAACACGACCAATCCATTTTGTTATGGCCCCGTCAACGAACTGTTTACGAACGCTGCGGTGATCCCGGCCCTCGCAACGTCTTGCTTACGATTCGGTGTTGGAATGGGTGCCACCGTTCTGCCGAAGGTATTTGCAAACCATGAACATCGGCCGGCTGCGCCGCGCGCTCACCTTGCTTGCCGCCATCACAAGTCTGGCCGGCTGCGCCGGCACGCATGATGGGGCGGATGGCCAATTCCAACGGCAAGTAAAGCGTGCGCAGGAGTGCCGGGAGTTGCAGGATAGGCTCGTCGCTGGTCAGCCCCTGACGCCCGAGCGGGCGGACGAGATCACGCAGGCCATGAGCGCGGCGGGATGCAGCACCCGGCTGTCCAGCCAGTGATGCTGGCAGGCCGCTTCGTCAGCCAGACACTGCGGCCGCCGTCACCGAGGCATCGACCGCGCCGAACACGCGTTCCATGCGCAGGTGATGTTCGAATTGTTTGCGCTGCTGTGCGAACCTGGCCGGCGCCGGTCCGTCGAAATAGCGCTGCAAGGCGGCCTTGGACTCAACCCCGTAGATCATCATGAAGCCGGTCCAGCCGTCCTCGGATTGCTGCTCGAGCTTCACGCGCCGCACGAACAAGAAGCCTGGCAGCGCCACCATGTCGGCCATGTGGCCGCTGTCGAGCCAATCCAGCACGGCGTTGCGGCTCTCCGGGTGAACCCAGAATTTCACGAGATAGAAGTAAGGCGCGTCCATGAGTCGAGATCCTATTCGGTTGATCGTCTTGGCCAGGCATGTCCAGGCTCGTCCCAGCGATCGCGTCATTGCGAGGAGCAAAGCGACGAAGCAATCCAGTGCGGCGCCTCAGCGCTGGATTGCTTCGCTTCGCTCGCATGACGCGATCGCTGGGACAAGGCCACGCATGACGAGCTGAGAGGTTTACTCCAGCAGCCCCTTGCGCCGGCTCCAGTCCGTCACCGTTGCAATACATTGGGCGAGCTCGGCGGGCTGCCCCAAATAGTAATGTGTGGCGCCGTCGATCTCGACATACTCTTTGTCCTTGGTCGCCAGCGCGGCGCGGATCGCGGGATTATGCGTCGCCGGTACGGCGTCATCCGCGCCGTTGACGATCTGGATCACCGGGCAGGAAGTGATGCGCGCGGCGTTGACCGTGCCCTTGGCGTTGGAATGATCGTAGGACCATTGCGACAGCCACGAGCGCAAGGTCGAGAACCGCGCGAGGCCTGCCGGCGCCACGTTGGCGATGCGCGGATCGCCGAGAAAACACCAGCCCGGCTTACGCCCATTGGGATCGACTGCTGGATCAAGCCAGCGGACGTCGCAATTGGTGCGATGAACCACGAAACCGCGCTCCACCTCACCGTCTTTGAGGTGCGCAAAGCGGTCGAGCAACTCGCGCACTCGCGCTGTGATGCGGCGGTTGCGCGCAAGCTGCGCCGTCCGGAAGGTCGCAACGAATTGCGTCGCGTAGGGCGGCTTGTTGGGCGCATCGGCTGCGTAGATATCGAGTGCCGGATCGCGGTTGTCGGGATCAAGCTCGTCGCGCACGGAAGGGTCGAGCCATTCGGTCAAGGTCTCGGCGCGGCTGAGATGGGCGGCGATGAAGATGATGCCGTCCGCCGGCTGCAGGCCAGCCTCCTTGAGGTCATAGGGATCGCCGGCTGGCGTGGCCGTGATGGTCGGGTGCTCGGCCTGCGCCTGGTAGAACAGCGACAGCGAACCGCCGCCGGACCAGCCGACCAGCACTACTTTGCGATAGCCCAGCGCCTCGCGGGCATAGCGCACATACTGGCCGAGGTCGTAGACGACTTTCTCCATGATCAGCGCGCTGTCGTTCTTGGCGTAGCGGCTGCCGGCGCAGAGCACATGCAGGCCGGCGTCGGCCAGCGCCGTCGGCATCGGCAGCATGTTCAACGTCGTGGCCGGATGCATGAACAGAAACACCGTGTCCGAAGCCTTGCCCCGCGGCACCAGGCGCTGGCCCTCGAGCACGGTCTGACCCTGGCTGCCTGCAAAGCCGTAGGTCTCCACCATGCGCAGACGCTCGGCGAAGGTGATGACGACCGGAACGCGGTCCCACTCGGCCTTGGACATCAGCTGATTCAGGCGTGTGCCTTCATGGCCTTGCGCACCTGCTGCGCCTTTTTCTCGTTCCACGCCTTCAAGGCCCGGTGGGCTTCGCGTGCGTAGCCGGCCAGTGCGGCATCATCGACCACCGGGGTGGTGAACTCCAGCCGCACGCCATTCGGATCGAAGAAATAGATCGAATGGACGAACTCGTGATCGGTGACGCCGACAACCTCGATGTTGTGTGATTGCAGTCGTTTCTTCATGGCGTCGAGCGCCTCGAGCGAGGGCACCTTGAAGGCGATGTGATTGACCCAGGCTGGCGTGTTGGGTGAGGGCTCGGCTGCGATATTGTCGCCGAGGTCGAAGAAGGCGATGCACGATCCATCCGCCAGCTCGAAGAACACATGCGCGAAGGACGAGGTGCTGCCGGTGCTGACGTGGTCGGCCGTGACGACGTGGACGAGGGGCAAGCCGAGAATGTCCTCGTAGAAGTGCCGGGTTTCCTCGGCGTCGCGGCAGCGATACGCGGCGTGATGCAGGCCGAGAACGGGTGGAGTCTGGCTGGCCATGTTTCCTCCTGCGCGTTGTTTGGGCTCATCTTAGTTTCGTGGGTTGACGATTCAACGGGTAAAAGCGCAGCGCTGATCGGCGCAACGTCTCCAGGGCGCAGTGCAGCACGAAGTGGTGCGCTGCCGACCCGGGACCGCGATGAACGATATCCTTTGTGGCGGTCCCGGATCAGCGGAGCGCCGCTCCGCAAGAGCTTCGCGCTGCACCGCATCCGGGACACGTACTTCCTAAGGCGTGCGTGGTGCGGACAATTTGAAGTAGAGATCATGCAGGTCAGGGCGCTGCGCGAGGTCGTGGGTCGAGCTTTCGAGCGCGACGGCACCCTTGAGCATCACGTAGGCGCGCGTCGTACACGTCAGCGCGATGTCGAGCTTCTGCTCAACCAGCAGGATGGTAAGGCCGTCGCGCTGCAACTTCCGCAAGGCGGCGACGATTTCGCTCACGATCATCGGCGCGAGCCCGAGAAACGGCTCGTCCAGCAAAAGCAGCCTGGGTTTGCTCATCAGGGCGCGGCCGATCGCCAGCATTTGCTGCTCACCGCCGGAGAGGGTTCCGGCGCGCTGGCCGACGCGTTCCGCGAGGCGGGGGAAGAGCCCGAACACGTAGTCGTGGCGTTCGGCAAGGCGACCTCGCCGCGACAGCGCGATCGCGCCGAGGCGAAGGTTGTCGCGCACCGTGAAGGGCGTGAAGATCAACCGGCCCTCGGGCACCAGCGCCATACCGGCGGCGACCAGATCATGACTTCGGGCTCGGCTGAGATCGCGGCCATCAAGCCGCAAGGTCCCGGCCCGGCGCGGCAAGGTCGCGGTCAGCGCAGCCATCAGAGTGGACTTGCCGGCACCGTTCGGTCCGAGCAGGGCGACGGCTTCACCCTGGGCGACCTTGAGTGAAACATTCTCCAGCACGTCGGCGCGGCCGTAGCCTCCGCTCATGTAGCTCACGTCAAGCACTGGCGGGCCTCATGGCCAGGTCGCCCACCGCTTCGCCCAGGTAGGCCTCGATCACCTGGCGGTCGCGGACGATCGCCTCCGGCGTCCCCTCGGCGATCTTGCGGCCAAAATTCAGCACAACAACACGATGCGCCAGCGGGAGCAGGAAGTGCATGTCGTGTTCGATCAGCAACACGGCGACGCCGCGTGCGGCGATGTCGCGGATGATCGCGCCAAGGCGTGTCATCTCTGGCTGGGTCAGGCCGGCGGCCGGCTCGTCGAGCAGAATCACTCGCGGCTCGCCGGCGAGCGCGCGCGCCAGCTCCAGCAGCCGCCCTTCGCCGAACGACAGGGCGCTGACGTCGTCATCGATTCGGTCTTGCAGGCCGACGAATTTGATGAGCTCGGCGGCGCGAAGACGCGCCGCTGTTTCTCGCCGCCGCACGCGCCGGCGCCCGATCAGGATGTCGAACAAGCTGTCGGAGCAGCGCGTATGGCAACCGACCAGAATGTTGTCGGTGAGCGACATTCCGGCGAACGGCATGTTGTGCTGGAACGTTCGCATCAGGCCGCGCGCCGCAATCGCGTGCACCGGCAGGCCGTCAATGCGCTCACCACCAAGCGCGATCGATCCCTCGCCCGGCGCGAACACGCCGGCAACGAGATTGAAGGTGGTGGTCTTGCCGGCGCCGTTCGGCCCGATCAGGGCCAGGATCTCCCCGGGGTGCAGATCGAACGTCAGGTCCTGGACAGCCGTCAGGCCACCAAAGTGTTTGGTCAGCCTACTGATGCTGACGAGCGGGATTGCGCTCATGTCGCCCGGCGGGCCGGCCAGCGATTTACCAGACCGGCAAGACCGGATGGCTGAAACAGAATCGTCAACACAACCAGCACACCGAACACGACCATGAATCCGTGCCCGACGATCGGCTCCAGCACGAACGGCGCCAGATAAAGAAACACCGCACCGATAATCGCGCCGATGTGGCTGCCGGCGCCACCGACGATGATCATGAACAGCAG
The DNA here is from genome assembly GCA_019241285.1 of Xanthobacteraceae bacterium. GTDB lineage: Bacteria > Pseudomonadota > Alphaproteobacteria > Rhizobiales > Xanthobacteraceae > JAFAXD01. Next base: position 17,051 of record JAFAXD010000603.1, on the reverse strand, counting down.
CAGGAAGATGTTTTCCAGTCCGAACACCGGCGGGTTGATGACATTGTCGATATATGCGTAAGCGATGCCGGCGAGCCCCGCGAGCGTGCTGGTGAGGGTGAAGGCCAAAACCTTGATGCGCCGGACGTCGATGCCCATGGCGGCGGCAGCAACGGCGTTGTCCCGGATCGCCCGACAGGCACGACCGAACGCCGAGCGGTCGAGCCGGCGCAACATCCACAAAGTCGATGCGACCAGCAATACCAGCACGACGGTGTACCAGGGGCCGCTGATTGTCACATCGAACACGTGCGGCAGGCGATAGTTGGCGATGCCGCCGGTGCCGCCAGTGAGGTCGCCGCCCTCGCTGATGACAACAAGGACAAGTTGCGAGAACGCAAGCGTCGCGAGCGCCAGATAGAAGCCTTCGAGGCGCGTTGATGGCAGCGCCACCACGAACGCGAGCGCGGCGCTGAGCGCGAGCGCGAGGATGAAAGCGAGGCCGAACGGCAAGCCGAGCTGATGTGCGAAGATGACGATGGCATAGGCGCCGACGCCGGCGAAGGCAAAATGCGAGAAGGCGACCTGTCCGGCTATGCCGAACAGGAAATTGTAGCTCAGCGCGAGCGCGACCCAGATCAGCATCTTCCGGTAAACGTCGGTCGCGTAACCGCCGAGCCAGAATGCCAGCGCCGAGGCGGCGGCGATCGCGGCGAACCAAATCAAAGCATCACGCAAGAGCCGCATCAGCGCGCCTCGCGCGGCGGCATGAGGCCGCTCGGCCGCAGGAACAGAAACAGGATCAGCAAAACGAAAGGAAAGCCGAGCGTCAACCCGGACGGGATCGGCAGATAGCGCGCGCCAAGCTGCTCGACGAAGGCCAGCACCAGGCCGCCCAGCAGCGCGCCCTCGACGCGGCCAACACCGCCGATCACCAGTGCGGTGAAGCCCTGAATCGCCAGCGGCAGGCCCATCATATAGTGCGCCGACGTGAGCGGGCTCATCAGCAGGCCGGCCAAGCCCGCCACCATCGCGCCGGACACAAACGCGAACGTGGTGACGCGGCGGAGATTGATGCCCATGAGCGCCGCCGCCCGGCGATTAAGCGCCACCGCCTCGAAAGCGCGCCCCCAAACCGTGCGCTCGAAGAACAGCCAGACTGCCGCGAACAACACAAAGGTTACAGTGATGATGAGAAACTGCTGCGGCACGCCGGCGAACAGGCCGAAAGCCACGCGTTTGAAACCGAACGGGGGCGGCGAGGGCAGCGGGTCGGCGCCGAACAACATTGTCAGGCTTTCGCGGAAGATGACCAGCACGCCGAGGAGCGCGAGGATCGGGCTGGTGATATTTGCACCACGCGCAATCAGCGGCCGCACTGTGAGTGCTTCGACGAGCCAGCCCAGTGCGCCCAGACAGACGAGTACGGCGATGACGGCGAGCCAGTAGGGGCCGTCCAACGCCGGCCATGCCAGCGTGGTCTGCGCCGCGACGCCGACGAAAGCTCCGGTCGCGGCCCATTCACCAACCGCGAAATTGATGATCGAGGTCGGTCGCAGGATCAGCAAATACGCGAGCGCCACCAGCGCATAGATCGATCCCGACGCGGTCGCGCTGACGACAAGCTCCAGCAGATCCGACATCATGCCCCTCGGAGTTCGCCACACATTCCAGCCTCGTCATCGCTGGGCTTGCCCCGGCGATCGGCGTCATTGCGAGCGAAGCGAAGCAATCCAGCGCGGAGGCGCCGCACTGGATTGCTTCGTCGCTGCGCTCCTCGCAATGACGAGATGGCCAAGTCGGGGTGCGCGGGGGCCCCGTTAAGCCCGGCCATGACAAATTGATAGGTTTCGCATCAATATGACCCGAGAACGCGTGCTAATTCTGTCCGGCGAACACCACGGGACCGTGCTGATTGTCCTTGATGACGCGCACGACTGCGCCCTGCGGATCAAAGCCAGTGCGTTTGCCGTCGCGGAAGCCCCAGGACGTGCCCTTGGCGCCGATCGCGCCGACATAGTTCGTGGTCGACGCCATGGCGGCGCGCAGCTTTTCCTTGTCGAGCGAGCCCGCTTTTTCGATGGCCTGCGCGATCAGGTGGATGCCGTCCCAGCCGTAAGCCGGCAGGCTCGACGGCTGCTCGTGATATTCCTTCCCATAGGCTTCAGTGAAAGCCTTGGCTTCCGGCTTATCGGCATCAAAGGCATCGACGAACACGACGCCGTCCATCAAATCCTTCGCCATGGTCAGGTAGGCCGGGATGCTGAGATTGTAGGAGCCGAGAACGGGCTCGGTCATGCCGAGTTGTTGGTAAGCGCGGAAAAACTGAAGCATTTCTGGGCCGAGCACGCCGGCCTGCAGGATCGCGTCGACCTTGGCGGCGCGCACTTTCTGCAGATTGGCGACCGCGGAGGTGGCGCCCTGCGGGATTACCTCTTGGAGCGCCACCTTGATCCCGACCTTCTCGAGCCCTTTGCGGAAGGAGTCGGCAAATGACTGCGACAGCGAACTGTTGTCGCGTACGATCGCGACGTCCTTGAAACCGCGTGATTTGGTGTAGGCCATCAAGGTCGCGAGCTGGATCGAGGCGAGCGGGCCGGTCTGGAAGAAGTAAGGATCATCAAGCTGTGTGGTCAGCGTGTCGGCGCTGTTGGCGGGCGTAAGGTGCAGGGTCTTGGTCTCGAGCGAGACGGTCTGCGCCTGTTGGGTCGCCGGAGAGCCGGTGTTGGAGATGATGGCCACGACGCCGTCGTCGACGAGCTTGCGTGCTTTGGCGGCCGAGACATCCGGCTTGTTCTGATCGTCTTCGATGATGAGCTCGATCTTCTTGCCGAGCACGCCGCCATTTTGGTTGATCATCTTGGCGCCAAGCTCGACCCCGCGGGTCACCGGCTCGGCATAGAACTTGGCGCTGGCGACGTGGTCGGTGATGACGCCGATCTTGACCGTCTCTTGCGCGGTCGCAACCGCACCCTGGGTCAGAAGAAGCGCAAGGGCGAGAGCCCCGCGCAAGCTGCGCAACAGCGGCATTGTTCCCTCCCCGGTAATTTTCTAAATTGATGGAAAGGATAACCAGCGGGCCGCCGTTCGGCAACCAAGGCCTGGTTGCGGCCGCAGGGAGGAGCATATGCAGAAACATCTCGAGAAGAGCACGTTGAAACCCAAATCGGGGTCGGGTTCAGCCAAACGTGCGGCGCCGTCGGCCGCGGGGGCCAAGCCCTCATCAGAAAAACGCGCGCAATCATTTACACGCGGCGTGCATCACCTCGCGCTGTGTACCGACGACATCAAGAAGACGACGGAGTTCTACACGCGCGTGCTTGGCATGCCGCTGATCCATGCCCTGAAAGTCCCGCCGGGCTTGGGTACCGGCAAAGGCAATCGCGGTAATCCGCCCTACGAGGAGATCCGCCACTATTTCTTCGACATGGGCAACGATAGCACGCTCGCGTTCTTCGAAATTCCGCCGGGCAAGGAGCCGGCGACCAATCGTAACGCGATCGGCAGCATGCAACACTGCTCGTTCGTGGTGACGCCGAAACGCTTCCGCGACATCGAGGAGAGGCTGAAGGCCAACAACATCTCCTACATCGGCCCAATTCCGCAGATGCCCGGGCTCGACGGCATCTACTTCATGGATCCGAACGGAATTCGGCTGGAGTTTGCCTGCCAGGCGGCCGATGGCGACGACCCGCACGTGATCGAATGCTGCACCCAGACCAAGGCGAGCGCACTGCGCGAGCTGCGCACGCTGCCAGGTATCGATGAGGCCTGGCTCAACGAGATGACCGCAAATCTGCCGGACTGAAGCGGGTGGTTCATTTGCCCTGTCCTGGCCATCTCGTCATTGCGAGGAGCGTAGCGACGAAGCAATCCAGGGCGGCGCCTCAGCGCTGGATTGCTTCGCTTCGCTCGCAATGACGCGAATTCATCGGCGGCTGATTCAGCTCGACGACGGCGTCGCCTCAGTCTCCGCGCCGGCGGCTGTCTCCTTGGAGGTCACCCGCGCGATCGCCTGCTGGGCTTTTTCCATGGCGCGCGTCACATCGGCCATCAGCTGCTTGAGATCGGTTTCGGCGCTTTGCAGTTTCGTGTCGTCCGTATTCATTCCATGTCCCCGGTCGGTTTTCGCGCAGTATCCCCAGCCAAAGTGAACAGGTTGTAAAGGTCTCAGCGCCAGCCGAGCGGCGGCGCAACGTGCTTGAGAATCGCCTCGATCACGTGGGCGTTGTAGTCGACGCCGAGCTGATTGGGGACGGTCAACAGCAGAGTGTCCGCCTCGGCGATGGCTTCGTCCTTTGCCAGTTCTTCGACCAGAACATCCGGCTCCGCCGCATAGCTGCGGCCAAAAATGGCACGCGTGTTGTCGCCGAGAAAGCCGACTTGATCCTCCGTTTCTCGTTCGCGCCCGAAATAGGCGTGGTCGCGGTCATCCACCAGGGCAAAGATGCTGCGGCTGACCGAGACACGCGGCTCGCGCGTATGACCGGCCTCCTTCCAGGCGGTACGGAAAGTGCGGATCTGCTCGGCCTGCTGCACGTGGAACGGCTGCCCGGTCTCGTCGTTCTTCAGCGTCGAGCTCTGCAGGTTCATGCCAAGCTTTGCCCCCCAGGCCGCTGTCGCATTCGATCCGGCCCCCCACCAGATACGGTCGCGCAGGCCCTCCGAGTGCGGCTCGACGCGCAGCAGGCCGGGCGGGTTGGGGAACATCGAGCGCGGGTTGGGGCGGGCAAAACCCTCACCGCGCAGCACCTCGAGCAGCACTTCCGTGTGGCGCCGTGCCATGTCGGCGTCGGTCTTGCCCTCAGGCGGCGCGTAACCGAAATAACGCCACCCATCCATCACCTGCTCAGGGGAGCCGCGGCTGATCCCGAGCTGCAGGCGTCCGCCGCTGATGACGTCAGCGGCACCGGCGTCTTCCGCCATATACAGCGGGTTCTCGTAACGCATGTCGATGACGGCAGTGCCGATCTCGATGTGTTTCGTTTTCGCGCCGACGGCGGCGAGCAGCGGGAAGGGGGAGCCGAGCTGGCGCGCGAAATGATGCACACGGAAATAAGCCCCGTCCGCGCCGAGCTCCTCGGCCGCGACGGCAAGATCAATCGATTGCAACAGGGCATCGGACGCCGACCGCGTCTGCGAGTGCGGTGACGGCGTCCAATGGCCAAACGACAGAAACCCGATCTTTTTCATGCGTGCGCAGCGTCCGCGGGGTGCATATCTGGCGCTGTTCTAGCGTGAAAAGACCGCCCTTCAACAGGTGATGTCGGATCTCACGCCTTGCCGACTGAGCCTGCCGATCTCGACGTAGCGACGGGGCCATGCCTCGGCCCAGGCTTCCGTTTGATCAGCCGTCATTGGGCGCGCGTAAAGAAAGCCCTGTCCTTCGTCGCACCAAATGCTTTTGAGGAAGTCCTCCTGCTCCAGGGTCTCTATGCCTTCAGCGACCACCCGCAAGCCGAGACTGCGCCCTAACGCGACAATGGCTTGCGCAACTGCTGCAGCGCCGCTGTGACCGGAGAGCTTCTGCACGAAGGACTGGTCGATCTTCAGCGCATTGCTCGGCAGATCGCGCAAATAGGACAAACAAGAATAACCGGTGCCGAAATCATCGATGGCAATGTGCACGCCGGCGGCCCGTAGCGCGCGCAACGCCAGAAAAGCGCGATCGCCTCGCTGCACCATCTCGTTCTCAGTTACTTCGAGAACCAATCTTTGGGCAGGCAATCCTGTCTTCTTCAGGATCCGTGCGACAGCGTCGACGAAGTCGAGTTGATTGAGTTGAACGACTGAGACGTTCACCGCAGTCGCTGTCTGCGCCAAGACGGTGTTGCGCCAACGGTTGGCCTGTGTGCAGGCCTCCTGGAGAATCCACGCCCCCAGTGACACGATGTGCCCCGATGCTTCAGCTATGGGAATAAACTCGGCGGGCGAGACGAGGCCATGACGCGGATGATTCCAGCGCATCAGCGCTTCAACGCCGCTCACCAGCCCAGTCACCAAATCAATCTGTGGCTGATAGAGGACGAAAAACTCCCCGCGTTTGTTTGCACCCTCAAGCTCTTTAGCAAGGGTCGCCCACCGGGGGCCCTTCTGCCGCGATCGGGGGCTCTCGACACCTGGGCCAAGCACGCCTCGGCTGTTAGTTGTTGGCGCCCGGAGTGCGCCCGGCCGAGGTGTTGCCATCTGCAGACGCCGTTTCCTTCTCCCCAATTACGTAACCGCGTATGAGCCAGTCCCCGCAAAACGGGTATTTCAATCGAATTAGAATGAGAATAACCTATCTTGCGCCCTTACTTTTTCCGATTTGGATCAAATGGCGGATACCTTCTTGAATATGAAGGCCTTTCTGTCGGCGGCGGAGGCCGGAAGTTTTTCCCGGGCGGCTCGCCAGCTCGGGGTCGCGCCGTCGGTCGTCACAAAGCGCGTTGCCCAGCTTGAATGGGTGCTGCGAGCCCCATTGTTCAAGCGGACGACGCGAAGCCTGCGGTTAACCGAGCTGGGCGAGAGTCAGCTGGCCCCTATTCGGCAGATTGTTCGCGACTATGAGGAGGTCGTCACTGGCGTGATGCGGGCACCACACACCCTGGAAGGCCATTTGCGGATCAAGGCGCCCGTCGCAACAATCGGGTTTGATCTGGCGAAGATGTTTGTTTGGTTCCAGCGCGAATATCCTGGCCTCACGCTTGATGTTGTCGTTGTTGACCGCACAGTGAATCCGATCGAGGAAGGGTTTGACGTTGTTATGACACTTATGCCCGCGTCTTTCGAGGGCGTGCTGGAAGAACCGCTATTCGTCTACGAGCGTGTCTTGTGCGCCGCGCCGAGCTATCTCGCGCGACGGGGAACGCCGAAGCACCCGCGCGAGCTTATCAACCATGATTGCATCGTCTTCCCAACCGGGCCGACCTGGACGTTTCATGGCAATAAAGGCGTCGTGGAAGTGAAGGTCCGGCCTCAGCTCATGACCAACAACGGCCGGCTAGGCGTCGAGTCGCTGTGCGCCGGCCAGGGCATCGCCATCATCTCAAGAACAGTCGCTGCCAGTGCGTTGGAAACCGGTGAGTTGACAATAATCCTGCCCAGTTTCCGGGTGCCAGACCTGTGGCTCAAGGCGCTCGTACCTGCAGCGCGCATGGGCTTGGCCCGTGTTCAGGCGTTTCTGAACCATGTTCGGGCCGCGTTGCCCACGCCGGTCAGTTAAAGCGTGATGAATCAAGCATCGAGGTGTTAGGCAGCTCGAGCCTCCGTCAACTTCCGCGTAGCCGTTGAAGCACCGCTTCACGATCGGCGAGGTCACCGATGATCAAGACCTTTTGCTCGCCATTGATGGAAATCAGCGAGGGGGTTGCGAAGATGCGCCGAGCGAGGGCCTCCTTCGGGCTCTTCACAACGTCCACGACGGTGACCGCGGTCGGTTCATCGAGTTGCTGCACGATGACGTCGAGGTTTTCACGCGCTCGGCGCGAATTGAGCGTGTCACCGGCGACGTAGAGCTCGAGCACACGCTGGCCATCTTTCCCGGGCAGCATCAGCGCGCTCCCGTCGCATCTTCGTTAGACGACGCGCCGAACGCGCGCCGCTTGGACATGCTGGCGCGCCGTGCCGTCTCTGACCGTTCGACCTCGACCGCTTGGCCGCGCAAGATCTCCAATTCGTTCTCCCTGGCGGTCAACTCGCTGTTGAGATCGGCGATCCGGCGGGCGAGCTCATCGACAGAGCGCTCGACATCACGCTGTCTTTGCATCGCCTCGTCCTCGGCAATCTGGATCGCGCGCCGATTGGCGCGTTCTCTCTGCCAGCGCAACGATCCCATGAGCACGGCGCCGTCTTCCGTATACACATCAGCAATGGAGATGCCGCCATTACCCAGCAGAAGCTCGCCGACCTGATTGGAGTGGGCGGTGCCGCGCGACTTCACGATCGTCAGCGCGCGGTTGCGCTCGCCGCCATTGATCACATAGGACAGGTGGATCCAGTTGTCGCACAACGTCGACACATAGGAGCGGGAAGACTCCACGTCGCCGGAGATGCGTTCGATCAGACTGGTCAGGACCACCGTTATGCCTTCGCGCTTGCAAAGCTGGATCAAGCGACGAACCGCGTTCTGAGCGGGCAACGAGTTGGTGAAGATCGATACTGGATCAATCAAGACGTGGCGCGGCCGGTGCAGCCGGATCTGATTTGCGATCTCGTGGGCGAACTCGTCGGGGCCGGCAGAGCGGTCGACCATCCCGTGCATGCGCAGAAGGCCGGAGGTGACGTGAGGTGCCAGCTTGGTGCCGACCGAATTGACGTTGCGAACGATCTCCTCGGGGCTCTCGTCAAAGCAGATGCACAAGGCGCGTTCGCCGTGCCGGCAGACTGCGTCCAGAAACCGCGTCCCCAATGTGGTTTTCGCAGTTCCTGGGGCGCCCGACAACAGTGTGCTGCTGCCTCGGTAGAGTCCGCCGGACAGCATTTCGTCGAGCCGGTCAATTCCCGTCGACAGGCGTTCATCGGAGACCGGCATCGCTTTTGGGCGCGCATCGATCGCTTCGACCTCGATTCCCTGCGCCATCATGATGAACGGCATCCAACCCTGGACGTGGTTGGAACTGCGATACTTCTGGATCCGCAAGCTTCGACTGGACAGGGCGTCCTCGGCGTCGCGCGTGAGCTCAATGACACAATCGGCCATGTAGAGCCCCATCTCCTCGAACCCGGTGTTCGAGCCCAAGGTCGCCTTGATGGTGAGGATGATCGTCGAGCCCAGTCGCTCCACGAAATCTTGCAAGCGCAACAGTTCGCCGCGCTGGGCATTGGGTGACGGCAACATCGTGAGAAGGGTGTCGAGCCCGTCGAAAACGACGCATGCCGGCGGTCCCGGCTCGGTGGCCCCTCGGACCATGGCCAACAACCCGACGATATCAAATGCGCCGCTGTGGAGAATGTCGGGCTGGGGCCGCCCATCGACAACCAAGATCTTGCCACTCTCGATCAGCGCCCGCGCATTCCAATCGAATGAGGTCATGTCGGAAATGACGCCTTCCACGGACTGCTCGAACGAGACGAAGACGCCGACGCTGCCGGTCTCGCGTACCCGATGCACCAGTGTCTGCATGGCGAAAACGGTTTTGCCGGCTCCGGCTGTTCCGATTGCCGCCGAGGCCCGGCCGGTCGGCAGCCCCCCACCGGTCATGATGTCGAATCCGGCAATCCCCGTCGCAACCTTGCTGCAGGTTCCAGGCGCGGGAGTTGTTTGGGTCATGGTGTTACTGTTACTGCACTGGTGGGAGAATCGCTGAGGATACTTCGTGCTGGTCCCAGGTCTCGGCCCAGATCCTGGTGCCGTCGGCCCTCATTGGGTGTGCGTAGAGAAAACCCTGTGCCTCATCGCACCAGATGCTTTGCAGAAAATCGGCTTGCTCGGGCTTGGCGACGCCTTCAGCGATAACGCGCAACCCGAGACTGCGTCCCAGCGCCACGATTGCGCGTGCAACGGCCTCAGCGCCGTTGTGGCCAGGTACGTCCTGCACAAACGACTTGTCGATCTTGAGATAGTGGCACGGAAGGTCGCAAAGATAGGACAGGCAGGAATAACCGGTCCCGAAATCATCAATGGCGATGCGGACACCGGCGGCATGTAGATCGCAGAGAGTCGAAAAGCCGAGCTCGCCTCGCCGCAGCATCGCGGTTTCGGTCACTTCAAGAACCAACTTGTTCGCGGGCAAGCCCGTCCGCTCCAGCACGTGCTCCACGCACTTCGCAAAATCCGGCTGGTTGAGCTGAATGACTGAGACGTTGACGGAAACCACCAAGTTGTCCAGCGCGCTGCCGCGCCAGCTCATGGCCTGGGCGCAGGCCTCCTCCAGGATCCAAATCCCGAGCTTTACGATCTGGCCTGATGCCTCGGCGATCGGAATGAACTCGATGGGCGAAACCAGTCCGCGGCGCGGATGCTGCCAGCGCATGAGTGCTTCCACGCCCGTGGGGCGACCGGTCGCAAGGTCAATCTGGGGCTGATAGGCCGCGAAAAGTTCTCCCCGATCATGCGCGCCCTCAAGCTCGCGTCCAAGCACCACGCGTTGAGCTGCCGCGAGGACACGCGTACGTCGCGGCGGAGGTAGGTTCTCAACGCCGGGATCAAGCAGCCCCAGGTCGGGAGGCATCAGCGCTGCTTGTTCCTCCGCCCACTCCCCTGACGTGGCCATTCCTTGACGGCGTCGCGTCTTGCCATTCCATTTGATTAGTGGCGGCCGTACCAATTTCGGCATGTCGCAACCGTATCACCCATCGGCATTCCGCAACCGTATCACCCACCTGAAGCTAATCAACACATCAATTGTTGTATAAACGACTCACGGTTAACTCGACGATTGCATCAGGGATTCATATAAAAAATATATATAAGTGGGCATATTTTGCAGATGTGTCAACAGCGGGAATTTTCGCTCGGCATGCAACCTTTGCGTGGTGGAAGCAAGATCGCCAACGCCGCGATAAGTCCAAAATCAGGGCTCCGGATAAACCTAATTCAATATGGTTATGTGAGGTCGGCAGCAGAGCGCTGAAGCTTGCGATTGCAATCGTTCTTGGCTCAACCCCGCTTCAACCGACGAGCGCCATCGATATCGCCGGAACATAGGTGATCAGCAACAGCGCCAGGAAGTTGATGAGGACGAACGGCCAAACGCCACGGTAGATCGTGCCGATCGGTTGCCCGAACACGGCCTGTGAGGCGAACAGGTTCAGGCCGAATGGCGGCAGGTACATGCCGATGCTCAGATTGACCGCCATGATGATGCCGAAGTGGATCGGGTGAATGCCGACCGATTGGACGATCGGGAGCAGCAGCGGCGTGAGGATCAGTATGGCCGCCGGGGGCTCAAGGAAGCTGCCCATGGCGAGAAGCACGATATTCAGCGAGAGCAGCGTTGCCCAGACCGGCATGTGCCAGCTGATGATCTGGGCGACGATCTGCTGCGGAATTCCGCTGGTCGTGAGCAAAGACGCGTAAACTCCCGCCGCCGTGACGACCAGCATGATCTGGGCAATCAGGCCGATGGCGCTCTTGAAGATTTGCAGGAATTCGGAGAGCCCCACTTCGCGATGGACCACGATTGTCACAAACAATGAATAGATCACCGCAACGCCGGCGGCTTCCGTGGGCGTGAACACGCCGCCATAGATGCCGCCAAAAATGAGAACGATCGTTCCGATCGACCAGCTTGCGTCCTTTGTGGTCTTCCAAAGGCTGGACGGCTTGCCACCGTTGCCACCTGTGACACCCTTGATGCGCGCATAGAGCAGCACATAGCCGATGTCGATAAGCCCGATGAGAAGGCTCGGTAGGACACCGGCCGTGAATAGAGCAATCGCCGATTGCTGGGCGACCATCGAGTAGATGATCATGGCGATCGAAGGGGGGATGACGACGGCGATCGCCCCCGAGGACGCGATCAGCCCCATGGCAAAGCGCTGGTCGTAGCCATTCTCGCGCAGCGGCGGCTCCAGCATCCGGCCGACCGCCACCACCGTCCCGACGGAAGTGTGCGTCATCGCGCCGAACAGCTCGGAGGCCGCGACGGTCGTCACCGCAAGCGAGCCGCGCACGCCGCCGATCAGCGACATCACCCAGAGGATCACCCGCTTGGCCACGCCGCCCCGCGCCATGATCTCGCCGGCGAGCACAAAATAGGGCACAGCCAGCAGCGGGAAATTGTCCAGACTGCCGAACATGTAGATCTGGATGGCGCCGGTCGGCATGCCGCGCGCCAGGACGATTGCAATCGAGGTGATGAGGAGGGCCAGGAATATCGGCGCACCGATGATCAGCAACGCCGCCGGGAGGACCAGAAAGAGCAAGCCGTCCAGCATCGCGGCGCTAGATCCCCGTCTCGGGGTCGCCGGGCGACTCGCGCCACTTGCCGCACACGAGGCGCGCCAAGACCACCAGCGCCATGATCAGCAAACCGATGGGAATTGCCGATTGCGGAATGGCCAGCGGTATGTCGGCAGCCAGGCTGCGCTGGTCGAACTCAATCAGCTGGTTGATCGTCGGCCAGGCGAACCAGACCAAGACGATGGCGGTGATGAGAAACAGAAGCTCGCATAATAGGGCGAGCGCCAGTCGTGCGGATTCGGGCAGGAGCCGAACGATGAAGTCCATGCGCAGATGCCGCCCCGACCAGGTCACTGCGCCGCTGCCCATGAAAACACAGCCGACCATGAAGAACAGCATGCCTTCTTCGCCCCAGGAGAGCGAAGCATGGAGGAAATAGCGGCCGATGATGTTTGCAAAGTTGAGCGCGACGCTGCAGATCAGCAATACGCCCGCGAGGCTGCGGGTTGCCAGCACGATCCACTCGACGGTGCAACGCAGGGCGCGCATCCGTCAATGGGCCTCGCCGGAAAACGTCTGCGGGATGCGCGACTGGGCGACCTTGGCGCGGCGCGTGGTTTCCGGGGTGTTGCGGCTGCGGCCGACGAAGCGCGGAACACCGTCGGTGATGACAGCGCCAACGCCCATGATGTCACCGTTTTTCAGCGCGGCCAGAGCGTCGTTCTGCGATCCGCCGAGACACGCGTCGACGAGTACGATATCGGCATCGCGTCCGGCGGCTAGAATGCCGCTGTTGAGCCGATAGGTTTTGGCATTGTTTCCGGTGGCCATGGCCACCGCGATTTCCGGCTCCACGCCGCCGAGTGCAGCGAGATGGCTCATGGTGTAGAGCATGCCGAGGGGCATGATGCCGCTGCCGGTCGGTGTGTCTGTGGCAATCAACAAACGATCATAGCGACCAGCCTTCTTGAGCAGGTCTGCCACCAGCAGGGTCGTCCGCAGATTCCCGGCGGTGCACACCTGCATGGCGATCTCGCTTTCGTTGACGAGGCGCGGAAAGTCGCGATCAGGCATGGCGATCGGGCCGCCGTTCACGTGATAGGAGACGTCGGCCTTCATCTTCAGCACGTGATCGGCCCAGATCCCGGAGGATCCCGGGATGGACGAGCCGCCGGTGTGCACCATCGTCACCATGTTCTGGCGCTTGGCCATGGCCACGTAAGGCTCGTATTCGTAGGGGGTGGCGAAGGCGCCGAAGCCGGCTTTGGCCAGCCAGACACCTTCGCGTGCCAGATCAGCAAAATCCTGATCCGTCAGGCCGGGCTCGAGAATGATCGAGCCCGCGTGCACGCGCATTCCGCCGGGCCGGTAATGCGCAAATGATTTGCGTGCCGCGATGGCCAATGCCTTGACGCCGGCCGGGTCCTTGGGTCGCCCCGGAACATGAACCTCGGATGCGCTGATAGAGGTGGTGACGCCGCCGTGCGTATAGCTCTCAAGAAAACCGACCGTCTTCTGCCGCGGCGTATAATCGCCGAACGTGATGTGTACGTGGGAATCGATCAGTCCCGGCATCGCCATCATCCCGCCGGCGTCGATCGTGACGTCGTAGTCGGAGAGAGCGCCACTCGTTCCCACTGCGGTAATCCTGCTGCCCTCCACCACAATGCTGTCGCCCGCAATCACCGGCGCACCGATATCGCCGGTCAGGATCTTTCCGATGTTGAAGATCGCTAGTTTCATGCGCTGACCGATGCTGCGGTCTTGCGGGCGGCGACGGCTTCGTGGGTCAAGCCGCCGACCCGCGCGTTGAGGCGGCCGCGATTGGCAAGACAAAAGATGACCGCGACTTCGTCAGGCATCGGCGCATCGGGCAGGACGATCGACATCCCATCGTAGTGTGAACGGACATAGACGTCATCGCGGTGGTTCATCGGGATATCGATGGCCGTGCCAGGGGCGGCCTTCTTCGTGTAGGACGAGATCCAAGCGTCGCCGCCACCGATCAGGTCACGGATCGGATTGGCGAAGGCCGTGGTGAGCAGCGCGTTGGCATGCTCCTGTTCGCCGTCCAATCCGACGATCCCGCCTTTGCCGTAGCTTTGAATCTCGTACTGACCAAATGCTGCGAGCGCCAAGGTTCCGACCTCGGCGCCGAGGCGGATGCTGTCCTCGATGAGCGGCGCGAGGTCGTCAACGTAGCGGCCGGCGCAGGGGTTTTCCACGACTGCCACGGCGGCGACCCGGCGCAGCGGCGTATCGGTAACGCGCCCGGCCTCCTCATAGCGCTGTTCGGTGATCACGAAAGTGCGGCGGATCTTTAAGGTCATGGCACGGAGCAAGCCCGGTTTTAAGCACATTGCAATGATCACTATTGTCAGACAATCTGTCAATCAACTAGATTTGCAGCACTCTGGAGCACCGGGAGACTCAGGTCGTGGAACTGCGCGTCTCGATCCAGTCTGTACACCAGCAGACCGCGGAAAAATTGCGCGCCGCAATCCTGGCGGGCGTGTTTCGCCCCGGCGATCGGCTGATCGAGGCGGATCTCTGCGGCCGCCTGGGGATCAGCCGCCCCTCGCTGCGCGAGGCGCTGCGCAGCCTCGAGGCGGAAGGCTTGATCGTGATCGTGCCGAACCGCGGCCCACAGGTGCCGGTTCTGACCTGGGCGCAGGCCGAAGAGATCTACCGCGTCCGGGCGCTGCTCGAGGGTGAGGCCGCCGCTTTGTGCGCGCGCTGCGCCACGGAAGCCGATCGCCAGTCCATGCGGTCCGCGTTGCAGGCATTCGAACGCGCGGTTCAGACAGGCGACCCGGCGAGCCGCCTGTCCGCAACCGCCGATTTCTACCGCGCGATGCTGCGTGGCTCCGGCAACGCATTAATCGAAGAATTGCTGCAACGGCTGGTCGCGAGGATCAACTTTCTGCGCGCGCAGTCGATGTCGCGCGCGGGCCGCGCCAAGTTCAGCGCCAAGGAAATGCGCGCGATCTATCTCGCCATCGCCAAGGGCGATAGCCGCGCTGCCCGCAAGGCAGCCCAGGCGCACGTCAAGAACGCCGAGGAGGCCGCTCGGGACATCCTGGCAGGTGATGCAGCGCAGACCAACGGTGCGCGATCGAGGAAGCTGAGTGCATGATCAAGTTCAATGTTGTTGACCGCATTGGCCGGCTTGTGATCGATCGTCCTGATGCTGGAAACGCGTTTACGACGGAGATGGCCCGGCAGTTTCGCTCGGCTCTCGCGGCCGCAGCAGATGGAGCCGATATCGTCGTCATGGCCGGTGTAGGGCCCGACTTCACGGTCGGGCGCGATCGCAATGAGCCGAGAACCGGTACGCCGTTCGACGCGTTCAGCGCAGTCAGCGCCATGAACCAGGCGATCGCGTCCTTTCCGGGGATTCTGGTGGCGGCTGTGCGTGGCCAGGTCCACGGCCTTGGCGTGGGACTGGTGTTGCGGTCCGATCTGGCGATCGGCGCGAGCGACGCCGAGTTTCTGCTCGACGAAGTCGAGCTCGGAATCCCGCCGATGTTCATCATTGAGGAAATGGTCGACCATCTGCCCGCCAAGCACATATTCGATTTGATCCTGACGAGTCGGCCATTTAACGCCGATCAGGCGTTGCAGCTCGGCGTGCTCTCGCGCGTCGTGGCGGCAGCCGAGCTCGACATCGAAGTTGAGAAACTGGTCGCGATCTTGCATCGCCGAGACCGGCGTGCAGTGCTTGCTTGCAAGCGCTACCTGCGCGCCGTCGGCAAGGTTCCACGCGACGCGCGTGCGGCCTTTGCGTTGGTAGAGCAGACTCAATTTGCAATGCAGCAGAACTAAAGCAGCGAGGATTCATGAAACGACATCGGTTGTTGGCAATCGCGCTTCTCGGCGCGCTGGCCGTCGCAGTGAAGGTGCCGTCAGCGCTGGCGCAGAACGTCATGAAGCTCGGCACCAGCACGCTCAATGACGCGCAGCACGAATGGATGAAGAAATTCGCCGCCATTGTTGAGAAGAACTCCAACGGCCGCATCAAGGTCGAGATCTACCCGGCGAGCCAGCTCGGCACGTCGCCGCGCATGATCGAGCAGACCCAGCTCAATGCGATCCAAGGCGTGGTTGGACCGCCCGAGTTCCTTACCGGCGTCGACTCGCGATATCAAATCCTGAGCGCACCCGGCCTGTTCAACGACTTGCCGCACGCCAATCGCACATTGCAGGATCCCGCCTTCAATCAGGCTTTCCTCGCGCTCGGTGCAAACAAGGGCTTGAAGGGCATCGGCATCTTTATCTCGGGCCCGACCGTGTTCGTGGTCCGTAAACCGGTTGCTCACCTCGCGGATCTCAAAGGACTGAAGCTGCGGGTGCTCGCTGCTCCCCTGCAGCTCGAGCAGGTGCGGTCGTTGAATGCGACCCCGGTGCCGATGCCGCTTGGGGAGGTCATGCCTGCGTTGCAGCAGGGTACGATCGACGGCGTGATGAGCTGCATTCCGGTGTTTGTCGCCCTCAAATATGCCGACGCGGCCAAATATCTTGTCGAGACCAACCATGGCCTGATCTCAGCCATCACGGTGATCAGTAAATCCTGGTTTGATGCTCTGCCGCCAGACCTGCAGGAGATCGTGGTCAAGGCCGGTCAGCAGGCGAGTGCCGACATCTATCAGTTCTCCGTCGACGACATAAACAACGGCCGCGACCGCTGGAAGAGCGCGGGCGGCGAGATCATCGAGCTGTCACCGGCTGAACATGACGAGCTGATGAAGCAGCTCATCACTGTGGGCGATCAGGTCGTCGCGAAAAATCCGGGCGAAAAGGCCATGTTCGACCTGCTGCGTCAGACCGCCGATCGAACGAAGTAGGTTTGTCGAACGCGCGGAACATCGGCCATGCGCGGCGTGCGACGCGTTCTCGTCGTCGGCGGAGGCGTTGGCGGCCTGAGCGCCGCTATAGCGTTTGCCCAGCAGGGCAGCGAAGTCCTTCTGATCGAGAAGGCGCCCACGTTCGACGTGCCCGGTGTCGGGCTCGGGCAACCCGCCAATGCGTTGCGGGTCTATGATGCGCTCGGCGTGCTTCCGGACATTCTGGACAGCGGATTCATCTACGACCGGATGTTCGTTTTCGGTCCTGACCGAGACCTCATTATCGAGCACAAGTTCCTGCTCGGTGACGACAAGGTGCCGGCGGTCTGCGCATTATCGCGCCGCAGGCTGCATCAGATCCTGCTGGCGGCGGCCCAGCGCGCCGGTGCGGCCGTGCGCACGGG
>JAFAXD010000481.1 GCA_019241285.1 Xanthobacteraceae bacterium | reverse complement strand
GAGGGCTTCTATCTCGTCAGTTACACGAACCCCTCCGCTCCTCGTCATTGCGAGCGAAGCGAAGCAATCCAGTGCGGCGCCTCAGCGCTGGATTGCTTCGCTTCGCTCGCAATGACGACGGAGAGTAAGTCGAATAGCTCTAAGCCGCCAGGTTGCCGAACTTTGCCAGGTTTTCGCGCTGCTTGTCGTTGCGCGGCGGCAGCTTGAACAGCCGGGATGCGGTGCCGCCGAGGATGTTGTGCTTGGCCTTCTCCGACACGAACTTAAGGTCCCAGATCGTGCTCGGCAAGTCGAAGTCCCAGTGCGGATAATCCGATGAGTAAAGGAGCTGCGTCTCCGCATTGATCATGCGGAACGTGCACTCCATGGCCTGCACGTCCTGGGTCTCCATCGGCTGCGAGGAGTAGTACATGTCACGCATGTAGTCGCTTGGCTTCTTCTTGAGCAACGGCGCTTCCGACGGGCGCAGCATGTATTCGTGGTCGAGCCGCTGCATCAGGAACGGGATCCAGGCGAGCCCCGCCTCGACCCAGATCACCGGCAGCTTGGGAAAGCGCTCGCCCATGCCGTTGATGACCCAGTTGGTGCAATGGAGAATGTTGTAGAACGAGAACCCGAGCGCATGCACCGAGAGGAAACGGTTGCAGCCGCGGAACACCGGCTCGCCCCAGTTCACGCCGGAATGAAAGGCGAGCGACAACCCGCGCTCTTCGATCGCGCGATAGACCTTCATGTAGGCATTGTCGTGCACCGGCAGCGTGCGCACGGTGGTGACCATGAACCCGGTTACGCCCTTGCGGTCGCCGAAATGCTCGACGTGGCGCAGGCTCGCGTCCGGATCGGAGAACGGCAGGTTGAGCATGGAATACATGCGTCCGTCCGACTCCGGGAGGACCTTCTCGGTGATCCAGCGGCTATAGGCCCAGCAAAGGTCGACCTCCATCTCCTTCTGCGGATGCGTGCCGAGGCTGAGCATGCCGGTCGGGAACAAGCAGGAGTAGTCGACCCCCATTGCGTCCATCCAGCGCTCGCCGAGTTGGACGTCGCGGATGCGGCCCGGCTCGGTCTTCTCTGAGGAGCGCAGCGGGTAGCGAGTGACACGGCCGCCCATGTCCTGATAGCCGATCACCTGCGGCAGCAGACTGTTGCGCGAGCGGCCTTGGACGGAGAGCTGGCGCAGCACATCGTTTTCCATGAACGGAAGAATTTCGCCCATGTGCTCGTTTTCATAGTGGTGGGCGTCGACGTCGACGATCAGGATGTCGTCGAACTTGCGCTGGTGCGCCTGCTGGCGCGCGTGCGCCAGAAGCCGGGTGGTGTTGAGCTCATCGACTGTGACGCGCCGGCCGCGATCAGCAACGAGGTCCATGGGGTTCCTCCTAATTCAAATAAAATCGGTTAGCGTCCGGTCCAGCTCTGCCACATGCCGAGCTCGAAGACGGCGAGATTGGCCGCGCGCAGGATCCCGCTCGCGGTCGACATCACGGCGGTCGGCGGCACGCCCAGCGGCTTCAGCGGCAGATGTTGCCGGCCCGCTTCGACCTGCGCCGAATAAAGGTTGCAGGCGGCAGCCATCAGCACCTGCAGGGCTTCCTCGCTGAGCGCGTCGGTTTCCCCAGCCGCAAGGCTGCGCTCGACTTGGGCTGCGAGTTGAAGCGCGGCGTTTGATAGATCGCCGGACTGTGTCGGGCTCGCCGCCGGCGGCTTAGCGGGGCGTTTCGGCTGAACGGGTTTGGCTGCCGGCTTCCTTTGCGCGGCAGCGCTCCTACGCGACGACATAAATGTCGTCTCCTTTTTGCACGACCTGATACTTGCGCAACTTGAGAGACCGGTCGGAGACGCATTCGCCGGTCTTCATGTCGTATTCGTAGCCGTGCCAGGGGCAGACGAAATGGAGCTCATCCTCGGAGAAATACAGGCCGAGCGAAGTCTTGTCGGGCTTGAGCCGTTCTTCGACCTTGGCGATGGTGAGCCCTTCGCAAGCCGGTCCGCCCTGGTGCAGGCAGTAGTTGCTGTAAGCGTAGAATTCACCCTTATCGCGGAACACCCCGACCTCGGTATTGCCGAGGAATACGATACGCCGATCCCCGTCCTTGAACTCGGAGGCCTTGCCGACGAGCTTCTCCCGTTCCGCCATTCTGGTGCTTCTCCCTGCGCACGATTGCGTGATTTGCCCGCAATTTGCGCTTTCCGGAAGAGCAACGCAACGGGCACCCTGGCATGGGGCAAATGCAGCATCTTCCGCCCTCATCCTGGAGACCTTCCTGAGGAGCGTGACCGGAGGTCACGCGTCTCGAAGGATGGCCGCAGGCGAGGGCCTCCATTGTGGCCGTCCTTCGAGACGCCTTGGCCCGGTGGGCCAAGGCTCCTCAGAGTCGAATTGGGCTCTCAGGACGAGGGTTTACTGTTTACCGCGTCCCCTACCGCGTCCGCCCGCGCATGAAATCCGGGGTGGGCGGCGGGCCCCAGATATTGGACGTCGGCCCCGGCTCCCAGACCTTCGGGCGCTGCGGCCGGTCGCGGTGCCAGGGGCGTGGCTCGAAGTAGCCCAGCTCCTCGTCCTTCATCTGGTCGAGGTCGCAGAACAGCTCGATCACCTGATCATCGGGCTCGCGATAGTAGATCGAAACGTTATGGCCGGGGCCGTGGCGGACAGGCCCCCAGATGATGTCGATCTTGTTCTTGGCCAGCACGTCGCAGGCATTCTTCAGGTGCATGAAGTCGGCGAGCTCGAAGGCGATGTGATGCATGCGGGCATTGGCGTCCTGCATGAAATTGACCGTGTGGTGGTCCGCGTTGCAGCGCATGAAGACGAAATAGTCGCCGATCCAGTCGGAGACACGAAAGCCGAGGAGACCGCTATAGAACTCCACCACCTTGGTGAGATCCGGCGCGAAATACGCGAGATGCCCGAGCTTAACCGCCGCAAGTCCCTTGGGCTCGGCGCCGTTCTTCAGCGGCTCCCAGGCGGCGAACAGCTCAAGTTGGGTGCCCTTGGGGTCGGTGAAGGTGAGCACCTGGGAGAGCGTGGGGGCCGGATCATTGCTGCGCTCGCTACGGATGCCCTGCTTCTCCAACTCGCGCGCCACCGCGTTGAGATCGGTGCCGGGCGCCACCTCGAAGGAAATCTTGCGGCAGCCGGTGTCACTTCCTTGCCGCAGCTCGATTGCCAGATGGCCGAGCTTGCTCGCCAAAAACCGCCGGTCCTTCTCCTTGGCAGCAACGACGAGCCCGACCACATCAGTGTAGTGGTCGGAGAGCCGCTCCAGGTCTGTGGTCTCGAAGACCGCGTGTCCGATCCGGCGCGCTTTGATCATGGCTTCCTCCAACACGTTTGTCGTCAGTATAGCGCACGCAGCGGTGCGCCGACGCAAGACTGGTATTCGGCGCCGTGCAGCACATGCACGCCGCCGCGTATAGGCACGGCCGGCAAAATACGATATGGGCGGGGCCGCAAAACAGGGAGGACCCAATGGCTGGATACAAGCTCGCGACCTACCAATCGGCGGAGGGGCCGCGCGCCGGCGCGGTGGTCGGCGATCTCGTCTATGACGTCGCGTCGCTCACCAGCCAGTCCAAGTACGTGAGCGTGCTCGATGTGCTCAACGACTGGGACAAGGCGCACGCGCTGCTCGATTCCGCGGCAAAAGCGCCGCGCGGCGACGGCAAACCAGTAGCGCAGACCAAGTTCCTTGCCCCCGTGCGCTGGCCCGGCACGATCTATTGCGCCGGCGCCAACTACAAAGACCACGTCGCGGAGATGCTCAAGGCCGCGAACCGCCCGCCAGAGCCCGACCCGCATGACCTTGGGCTCAAGCCGTGGTTCTTCATCAAGGCGGCCCGCTCGGTCACGGATCCCGGCGCGACAGTGAAGATCTCGCACTATTCCAGAAAGATGGACTGGGAGATCGAGCTCTGCGTCGTCATCGGCCGCACTGCGCGCGACCTGACGATCGAGAATGCGTTCAGCTGCGTGGCCGGCTACACGGTCGGCAACGACCTCTCCGCGCGCGATCTCGGCTTCCGCCAGCAGGTGCCGGAAACATCGCCGTTCCGCGCCGACTGGATCCGGCACAAGAGCTTTGACGGTTCCTGCCCGCTCGGTCCCTGGATCACGCCGGCGGCCTATATCTCCGACCCGAGCAATCTGGCGATGAAGCTCTGGGTCAACGACGTGCTCAAGCAGGACTCGAACTCGGGCCAGATGATCTTCAACATGGCCGAGCA
>JAFAXD010000446.1 GCA_019241285.1 Xanthobacteraceae bacterium | reverse complement strand
GCCGCGCAGCAGCTTGGCGCCCTGCAATTTGTTGAGCTCATCGACGATCGCGCTCTCGGCGAGATCGGGCGGCAGCAGCCGCACGTCGCCGAGCGCCTCAATGAAGATGCCGCCGAGCCCGACCAGTACGACCGGCCCCCATTCCGGGTCGCGCTTGGCGCCGACCACGAGCTCGAGCCCGCGCGGCGACATGCGCTCGACCAGCATGCCATCGAGCTTCACACCGGGCGCAGCGCGCGCGATGTTGTCGGTCATGGTCTGCCAGGCGCGGCGGAGCGCCGCCTCATCGGCAATGTTGAGGAGCACGCCGCCGGCCTCGGTCTTGTGCATCAGCGTCGCGGCCTGCGCCTTGAGCACCACCGGATACCCGATACGGCCGGCGGTCGCGGCGGCTTCATCAACCGAGCGCGCCAGTGCGCCCTGCGGCACCGCGATGCCTGCCGCCGCCAGCACCTGCTTGCCCAACCACTCCGGTTGCGGACCTGAGCCGAGCTTGGGCATGCCCGCGAACGGCTTCGCCGCCTCGCCTGAACGCGCCACCGCGAGGTGCTTGCCGTAAGCCGTGACCTGCGCCATGGCGCGCAAAGTGCGCTCCGAGGAGCGCGACAGAATGATGCGGTGTTCGCGCGCCAGCGCCAGAAACTCCGGTGCGAGCGGCGAGGTGTCGCCGAGGATCGAGAACACCACCGGCTTCTTGTTGCCCTCCATCGCCTTGATCAGGCCCTTCATGTAGAGCACTGACTGCGCCGGCCCGCCGACGGTGATCGAGATCACCAGGCTGCCGATCGCCGGATCGTCCAACAATGTCTTGGCGCCGATGCCGACCAGCTCCGGCTGCCAGATCGGCTGCGTGGTCAGGTCGAGCGGATTGTTTGGATGCACGAACGCCGGCAGGTGCTGGCGCATGGTGGCGACGCTCTGAGGCGACAGCGGCGGCACGTCGAAACCAATCGACTCGCAGAAGTCATGCGCGATGGCGCAGAACGCCCCGGAGAAGGTGAGGATGCCCGGGCCCTTGCTGGGCGGCACCGGGAAGCGGGCGAGGATCTCCGCCGCATCGGCGAGCTCGTCGAGTGTCTCGACCATGGCGATGCCGGAGTGCGTCACTAGGGTTTGCATCACCGCGTAGTCTCCGGCGAGCGCGCCGGTATGCGAGCGCGCTGCTTCCTGCGCGCGGCTGCCGCGACCAGGATGCATCATGATGATCGGCTTGCCGGCGCGGCGCGCACGATCGGCGGCGGCCAAGAAGGCCGCAGGCCGGCGGATGTGCTCGGCGTAGATCACGATCGCGCTGGTCGCGGCGTCATTGGTGAAGAAATCGATGAAGTCGACGAGATCGAGGCCCGCCTCGTTGCCGGGCGAGATCGTGTAGGACGTGGGCAGACCACGACCATCAAACGCCTGGCGCAGATGGCCCATGAACCCGCCGCTCTGCGACACGATGGCGAGCGCCGGATCGCGCGCACTCGCGACCTTCGGCACCACCGCCGCATGCGCGAACCCGGCCGTGAAGCCATCGACATAGTTGGTGTAGCCAAGGCAGTTCGGTCCGAGCAGCGCCACGTCGCCGTCGCGCGCCATTGCCGAGAGCTCGTTCTGCAGTGGCCGCATCTCCTCGCTCACTTCCGCGAAGCCGGATGAGAACACCACGGCAGCTCGGACCTTGCGGCGCACGCATGCAGCCAGCGCATCCTTCACGCCGGCAGCCGGCAGGGTGAAGATTGCCAGATCAATACCCTCGGGAAGGTCATCGACGCTGGCCCGCACCGGCCGGCCGTCGATCTCATTGGCGCGGCCAACCAGGTGGATGTCGCCGGTAAAGTTGTTGACCTTGAGGTTCTCGAGCACGGTCTGACCGGCGGAACCGGCCTTGCTCGAGATGCCCACGATGGCGACCGAGTGCGGCCGCATCAACCGCCCGACTGCGGCAGCGCCGCTCGCACTGGTATGCATTTCCAATTGCCCCGATCTGTTGTGGTAAGCCGTTGCAAATGCTCTATATCGGGCGCGCCATTCGGCAGCAAGTCAGGGCAGGAAGCGAGAGGGAGAGCAGCATTATGGCTTTGCGTGACGCCGCAATCGTCGGCTACGCGGAAACCAAGATCGTCGAGAAGAGCGATCGCGACGTGTGGGAAATCGGGGCGGAAGTACTCGCTACATTGCTTGACCGAACCGGCTTCGAAAAAAGTGAGATCGACGGGCTGATCCTCTCCGGGTCGATGACAGGCGCAGGCAACGCGTTCTGGTCGCAGACCACGGCGGATCAACTCGGCCTTGAGCTCGATTTTTGCCAGACCGTGGACATCGGCGGCTGTTCGCCCACCGGCGCGCTCGCACGCGCTACGGCCGCGCTCGATGCGGGTCTCGCCACCACCGTGTTCTGTCTCTACGCCGATACGCAGGTCGCCGAGAACAACAGCCGCCAGCGCTCGTTCCAAGGCGAGTGGACGGCCCCGCTTGGATACCTCGGTCCACCCGCCGCGTTCGGGCTTCTGAGCAAGCGCTACGAGCACCAGTTCGGCCTCGACTACTCGGCGCTCGGCAAGCTCGCGGTGGCGCAGCGCGGCCATGCGCTGCTCAATGACCTCGCCTGCGAGAAGCTGCGCAAGCCGATCACCATCGAGGACTATCTCAACTCGCGCATGATCGCCGATCCGATCCGTCTTCTGGACAGCGTCATGGTCTGCGATGGCGGCAGTGGCCTCCTGGTGACCACGCGCAAACGCGCCAAACAAAAAGGCTTGAGCAAATTCGTGGTGCCGATCGGCTATGGCGAGCGCACCAACTTCCGCATCGCCGAGAGCATTGTTGATGTCACCGAAAGCGGGCACTCGGTCGCCGGCAAACGCGCGCTGGAGATGGCTGGTCTCGCGGCACGCGATGTCGCCTCGTTTCACCCTTATGACGATTTCATCATCGCCATCATGATGCAGCTTGAGATGCTCGGCTTCTGCAAGCGCGGGCAAGGCTGCGCGTTCGTCAAAGAGACCGACTTCACCCACACCGGTAACCTGCCGCTCAACACCAGCGGCGGGCAGATCTCCGCCGGCCAGTGCGGGCTCGCGGGCGGCGGCACCAACCTCGTCGAGGCGGTGCGCCAGTTGTTTGGCGAGGGCGGCAAACGGCAGGTCAGCAATACCAAGAACGCAGTTGTCACCGGGATCGGCGGCATACCCTATGGCCGTAACTGGGCGACCAGCGTTGTCATGGTCCTGACTCCAGACGCGTGAGGGAGAGATGAGCGCCACATTGAACGATACGCTGAGCGTCAAACGCGAGGCGCCCAAACCGCGCAGCTACTCCAAGCCGTTCTGGGACGCGACGCGCGAGAAGAAACTGATCGTCCAGTACTGCCGCAAAACCGGCAAATATCAGTTCTTCCCGCGTGCAACGAGCCTCTTCACCGGGCGGCCCGATCTCGAGTGGCGCGAAGTCTCAGGCAAGGGCGAGATCTTCTCCTACACGGTCGCGCGCCGCGCGCGCGAGCCGTTCCAGGGCCACGAGCCATTCTTCATCGCCACCGTCACCCTCGATGTCGGGGTCAACGTGCTGGCGAACATCGTGCATTGCGAGCTCGATGAGATGCGGATCGGTCTTCCGGTCAAACCATTCTGGGCGCCGCTGCCCAACGGCACGCATTTGTTGATGTTCGAGCCGGATCGCTAGTACGATGACCAGCTAACGTCTCAGCCGGGGGACGCGCCATGCCGAAGATTTCTGCCGAACGGTTGCACAAGATCGGAGCGGCGTTGTTGGTCGGCGCGGGCGCGTCATCTCAGGAGGCGGACACCGTCGCGCGCGGATGCGTCAACGCCAACCTGGTCGGCCACGATTCGCACGGGATCATTCTGATCCCGAGCTACGTGGAGCGCATCAAGGTTGGCCACATCGTGCCGGGCGCGCCGTTCGAGATCGTACAGGAATCCCCCACCACTACGGTGATCGACGGCCACTGGGGTTTTGGCTTCGTCGTCAACGAGCGGGCGATGCAGCTGACGATCGAGAAAGCCAAGACCACTAACGTCGCTGCGGCCACGGTATATCGGCAGAGCCATGTCGGTCGGCTCGGCGCTTATCCGCTGATGGCCGCGCAGGCCGGCATGATCGGCATCGCGACGGCCGACTCGGGCCGCTCTCCCAAAGCGGTGGCGCCATTCGGCGGGCGTGAGGCGCGGCTCGGCACTAATCCGATCGCGGTCGCGGTTCCGTCGGACCTTCCTGGCCCGCTTTGCCTCGACATGGCGACCTCGGCGGTGGCGGTCGGCAAGCTCACGTTGGCGCAGGCGCGCGGCGAGAAAATCCCGCTCGGCTGGATCGTGGATAAGGACGGCAAGCAAACAACCGACCCGGCGCGCTTCCGCCCTGGCGGCGCGCTGCTGCCGCTCGGCGGCACCGAGGGCTACAAAGGGAGCGGGCTCGCGGTCATTGTTGAGATCCTGTGCGGCCTGCTCACGGGCCTCGGTTTCGGTGTTGAGCCGACCGGGCGTCACAACGACGGCTGTTTCCTCGCCGTGTTCAAGGTCGATGCATTCCGGCCGCTGGCGGAGTTCAAGCGCGAAGTGACAGAGTTCGCCCGCTACCTGAAAGA
>JAFAXD010000163.1 GCA_019241285.1 Xanthobacteraceae bacterium | reverse complement strand
GAGACGGGCGCGGCCGGCCGGCCGTTCGGCAAGTTCGCCATCGTCTATACGCAAGTTGGCGAGAGCGAGAAAGCCGCGATGGACCGCATCCGGCGCCCGATGGGCTACGTGTTGCGCGGCCCGCACCACGCCGAAAACATCCGCCTGTCCGGCGCGCCGCTCGATCAGGCCGCGCTGTGGGATGCCTATGCGGCAGAGGATTGGGCGCAAGTCGAGCAACTCATGAACGACGATGTGGTCCGCCGGCACGCAGCGTGCGGCACGCCGGCGCAGGTTCGCGCCAAGCTTGAGGAATACCGGGCGATCGGCCTCGACGAAATCATTCTCGGCGCCCTCGACGACGCACCCAGCATCGCGGCGGCGCTCGCTGCCGCGCGGGGATAGATCATGAAATTCAGCATCAGCCTGCCGACCGGTTTCGAAGGCGTGATGTATCCAATCCCGTTTGTTGATCCGGCCGATTTCGCGCGGCTGGCGAAGCTCTGCGAGCGGCTTGGCTATCATTCGGTGTGGGGCAACGATCACATCACCACGCAGGATTACGTACGTGAGTTGTTTCCGGGACAGCCGCCCAACTTCTACGAGTTGCTGACCGTGCTCTCGTTCTGTGCCGCCGCGACCACGACTCTGAAAGTCGGCACGGCCGTCGCGGTTCTGCCCATGCGTGATCCGTTCTGGCTCGCCAAACAGGCCGCCACCCTCGACCGGATGTCCGGCGGTCGTTTCATCCTCGGCGTCGGCATCGGCGCCTACCGCGAAGAGTTCGCCGCCTGGGCCCCCCGGTTGAAGAAGGATGCGCGGCGTGGCGACATGCTCGACGAGGGCCTCGCGCTGATGCAGCGCCTGTTCAAAGAACCACGCGTCACCCATGACGGCAAGTACTACGCCTGCCGCGATATCGAGATGTTCCCCAAGCCAAAACAGAATCCATTCGCCGTCTGGATCGGCGGGCACAACATGGAGAATGTCGAACGCGCCGCCCGCGTCGGCACCGGCTGGCTCCCGGGTTGGCGTCCCTGGCCGGAGCTCGCCGAGCGCATCAAGGTGTTGAAGGACCGCGCCGCCGCGCAGGGCCGCGATACCTCCGAGATCGAGATCGCACCGCAGTTCTCGGTGACCATCGCCAAGACCGCGGAGGAAGCCGAGCGCCGCTACATGGCCTCAGGTCTGGTCGCGCACCGCAAATCGCTGGCTTATACGGGCCGCGACTTGTCCAAGCAGGTCGTGGCCAATCTGGTCGGTTCGCCCGACCTGATCCGCGAAAAAGTGGCAGGGCTTGCGGCGATCGGCGTCGATCACGCCTGCGCGCTGATGATCCCGGCGGACTCGATCAGCGAGTTCGAGGAGCAGGTGCAGTGGTTCGCCGAGACGGTTTACGGTTAGCTCAAGCGAGGGCTGGCCTGTATGCGGTGATTGGTCGACTGCCAGGGGAACCAGTTGTTGATGCTGGCAAATATCTGCAGCAGTGGGGCAAACGGGTGGCGGGGTGCCTGTTCAACCGGCGCCGAGATAGCCTTGGCCGCATTCAGGGCGCGCACGAATGCCCGCAACTCCAACTCCAAGCGAAGCATGATCGTGGCCAGCGCCAACTGATTCAGAATATTGTCAGGCGGGTCTTGCTCGCGCGCGAGGTTTGCGTCCAGTTCCTGATCGTAGGATAGTTCGATGTCACCCATGGTCGGCCCCTAATGGTCGTGCAGACGCGATGGCTCACCCGCTGTTAGCGGCGTGGCAACAACTCGCGAATCACCAACGGCTGAATGAATGCAGCTTGCCGCAGAGGTATTTGAGCGACTAGTGCAAGATAGACACAGTTCGATTTTTACCAACAATGCGAGAAGCCGACACAGCGTTCGCCACCGACGCGTGACCCCGGCCTTGCGAAACGCCAACTTACTATCGGATCACGTCGCTCGCGCTGGCGCGGATGATCGGACCCCACTTGTCCCATTCGCTCTTCACGAAGCCGGTCAGGTAGGCTTGAGACCGTCGGTCCGCCGATACGGGCGTCGCCGCCAGATCGGTGAGTTGCTCGGCAAAGCCGGCTGCGTTCATTGTGCGCACGACGGCCGCGTTGAGCTTCGCCGCGAGTTCCGGCGGTGTGTTCTTGGGCAGGAACAGCGCCGCCCAGGTCGATGCAGAAACCCCGGGATATCCCTTCTCCGCCATCGTCGGCAGGTCCGGCAGAAGGGGGGAGCGGGAGGCCGAGAGGTTGGCAATGCCCTTGACGGTCCCGCTCTTGATATTTGGAAGCGCGGTCACCGCAATATCGCAGATGAAATCGAGCCGTCCGGCCAGTAAGTCCTGCATCGCGGGACCAGTGCCGCGATAGGGCACGTGTTGAAACTGAGTGCCGAGCGCGTGCTCGAGCATGGCGCAGCCGAGATGCGCGGCTGAACCGATACCCGCCGAGCCATAGTTCAACTTGCCGGGATTGGCTTTGACGTGGGCGACGAAGTCCTCGACCGTATCGGCGGGAAAATCCTTGCGCGCGATCAGGATCAGCGGGATCTCCGCAACCAGCGCAACGTCCACGAAATCGGTCAGCGGATCGTACGGCGCCTCCTTGCCGTAGAGCGCCGGATTGGCATGTGTCGCGACCGTGCCAAGCAACGTGGTGTATCCATTCGGCTGCGCCCGCACTACGCGCTGCGCGCCGACTACGCCGCCGCCGCCACCCAGATTTTCAACGACGACGCTTTGGCCCAAGGCCGGCGCCATGCGTTCAGCCAAGATGCGCGCGAGCACGTCGATCGGGCCGCCCGCAGCGGCGGCCACGACCATTGTGACAGGCCTGGTCGGATAATCCTGCGCCCTGGTCGCCGCCGGTAGAAGCAACGACATCACAACAATCCAGCCCCGGATCATCGCGTTCCTCGCTTGTCCATGAACGTGCCTTGCAAGTTCAAATCGGGAGGTACTGGCTTGGCCTTCTCACCTAATCTTCGGCATCACCTCTTCGGCGAACATCTGCATCTGATCGACCAGCTCGTCGGCCGAGTTCGCCGCGAAGTAGAGGCCGAGGAAGTGCGTCACGCCGGCTTTGCGGAAGGCCATCGCCTTCTCGATCACCTCCTGGGGCGATCCGATCAGGTTGATGTCCTCGGAGCTTGCCTTCTGCTCCTTGAGGGTGGATTTCGCGAGCGAGGTGAGATGTTTGCTCATCTGGCTCTCGCGATAGCGTGCGCGCGCTACCTCGCGGGTCTTGCCGAGATGCACCACGAACTGCGGCGCGACTTCGATTGATTTCGGATCACGGCCAGCTTTCTCGGCCATGTCGTGCATCTCTTTCACGAGCGCGCCGAGGCGATCGACCTCCATGCCGGCGGGCAGCCAGCCGTCGCCCCAGGTGACCGTGCGACGGATGTTGTTGGCGTTGTTGCCGCCGACGTAGATCGGGATGCGCTGCTGGTAGGTCTTCGGATAAAGCTCGACGTCCTTGAAGCGATAGTACTTGCCGTCGAACGACGCGACACGGTCCGCAAACAAAAGCCGCAGCGCCTGCAAGCCCTCATCGACGATGTCGCCGCGCTCGAGCTTGCTGTCGGGTTGCAGCGCCTTGAATTCCTCGCGGTAGGCTCCGATGCCGACGCCGATCTCGAGACGTCCCTTGCCAAAATGGTCGAGCGTCGCGATCTGCTTTGCCGTTACAACAATATCGCGGCGCATCGGCAGGACGAGCACCCCAGTCCCGACTTTCAGGGTCGTCGTGTTGGAGAGTACGAACGCGTAGACCATCAGTGGTTCCCAGAACCGCGGCGGCACCGGAAACTCGGCGCGCACGTAGTTCTGTGTGGTCATGTGGTCGTTGCCCCACACCGAGTCGTAACCGAATTTTTCCGCGGCTTGCGCGATGCGGATGATGGTCTCCGGATCGGAGAACGGAATCGGATAGGTGAGGCCTTCCATTCCGGTCGGCAGTCCGGCGCTGATGCGTAGGCTCATTGCAACGTTTCCTTATTCGGCGGCTTGCGCGCGCAACGTCGCGGTCGCC
>JAFAXD010000258.1 GCA_019241285.1 Xanthobacteraceae bacterium | reverse complement strand
ATCAGAGCGCGACGGACAAGCTTTGAAAGGACACCGCCATGATCAACAAGATTTCCGCTCTAGTAGCCGCCGCCGTGATCCTCGGCTCTGCCTCGGTTGCGTCTGCTGCGACCACCCATAAAGTGGTGCGGCATCACTACCAGGCTGCTCCGCAGGGACAGCTCATGCTCCTGGAGAACGCTCCGGCCCGCGTGCCGTACCAGGTCAACCAGGGCAGCAACTTCCAGGACAACTGGGACGTCAGCTACTAAGCCTTCCCCTCCTCCTCGGGGACTCGCGCGCGTGTGATCGGCCTTCGGGCCGGTCACGCGCGCGTTACATTTTGCGATCCAGAAAGTGACCAATGCGGTCGATTGCCTGCCGGCCTTCCGGAAGGATCCGCGCGTAAAGATGCCAGACATGCGGCATTTTGGGCCAGACGTCGAGTTCGACGTCGCAGCCGGCCGCGCGCATCGCCTCTGCCATCCGTACGGCGTCGTCTAACAATACCTCGTCACCGCCAGCCTGAATCAAGGTCGGCGGCAAACCGGCAGCGTCGCCATAGAGCGGCGAGACATACGGATTGCGCGGATCTGCTTCTCCCAAATAGCGCTTCGCGATCGCCGGAAATTGCGCCGCGTCCAGCATTGGATCGGCCTTGTAATTCGTGCGCAGCGACGGCCCGGTCAGCGCCAGATCGGTCCATGGTGAAATCGCCACCGCGGCGCGCGGTAATGTATCCGCCTGATCGCGCAATTTCTTCATCGTCGCGAGCACGAGGCCACCGCCAGCCGAGTCTCCTACGAATGCGATTCGTTGTGGATCAAACTGAGTTGCGACCCAGCGCGCCACCCGCACCGCATCGTCGAGCGCTGCCGGGAACGGGTGCTCCGGGGCGAGCCGATAATCGAAATAGACCACACACACGCGCGCGGCCGTCCCGATCCGCCACATGAAATCTTGGTAGAGCGGCGCGTTGCCATACGAATAGCCGCCGCCGTGGAAGAACAAAACGCAGCGGTCGCGGCGCGCTTGCGGCACGTCGATGCGCACGGCCTGAATCCCGTCAGCCGTGAATGCAAGGGTCGTCGTGCCCTTGGGCGGTGCCGGAACAAATGGCTCAATCCGGCGCAGCCGCTTGCGGACCTTCGCAGCCGGCTGCAGCCGGCGCCCGGGTCTTCGATTCACGATTCTCAGCGCAACGCGCAAAGCGCGGGCGTTCCAACTGATCCGAGCAGGTGGTGACATATCTTGGGGGCGTCACAGTCCAAGGTCGGAGAGACCGGGATGGTCGTCGGGACGCCGGCCCAGCGGCCAGTGGTACTTGCGCTCGGTATCCTTGATCGGCAAGTCGTTGATGCTGGCGATCCGCAGCCGCATCAGGCCGTGCTCGTCGAATTCCCAATTCTCGTTGCCGTAGCTGCGGAACCAAGAGCCGCTGTCGTCGCGCCATTCATAGGCAAAGCGCACGGCGATGCGATTGTCGCGAAACGCCCAGACTTCCTTGATGAGCCGATAGTCGAGCTCGCGATTCCACTTGCGGGTCAGAAACGCCACGATCGCATCGCGGCCTTGAAACATCTCGGCGCGATTGCGCCAGCGGCTGTCGACTGAATAGGCCAGCGCCACACGCTCAGGATCTCGCGTGTTCCAGGCATCCTCGGCCATGCGCGCCTTCTGGGCCGCGGTTTCGGCAGTGAACGGCGGCAGCGGCGGGCGGCTGGTCGGGGTCGCACTCGCGACGGCAGCTAGAGCGTCACTCATGAGATCTACCCATTTTCCAACAGCGCCACCGTACCAAGCCCGCCGTCGGCACAGATGCTCACAATCGCACGGCTGCCATGTGGCATTCCAGCGAGTTCCTTGACGGCCTGGCTGAGAATGCGCGCACCGGTCGCGGCGAACGGATGCCCCAGCGCAACGCTGCCGCCATTCGGGTTCATGCGATCGAGCGGGAAGCTGCCGAACGTATGCTCGACACCGGCCTTCTGGTGCACAAACTCCTTGTCCTGCAGGCTCTTGATGTGACACGCGACCTGCGCGGAGAATGCCTCGTGGATTTCCCACAGCGCGATATCGTTGAAAGTGAGCCCATGCCGCGCCAGCAGCCGCGGGATCGCAGTGACCGGCGCCATCAGTAAACCTTCCGTGAAGATATCGACCGCAGCCATTTCGAAGTCGACGAGGCGTACACGTGGGATCGCGTCCGGTAGACGCGCAAGGCCAACAGCGGTCGCGACGAAGATCGCCGCCGCCCCGTCGGTCAGCGGCGAGCTGTTGCCCGCCGTCAAGGTCCCGCGTCCGCTGGTCCCATCAAAGGCTGGCTTGAGGCGCGCGAGTTTTTCAATCGATGTGTCGCGACGCGGAAAATGGTCGCGTGTCACCCCGTCGATCGGAATGATCAGATCGGAGAAGAAGCCCTTGTCCTGCCCGGCGACCGCCCGTTGATGGCTTTGCAGCGCCAGCGTGTCCTGCTCCTCGCGGCTAATATTCCAAGTCTTGGCCATATCCTCGGTGTGCTCGCCCATGCTGCGGCCAGTGACACGGTTTTTTACCTCGGGAACGAACAGGCGGATGTCGCGCGGCCGTAGTTGACGCAGCGCAGAGAGGCGTTGACCGGGGCTGCGCGCCTGCACCACCCGGCGCAGCCAATCGGACAGGTTCTGTCCGAGGCCGATCTGCACTCGCGTCATGCTCTCAGCCCCGCCGACGACTGCCAGCGCCGAACTGCCGCGTGCCAGCATGCCGGCCGCCTCGAACACGCCGACCATGCTGGTCGAGCATTGCATCACCGTCGTGAACGTCGGCACGTGCGGGTCGAGCTTGGCTTCCAACCAGATCTCGCGCGCCAAGTTGGCATAGGCGAGGTTCTGTACGACCGCGCCCCACACGGCAAAATCGATCGGGCCGCGCACCTTTTCGGCCATGGCCTGCGCCACCGGCACGGAGAGCATCAGCGAATCCCGGCCGGCGAATGGACCGTCGACCCCAACAAACGGGCTGCGTACACCGGCCGCGAGCCAGATCGGCTGATCACCATTTGGCATTCCAATTCTCCGATTGAGAAAGCCGAGGCGCTTTGGACCGGATAGCCGCAGCAAGCGGCCGTGCGATCGGTTTATATGTGTTGTAGACCTCTTTGCTGCCAGCCGGTTACCAGGCGGTCTGGTATTCCCGTGCGGGGTCGTGGTCGAGAGCCGTTGTGTTCAGGAACGTCGGTTTCCGCGAGATCATCTTTTCCGTGAACTGCTTCATCGCGGTGATGCTGTCGCTGTTCATTGCCTTTCGGCTCGAGTTGAAAAACCCCTGGTGGGCAATGCTCACGGTCTATCTCACCAGCCAGACCCTGTCCGGCGCCATGCGGGCGAAAGCAGTGTATCGCATTATCGGGACCCTGATCAGCGGGATCGTCATGCTGACCATAGTTCCCAACCTGGTCGACGCGCCCGAATTGACTGCTGCAGCGATCATCCTCTGGGTAGCCTTCTGCCTTTATGTATCGCTGCTCGACCGTACCCCGCGCTCCTACATGTTTGTGCTCTCCGGCTATACTGCGGCGCTTGTCGGGTTTCCGACCGTGCTCGACCCCGGTGGCATTTGGGACACGGCGATCGGCCGCATGGAAGAAATCGTGCTCGGCACCGTATCTGCGGCGGTCGTACATAGCGTGATCTTCCCCCGCAGCGTCACGTCGGCGGTGTTCGCCAAGCAGACCGCGATGCTGGCCAATGCGCGGCGCTGGATCGCTGACGGATTAAGGCGCGAACCAACTCCTGAGATCGAGCGAGAGCAGCGGCAGATCGCATCGGACGTAACCGATCTTGCCATTCTGGCCACGAACCTGCCCTACGACACCGCATCGCGGCCGCCAAACAGCAAGTTGGTGCGCGCGTTTGATGAGAGCGTTGTGGCGATTCTCCCGCTTTTGAGCGTGATCGAGGACCGGATCGCGATGCTCCGCCGGAGCGGGCCATCGCAGCAAATCGAAAGCCTGATTGCCAGCGTGGCCGATTGGTGCCAGCGAACCGACGGTGGCGACAGCGCGGAAGCGGATCGGCTCAAGCGAGAATGCGCTGCCGCCATGCCGGACACGCACATGCAAGCGAGTTGGACTGATTTGATCACCGTCAGTCTGCTGGCGCGCTTGCACGAGTTGATCGACTCTTGGCGCGGCTGCCTCGAGCTTGCGGCCCTCATGCGCAATCCGTCCGCAGTGCGCACCCGCGGCGTTCGCGCCTCCATCGCCGGACTCGGGGCAAAGCCGCTGCATATCGATCACGGAACAGCGGCGCTGTCGGCCTTGACGGCGGCTTGCGCCATCTCGATCTGTTGCGCGTTTTGGATCG
This sequence comes from Xanthobacteraceae bacterium, assembly GCA_019241285.1. Lineage (GTDB taxonomy): Bacteria > Pseudomonadota > Alphaproteobacteria > Rhizobiales > Xanthobacteraceae > JAFAXD01. The sequence goes on along the minus strand of JAFAXD010000258.1, from coordinate 25,368 downwards.
CCACCGCCTGGCCACAGGGAGCCGTGGCGACCGGGTTTGTTGCCGTCATCTGCTCACTGTTTGCCGCGCTGGATGACCCGACCCCGACAATGTCGACGCTCACCGCGGGGATCGTGGCTTCCATTCCGATCGCCGCGCTCTATCAGTTCGCCGTTCTCCCCGCGATCGATGGTTACGTGGCGTTGGTCGTTTGCCTCGGGCCACCCTTGCTTTTCTTTGGCGTTCTGATGGCGATCCCTCGATACGCAGCGTTCGGCCTGGCGCCGATCCTCGGATTCACGGTGTTGCTCGCCTTCCAGCCGCAGTACGCAGCGGACATGGCGTCATTCCTCAACTCGGCGATCGCGCTCGTGATTGGGAGCCTGGTTGGCATTGCAACGACCCGGCTGATCCGGGTAATGGGCGCGCAGGCAAGTGTGCGACGACTGTTGCGCAGCGGCTGGCAAGATTTGGCCAATTTGGCTGATCGCACTCTCGTCGCGACGCGCGGCGAGTGGGCGAGCCAGATGCTCGACCGTGTTGGTCTGCTGGCGCCGCGGATGAGCCAGGCCGGAAACGATCCCGAGTTGGCCTATGGCGATGCGTTGCGCGATCTGCGGACCGGCGTGGTTGTGATCGAACTGCATGAGACTGTTTCGCGGCTCGACGGACATGGCCGCAAGTCACTTGCCGCGGTGCTTCCTGGTGTCGCTCGTCACTTCCGCGCCTTGGCGCGCGGCCGGCGCCGACCTCCTGGACCCGGTCTGCTCGCTAGCATTGACGCATTGATTGGCGATATGCTTGGGGTGAGCTCACGCACGCTGCGACACATTGGTTTAACCGCGGCCATCGGCTTGCGCCGCAACCTTTATCCCGACGCGCCACCTTATGCTGCGCAGACGCAAAAAGTGGAGGTGAAGGGTTGATCGCCGAGTTCGACATTTACGGCATATTTGTCCCCGCGTTGGTGATCTTTGCCATCATCGCGTTCCTGCTCGCCTTCGTCGTTCGCCAGTTTCTCGACGTCATCGGCTTCTATCATCTGGTTTGGCACCGCCCGCTATTCGATTTGTGTATTTTTGCCATTTTGTTTGGTGCGGTTACAGCCGCGGCCGAGCCCGTTATCGGAGAGTTGCGCCACCTCATCCCGGAGATCGTCCTATGATCAGGCGCCTCCTCTTATTTTTCGTGCGCTTTGCGATAACCGCGGTGGCCGTTGCCATCGCCGCGGTCGTTTGTTGGCAGCTCTGGGTCTACTACATGCTCTCGCCCTGGACGCGAGATGGCCGCGTGCGCGCCGACGTAGTTCCAGTCGCGGCTGATGTGTCAGGCCTGGTCAGCGACGTATTCGTGCATGACAATCAGCGCGTCAAAAAAGGCGAGCCGCTGTTCCGCATCGATCAGAAGCGTTTCGAACTTGCGCTCGAGACGGCGAAAGCCCAAGTCGCAAGCCGTCAGGCCACGCTTGATCAGGGTCAGCGCGACCTCGCGCGCAGCAAGGCGTTGGCGACCGTCGCGGTGACGGCGCAGAAATATGAGCAGGATCAGTCGGCGGTGGCGATCCAGCAGGCCGCGCTCGACCAGGCGCTCGCCGATCTCAACGTCGCCAAGCTCAACCTCGACCGCTCGAACGTAACGGCTCCGGTCAATGGCATCGTAACTAATTTCGGCTTGCTGCCTGGACGCTATGTAACGGCTGGCGCGCCCATTATGGCGATCATCGACAGCGACACATTTCGCGTCGAAGGCTATTTTGAGGAAACCAAGCTGCGCAACGTGCATGTGGGTGACCGGGCCAGCGTGCGCCTGATCGGCGACCCGCGTGTCCTGACCGGCCACGTTGAGAGTATCGCCAGCGGCATTGAAGACCAGAGCCGCAGCACCAGCAACGACCTCCTGGCCTCGGTCAATCCGACGTTCAACTGGGTACGGCTGGCGCAGCGCGTGCCGGTGCGCATCAAGCTCGACGAGCTTCCGGATGACAGCCGCTTGGTGACGGGGCGAACCGCCACGGTGTTCATCGGCGATGCGCGATTCCTGTTCCGCTGAGCGCGCGATTACTGTGCGGGTGAAGAAAGATCGCTCGATCGCGGCGGCGGCGGGGCGCGGTAAGGCACCCACGATTTGGCCAGCACATCATTGAGCATCTTCTTGTCGACATACGGATAAATAAGCTGCTCAAACGCATAGTTGACCTCGCCCCATTCCCTTTTGCACGCCGGAATCCGGGAGCGCGGCAGATAACCCTTTTCGACCACATCAGAAAAAAGGTCCGGATCCGCCCCGTAGGCGAGACACATCAAATTGTACATGCGCTGCATGGGGGCCCCATGTATGTCGGCGAAAGCTGTTACCGGGACCGTAATGGTCGGGTTCTTGAAGTAGTCCTTGTACATGTAGGCGGCGCCCATGATCAGCCGACGTGCATCCTGCTTGCCGATACTCATGAGGACGTGAACGGCGAATTCGTCCGCGTCAGCTTCCGGTGGGCCAAACACCGGCACGTTCAACAGATCAAACACGGCATGGCCCATTTCGTGCGACGCCGTGTAGAGAAATTGTCCAACAATTGCATCGAGCGGGGTTATTCCATCCGGCGACGTTTCTTTTGGCGCGGAGCTCTGCATCTCGCGCAGGTATTCATAACAAATGGTGATCGTTGGGCGTTGGTACCAGGCATTGGACATGCCGCATTCCTTGGTTCTCACCGTCAATTCAACGGGCAATCGCAGCGGGCTGAAAATCTCTCGAATTCTCTGCAACGGCCGGCGTCGCAGCATGACCCAGTAGACAGGCAGCAGCTCCTTGTTGCTCGGCTCCAGATATTCGATGCGGATACGGTTTGGCTGCAGGTCGGGCCGGTTATTGCCAAGAAAATTCGACCAGGCCTGTTCTGGTGTTTGAGTCTGGGCCTGAGCTTGACCTCTCGCAAAGCACGCAACCACAACGGCGCCACAAGCGAGCGCTGCAGCAGCAAGTCTTCTCATCTCCGCCTCGCACTCCCTCGCATCCGCGCGTCGGCTGCGGATTATTTCGGTCACGAGAGAACATGGCCGAAGGTAAATGGCAAGGGAGTGCGGGGTTCGGCGTCATATGTGCCCCTGCTATCGCCCGGCAAGAGCATTGCGAATGGGCGCCGCGCCTTGGGCAGGTGACGCCCCGCCCGCAGTCGCCTGATGCGATTGGTCGGGGCGTTGTGCGACATGCGTAGTTTTATCTCGGTTGTCGCGCGCCACCTCGAGGCAGGTCATCAATTCCGTATAAGTTGGTTCGACCGTGCCGGACTGCGCGGCGCCATCACACATGACGCGATCGGCGGCATCGAATTGCGTCCATTGCTGCAGCAACTGCTGTCGGGCGCCGCGCTCATCTTGCCTGCAGTTCTGCGCGTTATCAGGCGCGGTCGTCTCCAGCACATGCGCGATCGAAGCGGCCCCGCGACAGATGGCGTCGATGTTGTAGGTCGGCACACCAGCGTCGACGGACCGCGTATGTGTTGAACTGCCGCGGTTCGCTGCGTATGCGGCATCCGCCAACAGCATGAAGAGGAGCGCGGCAAGCAGAAACCAGAGGATGAGTTCCCGCCGTGGACCGGAGTATTGCCTGGCATCTCTGCGCGGATTGGTGGTCGTGAGACTGTCATGGTCCAGCTGATAGGTCGTGATGCGTCGCGCGTTCATTCTGGTCAACTCCTGTAAATCGGAGTGCCCAGATCACCTGCCGCCGGCTACGGCTGAATTTCAGCGCGCGGAAAAATTGTTACATCCGTAGATCAGAGCGGTTTTAGACCTCGATCCGTCAAGGCTACGCTCGTAACCCAATTCACCTCGGTCGAAATGCGGCCGTAACGCCGTTCTCCGAGATTACCTGTGCTCTTGTCTTCCCAGGAGCTCCGGTCCCGGCCGTCATCCGCCCCCATGCCCCCAGCCCCGGCGGCCGGGACCTCTACGGAGAGCAATATGCCGATCGACTTCATGCTGATCATATGCGCGGCGGCAACGGTCATCCTCTGCGTGGCCTGCGCGCAAGTGTGAGCAAGAGCACCCGCAGTATTACTCCATGACCTGATCGGCCTGCGATAGAACCGAGGTCGGGAGATCGAGATTGAGTGCCTTTGCGGCCTTACGATTTACGACGAGCTCGAAATTTGACGGCCGCACGACCGGCAAGTCCGCGGGCTTCGCCCCGTTCAAGATCTTTCCCACATAGACCCCGACCTGGCGAAACCGCTCTGTGCTTTGGCCGTAGCTGATCAAACCGCCGGCCTCGACAAAATCGCGCGCATCATAGACCGCGGCGAGCTTGCAATCTGCAGCGAGCGAAACAATCCGCTTGCGGGCACTGAGAAAGAACGCGTTGGTTGGAATAACGACGCCGTCCGGACGCCGCTCGGCCAACGATGCAAATGCTGAATCGAGCTCGCGCTCGCTGGTTGCTGTAGCGGTGACCAGTTCTCGTCTGATCGATTTCGCGACAGCCTGCGTGATCTGCACCAATCGATTGGCGTTCGCACTGGCTGGATTCGTCAGCAGCGCAAACGATCTGCCGTTGGGAAAGAGCGTGCGCAACAGACCGATCTGCCGCGCCACCAGGAAATCCGTGATACCGCTCACGCCGGTGAGGTTTGCTTCGGGTCTGTCCCAGTTGGCGACGATGCCGAGTTCGGACGCGTCACCTCCAGTGAGAAACACGATGGGAATGGATTTTGTCAGCGCTTTCGCCGCCAGCGCAGCAGAAGCCCCGTACAGTGTCGCCAAAACAGCCACTCGCAAACTGATCAGTTCGGCGGCGAGCGGCGACAGCCGTTCGTTGTGACCCTCCGCCCATCGATATTCGACCGCGACATTCTGGCCCTCAATGTAACCCTGGTCGCCAAGTCCATCGCGAAAAGGCGCCACCAGCGACTGGGCATCTTGCGGTAAGCCGTTTATCAACGCGCCGACAAGCGGCATTGCCGGCTGCTGCGCCCATGAGCGCAGCGGCCACGTGGCCGCGCCCGCGACCGTCGCGATGAAGTGTCGTCGCGCAATCCGATCGATTGGCATGAGGTGTCGCGAAAACGATGTTGGCGAACGGGAGACTGGCTTTCATTATAGAAAAGCAGGCACGCCTTCGCCATCCAGCTCCGTGGCGCGTCAGACCGTCGCAAGCAAAGGGCCAATGCGTCAGGAAAAAATGCCGCGTCCAGCAAAATTCCTCAAAACGGCTCGACCGGCAGCGTAAAGACGTAACCCACCCCGCGTTCAGTGCGGATGATTTGTGGCGCACTTGGATCCATCTCAAGCTTACGGCGCAAGCGCAAAATTTGTACGTCGATGCTGCGATCGAAGACATCCTCATGCACGCGGCTGGCTCGCATCAGGTGCTCGCGGCTCAACGGCCGCTGGGGGGCATCGACAAACGCACTCAGCAACGCGTACTCACCCTTGGTGAGCATGACCGGACCTCCGTGCGGATTGGTCAGGCGGCGCGCGCGCCGATCGAGTTCCCAGCCGCCGAACCGATAGCGGCCGCGCTCCGCCTCCCGCTCTCCGGCAAGCGGCTTCGCCTCCCGGCGTCGGAGCACGGCGCGAATGCGGGCGAGCAACTCGCGCAGTCCAAACGGCTTCGCCAAATAATCGTCGGCCCCGAGTTCGAGGCCGAGCACGACGTCGATCTCGTCCCGGCGATGACCCGTCGTGATGATGACAGGCACGTCCGAACGGGATCGGATATCGCGCAGCAAGTCGAGCCCGTCGTCATCGCCCAGGCAGAGATCAAGCACGACCAGGGTGGGTTCGCCGGTCGCAAACTGCCGAGCCATCTCCTGCCGGCCCTGAACCGGGACCGCACGCAAATTCTGCGCCGTCAAATAATTCAGGATCATGTGGCGCATCTCGAAGTCATCTTCGACAATCAGGATACGCCCCAGCCCGCTGGCATCGGCGCCGCTGCTCTCTGCGTGTCGGCTTGCTTGGTACCAAGCCGCGCGCTCCACGGCTTCATTCATCCGAAGCAGCCTCCCGGGTGACCGTCTCGTCCAGCTGACCAACTCATCGTCGAATTCCTGCTGAGTTCTATCGAAATCTCTCCACGCATTCGTTCGGAAAAACACTCAGGTAGTCGCTCGCGGGCACAGGTCAAGCACTGGGCATGAACGCTTTGGTAGCAAAGACGTGATGAAGCAGCGCGATGGTCGATGAACGTTTAGAATTACTACAATCGTAACGCTCTTCCGGCGCGCTGAGATGCTCGGGTAACAGGCCCTGCCGTATCCGTCTCCATTCTTGCGTGGAGGCTGCAATGCGTAGCGCGAAGGACCGACCGACGACCAACTTCTTCCCCCGATACCGCACAATGCATCTCAGCGACACGCAGGTTCCAGCCAACGTATTGTTGATCGACACGTGATTGCGATGCGGTGGCACATCTGCTCAAGCAAAGCGACATCATCCCCGGACACCAACGTCTGGTACGGACTCCTCACGACGCGGATGGGACTCGCAGCAACACGCTTCTCGATCGCCCATGGCGGCTCTTGGGGCCGACTGCTTCTTGTTGTCCAACTTGCCGTTCTGGTTTGCGGGTTGCCGGCGCGATCGTCCAATTCGGATGTGCCGAATGCTGTGCAGGTCGCGGGCGACGAACCGATAACGCCAATCCCACAGCCGCCCGCGGCCGATCCCCTCAAAGTTAAACTTGGCGAGCAGCTGTTCAACGACCCCCAGCTGTCGCGCGACGGGACACGCGCATGCGTGGCTTGCCACGACACCCGGACCAACGGCGCGAAGCCGCCGGCGAGCAAACTTGCTCAAGACGGCCCAGAGTCAGCTTTCGACGCCCTCACGGTTTTCAATGCCACGCTCAATTTCCGACTGAACTGGGAGGGCAATTTTCGCACGCTCGAGTCGCACACGCTCTCCTCGCTCGAAAGTCCGGGCGGCTTGCAGTCACCCGTCAATGACACCGTCACAAAACTCGCGGCCGATGCACGGACCAGGAGCGAGTTTCTCGTTGCCTATGGCCATAATCCAGACCCGCCGAGCCTGTTGGACGCTATCACCGTCTACGAGCGCTCACTGCTTACGCCCGGGAGCCGTTTCGACCTGTGGCTCGCCGGCGATACGACGGCGCTTTCCGCACAGGAGCTCGCCGGGTACCAGTTGTTCAAGTCCTACGGCTGCGTGTCCTGTCACCAGGGTGTGAACGTTGGCGGCAATTTGTTCGAACGCCAAGGCGTCTTCCATCCGTTGGTCGCGCGCAAGCCTGAGCTCGTTCGTGTTCCAAGCCTGCGCAACGTGGCAACCACGCCTCCGTATTTTCACGACGGCAGTGCACCGACGCTGGAAGAGGCCGTGCGCAGGATGGCCTTCGCGCAGCTCAACCGCACCATGCCGGACCGTGACATTGCGGCGGTCGCTGCGTTTCTAGGCACGCTGACCGGCAACTACCATGGCCATCGCATCGGAGATGCGCCGTGAGAGTGAAGTTGGCGGTACTGTTTATACCGCTGCTTTTGTTGTTCCTGTTCACCTGGCTTTCGTTGCGGGGGATGAACCCGGAAGCAGAGGAGTTCGATCGCGCGCTCTCCACCCTGAACGGCTTCGTTGTGTCAGAGAGCGCGCTGCAGCGAGATGTCCTCGCCGCTCGCGCCGGGCTGTTGCGCAACTATGATTCCATCGTGCGCGAAACCAACGAATTGTCTGAGGCACTGGACCAGCTGCGCGAGCTGACCCGCGCAGATCCACCTATCGGATCAGCGATAAGACCTTTAGGTGATTCGTTAGACCAGCAAGAGCACCTGACCGAACAATTCAAGACTGACAACGCCCTGCTACAGAACTCTCTTTCCTACTTCGAGCTGTTCAGCAACCGGCTTACGGCGGCAGATAGAACCGGGCCTCTAGCGCCAAGGGTCACCATGCTATCGGCTGCCATGCTGCGTCTCGCGCTCGATACGTCACCGGTCACGGCGAACGAGGTGGAACAGCAGTTGGATGCGCTTGCCGCAGAACGCCCATCAGACAGCGATAGCGCTGCCACGCAAGCTCTGCTCGCGCATGGGCGCTTGCTGCGCAAGCTTCTGCCGCAGACGGACGCGACGCTCAAAGCCTTGTTTGCACTGCCGATCAAGCAGGAACAGCGGGCGCTGCGGGCGGTGGTTCTCGACCATCAGCTTGCATCCCGAAACGCGGCACGCCGCTTTCGGGTGCTGCTCTACGCAGGTTCGGTTGTCCTGGTCGGAATTCTGATCGGCTTTGCCTTGCAGCTGCGGGAGCGTGCCCGGGCGCTGCGGCACCGCGCCGCTTTGGAGCATGTGATCACCGGCATCTCGACACGCTTTATCAATGCCAAGCCACACGAAATCCTGACGCATGTGGAAACCGCGCTTGCCGAGCTGGGCGAATTTTTTGGCGCCGATCGCGTATATATTTTGCTGATCGATCCACCGTCGCGTGCAATCAAATGGCATCGCGACGGAACAACATATCCAGCGGACTGGCTGCAGCGCGCCAATGCGGCTCTGTCGGCTTTCTCGGGTGCAATGCGTGGGATCGTGTACGTTTCCGACGTCAATCATCTGCCGGCGAGCCCGCTGCGGGACGCACTCTTGAACTGCCGAATCCGCAGCTGGATGTGCACCTCGAACTTCCTTGACGAGAACCGCGTCGACGCGGGCGCTATCCTGGGTATCGATCTGATACAAGCGCAGAGCTTCACCAGAGTGTCGGCACGGACCCTGCTGCCCATGGCGCTTCACGCGATTGCCAGCGCCATCGAACGGCAAAGGTTGGAGCAAGACCGAACGCGATTGGAGCAACGCCTGCAACAGGCGCGCCGGATGGAAACCGTCGGCGCCCTGACCAGCGGCATTGCACATAATTTCAATAACATCGTGGGCGCTATTCTGGGGCACGCGGAAATGGCCGAGGCGTTGGTCGGGAGCAAGAAGCCACTGAACAATATCACCGCGATCCGCCGGGCCGCAGAGCGTGCCCGCGATCTTGTTGACCAGTTGCTGACATACGGACGCCGACGTGAAGCCCGCCGCCAGCCGGTGAATATCGGCTTGCTCATGACCGAAGCCGAAACACTGCTTCGGCCGGCGCTACCGGGCACACTCGAACTGTTGATCAAGGACGCGGCCAAAACTGCGATCATTTCGGGAGAACCGGCGCAGTTGCAGCAGGTGATCATCAACCTCTGCAATAACGCCGCGCAAGCGACATCGGGGCACGGACGCATCGAGGTCAGCGCCGAGTTGCGCGAGGTTGCACGGCAGGCCCTCTCACACGGTGAGTTCGCCGAAGGCCGCTATGTCGTCATCACGGTGAGCGACAACGGGCGCGGCATGGACGAGATCACCTTGGGGAAGATATTCGAGCCGTTCTTTACGACGCGCGCGGCCGGGAACGGATTGGGACTGGCGACGGTGCGCGAGATCGTCCGGGAGCACGGCGGCGCGCTGAATGTACGCACGCAGCCCGGTGCCGGCAGCGCGTTTGAAGCCTGGCTGCCGTGTACTGTGGCGCCAGAAGCCGCAAAACCGACCGCCGCGCCCGCCCTGCCGCTCGGGAACGGTCAGACCATCTTACTGCTCGATGACGATCGCGAACGGCTGCTCAAGAATGAGGAAATCTTGGCCGCACTCGGCTATGAGCCGGTTGGCTTTTCCCGTCCCGAGGAAGCCCTGGCGGCATGCCGCGAAGCACAGCATCGGTTCGATGTCGCGGTGCTGACAGTCCGCGGCGCTGCAAAATTGGTTGCGGTCGCCAACGCGCTGCGGCGGGTAACAGCTGAACTACCCATCGTGCTCGCTGTGCCAACGTCAGATCACACCAATGCCGATGCGCTCGCTGAGGCACGGATCACCGAGGTCGTGCGCAATCCGCTGGCCGCCATCGAACTTGCGGCAGCGCTCGCCCGCTGCCGCGACGCCGTCTCACACCGGCTGCATCAAACAATCGAATGAGAAAACGCCTGCTGCATCGACATCCACCGAGCGCAGCGGACGGCCGATGGTCCCTGCCCGGGCGTGGAATTGAAACTACCTGCGTGCCGTACCGGGCTCCGCCATCTTGCGATGCTGCTCAGCGAGCATGCTCGACGGGGTCACGGTGGCGAGCGCGGTCTCGAGCTTGTTCTTCCAGCCACTGACGACGTCACCCTTGCCTTGCATCATGGCATCAAACCCAATGCGTGCCACCTCGGCCGGATCGTCCTTCTTACCGGCTCCGACTTTGGTGTCGAGCATATCGGCGCGGGCGAAGAACTCGGTGTCCGTGGGCCCCGGCATGAGGCAGGTGACGGACACATGGGTGCCATCGAGCTCCGCTCGCAACGCAAACGAAAAGGAATCGAGAAATGCCTTTGTCCCGTTGTAGACCGCCTGAAACGTGCCTGGGATGAATCCTGCAATAGACCCGGTGATCAGGATGTGGCCGGCGCTTCGCGACCGCATGTCGCGACCGACTTTATGGATCAGATAGATCGTGCCCGTGACGTTTGTGTCGAGAACACGCCTGACGTCATCGAATGACTGATCCAGGAAACCCTTTCCGAGCCCGCGCCCCGCATTCGCCATCAATACGTCGACTGGCCGACCGTGCGCAGCCGCGTAGAGACGGTCAACACCTTCCAGCGTCGCGAGATCGGCTTGGACCGCTTCGACCTTCGTGCCATGGGACCGCAGTTCGTCAGCGGCATTGACGATTTCCGGCTCATCCGCGGCAATCAAAAGATCATAGTCATGTTCAGCACATTGGCGCGCAAGGTAATAGCCAATCCCGGTTGAGGCACCGGTCACAATAGCCAAAGGACGGGACGAATCCGGCATGACAGCTCTCCGCATTGAGAATTTATGTGGAGGAAACCCTGCCGCCTCGCACCCGTTCCGTTATGAGATCGCCGTCAAAACAAATTGGCCGGGGAAACACCCGGCCAATTTTCGCGTCAATAGCACTCCATGCGGGGCGCATGAACTCAGGCTTTCCCCGCTCCCAACTCCGCGAGCGCCCGACGGATCGTATCGACCAGAGACAACATCGTGTAGGGCTTGGGCAACCAAGCCAGCGGAGCGGCAGGTTCTGCGCGGCCGCGCGTTGCCGGGTCGTGATACGCTGTTGCAAAAATGCAGCGGATGCCCTGCTTGCGAAACAGTTCCAGCGCGGCATCGACCCCGTCGCGTTTGCCCGCTAGCCGAATATCCATAATCACGAGTATCGGAACTTTTTCGAGCGCCAGCTCGACCGCCTCCTCGGCTGAAACCGCAACACCGGCGATCTCGAAACCAGCGTCGGCAAGCGCCGCTTCGATCTCCATGGAGACCAGGAAATCATCCTCGACAATGAGGATTGGTCCTGTCGTGGCGATCTGCTTGGAGGATCCGGTGGACTCGCCTTGGGCGAATACCGCACGTGGGCCCGCATTCGGGGATACCCACGCTACCGTGTCCGAGTCGTCAGCCCTTGGCGCGGTGTGCACAATCATGATCCTGAGAAAAGCGTACGCTGCAGCGGGTCACCGAAGTCCTCACAACATCAAAGCGCCCGCCGATTTGGCGGGCCAAACCTCGAACCAGGCGAAGTCCGGACGCGCGCTCGCGAACCGTTTCCAGTTCAAATCCCGGCCCGTCGTCTTCAACATACAGCTGAAGTGAATCACCTTCATTTGTCAATCCGACGCGGATAATCCCGTCCGACCGCCCGCCCAGCCCGTGTTTCACCGCATTGGTGAGCAGCTCATTGATGATCAACGCGAGCGGCATGGCCACGTCATTGGACAGGACTCCGGAGCAGGCTTCGGTAACGACCTGCACGTCGGGCGCGAACGCCTGGCGGGCAGTCTGACACACAGCATCAAGCAACTCTTCGACGCTGAACCGTGTCGTGTCTGATGTGCTGTAGAGCACGCGCTGCGCCGCCGCCATCGCGGCAATCCGCCCGGATGCATCGCGCAGAACCTGGCGCGCCTCCGCGCTGTGCGTTTGTTTCGCGGCCGAGAACAACAGCGACTGCAACATCTGCATGTTGTTCTTGACCCGATGATTGAGCTCGTTGAGGAGCATGCGTTGCTGGGTTTCGGCCTGCTTGCGCTCACTGATATCGACCAGCATGTTGATGGCGCCCACGACCCGTCCATTCGAATCCCGCAACGGCGTCGGATATGGAATGAACGGAACGCGAGAGCCATCAGGACGTTCAGCAATTGCCTCGGCGTTGCGGATCGTGCGTCCTTCTTTCAGCGCTACCGCCATTGGACATTGATCGTGCGGCAGCGGCGTTCCGTCCGGCCGATACAGCTTCCAGGTCACGCACCACTCGTCGCTGCCGAGCGTTGGAACCCGCCCGGCGAGATCAACCGCGGCTTGATTGTAATAGGTGATCTTGCCATCCGCGTCAGTCGTATAGATCGCGGCCGGGATCGCGGACAGCAGCTCCTGCAGGTGCCGTTGGTTGTCCCGCAGCTTTGCGTCGGCCAGTTTCCGGTCGGTGATGTCGCGAGCGATTTTCGAGGCGCCGACGATGTTCCCCTGGTTGTCGCGCATCGGCGACACCGTCAGCGAAACGTCGATAAGGCTGCCATCCTTGCGCCGCCGCACCGTTTCGTAGTGATCAACGCGCTCGCCGCGCCGGATCCGGGCCAGGATTTCCGGCTCCTCGTTGATCCGATCCGGCGGAATCAAAATCGTGATCGAGCGACCTATCACTTCATTCGCCGCATATCCGAAGATGCGCTCCGCCCCTTGGTTCCAGGTCGTGATGATGCCGTTGAGATCCTTGCTGATGATCGCATCGTCGGACGAGGTCACGATCGACACGAGCTGCTGCGCAGCGCTTTCGGCACGGCGACGAGCTGCCTCGACGCGTATGCGCTCGATACCAAAACCGAGCTGGCGAGCGATGGTCAGCGCCACATCCAGCTCGGGATCGCTGAACGCGTGCGGACTATCGTAGTAGATCATAAACTTGCCGAGGAGCCTGCCGCTCTCAAATACCGGGATGAACGCGAGCGCACCGATCCGTTCGGCTCTCACGGTTTGTTTGAGCGTTTCTGTGAGGTCCGCCTTATCGAGGTCATCGATGCAGACCGGCTGCGGGTCGCTCGCGTCCGCGCTCCACGGTGAATGACCCTCGACAGCATTCCGATAGGCGTCCGATAGTGCGCGCCACGCAACGAACCGCATAACCCCCGCTTCGTCGAGCAGCAGGATCGATGCACGGTCGCAATGCAAGGCGCGCAGAATCGCGTCAAGTGCCGGCCCGTACACGCCCTCGAGGGAGCGCGCGTGCTGCAACTGCCGGGTGAATTCGTACAGGGCTGCCTGTTCGTCCATCCGCCGCGCGAGCGCCTCCTGGGCCCGCTTGCGGTCGGTGATGTCCTGCTGGGTGCGCACGGCGTACAGAAATCCACCCTGTGCGTCGCAAACACTGGTCGACGTAATGGAGGCCCAAAACGAGCCGCCGCCTTTTCGCCGGATGCGTTTCTCCGTGGTGTATCGCTGGAGTTCCCCGGCGACCTGCTGGCGAAATTGCGCGCGGTCGGCCTCAACCTCCTCCGCAAACTTGGGCTCAAAGATCGAGCATCCGACCAAGTCCTCGGCCGCATGGCCCATCAAGGCAGCCAATTCGTGGTTCACCCAGAGAAGCGTTCCATCGGCGCCGACTTCGGCGACCCCAATCCCAATATGGTCGTAGACGGTGGCCAGGAGGGCCCCCTCCCGCGTTGCGGATTGGGCATCGACACGCCGAGCGGAAAGTGGAACGACCCCACCCCTCTGTCGTGCCGCCAACTCCTCAATGCTCATTCCTGGAACCTCAGATGCAAGCGGGTGCGAAGGTACCGCGCCCCGTGACGGCTGGACTTACACCTTCCCGGAACTCCCAATGCAAAAGGGCTGTGAAAGTTCCTTTCTCGCTGTTTTGCTGCCGCGCGACATATACTCTTACCCAAATTTAATTCTCCCATTCATCCCAGTTTCGTGCAATCGGGTGTTAGCCTCGCAACCAACACGTCCACACGCCGCAGCTTTCCATGTCTGAACTGAGCAAACCAAGCCGGGCTCGCAGCGGCTTCTTCGGCACTGTGCTTTCGATCGCGGAGGCGTTGGTCATCGCCGCAGTCATTCGCACGTTCCTGTTCCAGCCGTTCGACATCCCATCGGGCTCGATGGAGCCGACCCTGCTGGTGGGTGATTATCTGTTTGTTTCGAAATACAGCTACGGCTACTCGCATTATTCGATCCCGTTTTCTCCGCCTCTGTTTTCTGGGCGCATATTTGCGTTTCACCGCCCGCAGCGCGGAGATGTCGCGGTGTTCCGTTTGCCGACCGACACCAGCGTGGACTACATCAAGCGCGTCATCGGGTTGCCGGGCGATCGCATTCAGGTCATCAATGGCGTCGTGAACATCAATGGGGTTGCGGTCGAGCGACAGCGCGCCACCGACTTCGTTGGTCCCAATCCATGCGAGCCGGCTTCGCCGAGCGCGCCCGATGTGCGGGTTCCGCAGTGGCGCGAGACGTTGCCCAACGGCGTTTCCTACAACACCTTGAATTGTCGCTCGTTCTCTGGCTTTCCCGACAGCACCGGCGTCTACACGGTTCCGCCCGACCATTATTTCATGATGGGAGACAACCGCGAGAACTCCCAGGACAGCCGATTTCCCGAAGTCGGGTACGTGCCGCTCGAGAACATGATCGGCCCGGCGCAAATCATCTTCTTCTCGCTCGCGGACGAAACCCCCGCGTGGCAATTCTGGCGCTGGCCCTGGGAGGTCAGGTGGTCGCGCCTGTTCACGACTGTTCGCTGACGAGCTTAACGGATCGGAACCGTGCGCATCGACGCGCATTGGTCCCGGACGTTCGACGTTCCAAACCTGACACGGGTCGGCATGCAATCCAGCGCTATCTCGGATCGCCTCCGCGCGCCGCAAAGGGATACGGCCCCTGCAAAAGGGAATGCGCACGCCGCGATTGAGAGTGCGTGGTGGCAACGGGCGATCATCTATCAGATATACCCACGCTCCTTTCAGGATAGCAACGATGACGGCATCGGTGACCTTCCGGGCATCGAGCGACGGCTTCCCTATCTGAAGGAGCTCGGCGTCAACGCGATTTGGCTCTCTCCGATCTTTCCGTCGCCACAGCGCGATTTCGGTTACGACATTTCCAACTACACCGATATCGATCCGATCTTCGGCACTTTGCGCGATTTCGACCGATTGCTCACCGCTGCCCATAAGCAGGGGCTGAAACTTCTGCTTGATCTCGTCCCCAATCACACATCGGATCAACATTCCTGGTTCCGGGCGAGTCGCAGTTCGCGGTCCGACCCCAAGCGGGACTGGTACATCTGGCATGATCCCGCACCCGACGGCGGGCCGCCAAACAACTGGCTGTCGCAATTTGGTGGCAGCGCGTGGGAGTTCGACGCAGTCACTGGGCAGTACTACTACCATGCGTTCCTGCGCGAGCAGCCGGATCTGAATTGGCGCAATCCCAGTGTGCGTCGCGCCATTCACGATGTGATGCGCTTCTGGCTCGCGCGCGGCGTTGACGGGTTCCGCGTCGATGTGATCTGGCAGCTGCTCAAGGATCAGCAATTCCGCAACAATCCCGTCAATCCGCATTGGACGCCGGGCCAACCGCCAAGCGACCAATTGATCCCCCTGTACACGGCCGATCTACCGGAGGTGCACGATGTCATTGCCGAGCTGCGCCGCGTCATCAATGAATTCGATGAACGCGTGCTGATTGGTGAAATCTACCTGCCGATCGAAAGGCTGGTGGCTTATTATGGCCGTGACCTCACTGGAGTGCATCTGCCGTTCAACTTCGCCTTGCTCAGCGCGCGATGGAACGCGCGCGCCCTCGCCGCGCTCGTGGACGAATACGAGGCCGCGCTGCCGGCTGGAGGCTGGCCCAACTGGGTGCTCAGCAATCATGACCGTCCACGCGTGGCCGCGCGAGTTGGTACCCGGCAGGCGCGCCTCGCGGCCATGTTGTTGCTGACGTTGCGAGGAACGCCGACCATCTACTACGGCGACGAAATAGGCCTTTCCGAGGCTGCTCTCACCCCCGATCAGATACGCGACCCGCTCGAGCACAATATCCCTGGGCTGGGGATTGGCCGTGACGGAGCTCGCACACCAATGCACTGGGACGGCAGTACCAACGCCGGATTCTCCGACCGCGAACCTTGGTTGCCGCTCGCTCCAGATCATCGGGCCGAGAACGTCGCCAATCAGCTGCACGACGAAACATCCATCCTCAATCTATATCGGCGTTTGATCGCGGCGCGCAGGGCCATGCCGGTGCTGAGCGTTGGCTCCTATCGGCCGGTTGCCGCGCAGGGCGATCTGCTGCTGTTCCTCCGTGAGCACGCAGGTGACCGCGTGCTGGTCGCGCTCAACCTCGGCGACGAAGCCGCAACGGTGGAGTTTGCTTCGGATCAGTTCCGTGGCCAGATCCTTGTGTCAGCGCTTGGGGATCGGGACGAGGAACCGGTCCGCGGCCGCGTCGATCTGCGAGCCAGCGAGGGTTTGGTGATCGTGCTGGCGCGAGATGCGACTGCTCCCTGACGTGCCCCGCGGAACTACCATCCTGGTCGCGAATTGCTGGTTGTGCGATGGACCAGCATACCGACAAAGAGACCAGCACCGACACCCACCGTAGCCTCTGCTGGTGGCAGCGCGCGGTGATCTATCAAATCGCTCCCCTGTCTTTTCAGGACAGCAACGGAGACGGCAAGGGCGACCTCAACGGAATTCTTCATCGCATCGACTATCTCACATGGCTTGGGGTCGACGCCGTGTGGCTGTGCCCCATCTATCCCTCACCGATGCTCGATTTCGGCTACGATATCGCGGATTTCTGCGCTGTCGGGCCGCAATTCGGATCGCTCGCCGATTTCGATCGTCTGCTCGAGGCATTGCACAGGCTCGGCATCCGCCTGTTGCTCGATTTCGTGCCGAACCACACGTCCGATCAGCATCCGTGGTTCAAGGACAGCCGATCTTCGCGGCAGAGCCCGAAGCGGGATTGGTACCTCTGGGTTGATCCCGCACCCGACGGGGGACCGCCCAACAATTGGCTGAGCCGTTTCGGCGGCAGCGCCTGGGAATGGGACGCGGCGAGCGAGCAGTACTACTACCACGCCTTCCTGCCGCACCAGCCAGACCTCAACTGGCGCAACCCGCAACTGCGCGCCGCAATGGCCGATGTGCTGCGCTTTTGGCTGCGCCGCGGTGTCGATGGATTTCGGGTCGACGCCAGCGCCGTCCTCGCCGAAGACGAGCTGTTGCGCGATGACCCGCCCAATCCGAGCTATAACAACTCGGTCCCGCCGCCGGAACGGTTCTCCCGCGTATTCAGCGACAATCGGCCGGAATCCCTCGCCTACATCGCCGACATGCGCGCCGTCGTGGACGAGTTTCCGGACCGTGTGCTCGCCGGCGAGGTGCAGGGCGCGATCGACCGGATTGGCCGATTCTACGGCACCGATCGGCCGGCGTTCCATCTGCCGCTCAATTATGTCCTGCTCGACACACCTTGGTCTGCCATCAACCTGCAGGCCAAGATCGATGCCTATTTGAATGCGATCCCGCACGGCGCCTGGCCCGATTGGATCATCGGCGGCCACGACAAGAAACGGATTGCAGATCGCATTCCCGCCGGACAAGAGCGCATTGCCGCGATGCTGGCATTCACATTGCCGGGCACGGCGTTCTTCTTTGCCGGCGACGAACTCGGAATGCGCGGTGTGAAGATCCCGTCGGACCAAATCCATGACGAGTTCGAAAAGCGCGTCCCAGGATACGGGCTCAATCGCGATCCCGAGCGCGCGCCGATGCGGTGGGACTCTGGGCCGAAGGCAGGATTTACCACGGGCGAACCTTGGCTGCCGCTCGGCGCTGACGTTGCGGAGCACAACGTCACGCGCTTGCAAAACAATCAAACATCAATCCTCTGGCTCTATCGCCGGCTGCTGGAGCTGCGACACAAACATCCCGCCCTTACGGCGGGCGAATATCGCCCGTTGCGAAGCATCAATCAAATTCTCCGATTCGAGCGCGTGCACGGCGAGAGCGCGTTGTTGATCGCGCTCAACATGAGCTCAGAGCCACGGCGGCTCGAAACCGCGCGTCCCAATCAGATCTTGTTGTCGACCGAGCTCGATCGCGAAGGATGCTTTGACGCCAGCATCATGCTGCGCCCCAATGAAGGGGTTATCCTCGGCTCTTCACCCTAGACAATGAGCCGCCGGAAAGGCGTACAGCCGTCCGCTTCCCAGCAAGTGGGCCGTAAAGCCGGGTGTTGCAAAAACTCTCGCAAACGCACGGTCTAGAATATTAAGCCCGCCCGTGTAGGCGCCGAAGGCGGGCATCACCACACAGTCCGGGCCGGCGGCGAAGCAGCGTCGCACCACGACGTGACCGCGCCAGCGCACACGGGCGCGAGGATGCAGGTGACCGGCAATTTCGCCCGCCTCGCCGGTGGGCTCATGCCGGAACACGAGCCCATCCACGGCAAGTTCCCGAACAAAAGTGCCATCGATCGCGAGCGGCTCGGGATCATGATTGCCCGCAATCCAGATCCAGTCGCGGCCACGCTGCAACGCGGCGAGCGTCTCGCAATCGCGTGCGGTCATGCGCGCGCTGCCGCTGCGGTCATGAAAGCTGTCGCCCAGCGCGATCACCCGCTGCGGAGCGTAGCGGGTGATGAGCTTTGACAAATTGTGCAGCGTTGTTCCGCTATCGTAGGGCGGCAGCAGCAGTCCACGGCGGGCGAAGCTCGAGCCTTTCTCCAGGTGCAGGTCGGCAACGACCAGCATTTGCTGTTCCGGCCAGTAAAGCGCGCCGACCGGATCAGCAATGAAAATAACATTGTGGATCGTGATCGTGTGGACGATCCCCTCGATCATCGTTGCATCGCCTCCCGCACGAGTCGCGCCTCCGCCTCCGCGAGCAGAACCTCGGAGGCTTCGCCGGCCACGCGCTCGGTGCCGATCTCCAGCAGCGCCGGGACCGCCAATGGCGAGACCCGATCGAGCGGTTTATGCACGATTCGCCCCCGGATGCGCGAGAGCATGGTCCCGAGCCGGCGGATATCGAGCGCCTCGGTCGCGGCATCCTGGCGGGCGGCCCGCAGCAGCACGTGGTCGGCCTGGTGCCGGCGCAGGACGTCGTAGACCAGGTCGGTCGAGATGGTCATCTGCCGACGCGACTTCTCCTCTCCGGGGAAGCGCCGCTCGATGAGGCCGGCGATGATCGCACAGTTGTGGAATGTACGTTTCATCAGCGCAGACTCATCAAGCCACGCTTCGAGTTCGTCACCAAGCATGTCCTCGTCAAACAAAGCGTCGAGCGAGAGCTCTCCTTGGCGGATGGCCAGCGCCGGATCACCCAGGCCCCACACTGCCAGCGCATATTCATTGGCCACAAAGCCGAGCGGGCGCAGCCGCGCGCGCTCGAGCCGGCGCGTGAGCAGCATTCCAAGTGTCTGGTGCGCAAGCCGGCCTTCAAACGGGTAGCACACCAGATAGTTCTTATCCGCCCGCGGGAAGGTTTCGACCAGCAGGTCGCGCGCCCCGGGCACGATCGAGCGCCATTGTTGAATGTCGAGCCACTCACGCACCTCGTCAGGCAGGACACGCCAGTGCGCCGGCTCAGCCAACAACTGGCGCACGCGTTCGGCGAGATAAGTCGAGAGCGGGAACTTGCCGCCCTCATAACTTGGGATCTTCGGGTCTTGCCCACTCGCACGCGAGACGTAGATCTCATCGCCGACAAGCCCCTCGTAGCGCAGGATCTCGCCGGAGAACACGAACGTATCGCCCGGCGCCAGTGACTCGACAAAATATTCCTCGACCTGACCGAGCAGCTTGCCGCCGCGCGCAATCGGCCCGGAATAGCCGTGGCGCGACTCACGCGCCCGCACCAGCCGCACCTTCAGCATGTCGGCTTCGACAATGGTGCCGACGTTCATGCGGTACCGCTGCGCCACGCGCGGATGCGTGATGCGCCATAGTCCATCCTGACTCAGCCGGATCTTGGCAAAGCGTTCGTAAGATTTGAGCGCGTAGCCACCCGTCGCAACGAAATCGACGGCGTCGTCGAAATCCTTGCGCGTGAGCATTCGATACGGCGCGGCTTGGCGCACCTCGACATAGAGATCCTCGGCGCGAAACGGCTCGCCGCAGGCGCAGCCGAGGATATGTTGCGCCAGCACGTCGAGCGCGCCGGTGCGCAGCGGCGGCGTGTCCTGAGCATTGGCGGCGACCGCCTCGATCGCCGCCGTGCATTCCAGCACCTCGAAGCGATTGGCCGGCACCAAGACGCCGCGCGAGGCCTCATCCATCCGGTGATTGGCGCGGCCGATCCGCTGCAACAGCCGGCTTGAACCTTTCGGGGCGCCCACGTTGATGACGAGATCGATGTCGCCCCAGTCGACGCCGAGATCGAGCGAGGAGGTACACACCACCGCACGCAGCCGGCCTTGCGCCATCGCGCCCTCAACCTTGCGACGCTGCGCCACGTCGAGCGAGCCGTGATGCAGCGCGATCGCCAGGCCGTCGTCGTTGATGCGCCACAGTTCCTGAAAGACCAGCTCGGCCTGCATGCGGGTATTCACAAACACGAGCGTCGTGGTGTTGCGACGAATGAGATCATAGATCCGCTGCAGCCCGTGGCGCGCCGAATGACCCGCCCATGGCAGGCGCGCATCGGTCTCAAGCATCCCAATTTCGGGCGCCGCGCCGCCGTGCGCCACGATCTGATCAGCTTGCGCCACGC
This sequence comes from Xanthobacteraceae bacterium, assembly GCA_019241285.1. Classification (GTDB taxonomy): domain Bacteria; phylum Pseudomonadota; class Alphaproteobacteria; order Rhizobiales; family Xanthobacteraceae; genus JAFAXD01. Next base: position 4,617 of record JAFAXD010000258.1, on the reverse strand, counting down.
CGTCCGCGGACTGCGGCACCAGATAGCGGCAAAGCTCGGCCGGATGCGCAACGGTTGCAGAGAGGCCGATGCTGGTCAGCTGCGGGGCGAGCCGAAACAACCGCGCGAGGCCGAGACTGAGGAGATCGCCGCGCTTGGAGAGAACCAGCGAATGCAGTTCGTCGAGCACAATCCGCCGGAGCGAACCAAACAAATACGGCGCATCGGCACTGGCAAGCAGCAATGCGACCTGCTCGGGTGTCGTGAGCAGGATATCGGGCGGATCGCGCCGCTGGCGCTGGCGTTTGGACCCGGGCGTGTCGCCGGTGCGCGTCTCAATCCGGATCGGGAGTTTCATGTCCGCGACCGGCGTTTCCAGGTTGCGCGCAATGTCGACGGCCAAGGCTTTGAGCGGCGAGATGTAGAGCGTGTGCAATCCGCCGCTCCGGCGTACCCCCCGGCCAGTCGAGACGAGCTTGCGATTTGTAGAGCTTGATCGATCAACCGAAGCGCTCAGTTCAACGAGCGTCGGCAGGAACCCGGCGAGCGTCTTGCCGCCGCCGGTCGGCGCGATCAGCAGTGCCGAACGGCCTGCTTGCGCCGCGGCCAACAGTTCGAGTTGATGCGCGCGCGGCGCCCACCCGCGCGACGCAAACCAGCGCGCGAATACGTCAGGTAATTCGGGGATGGAGACACCGACGCGACGGACCGACATCGCTAGGCCGCCGCGACGACGATCAGCGCCGGGACCGGTTTGCCGCCGTCGGTGCGGATCGCCGCGCGATCAACTGATTGCAGCGTAAGGCCCGCCATCGCGGCGGCGCCACGCACATGGTCCTCGCCGTGGGCGTAGCGTAGCTTCTCGCCCAAGACCGCGCCTGCCCCCGCATGGGTCTCGACCGTAAAGCCGACGAGTGCGCCGGCGGATAGCACCGGCGCGACCGCTGCAAAGACCGGGGCGAGATCGCCAAAATAAGGACAGACATCGGCGGCCAGCACCAGATCGTAGCGCGCGCCCGAAGCGCGCTGAGCGGCCAGGAATGCGGCGAGGTCGCCGACCTCCAACTCGTCATAGATCCGCTTCTGGCGCGCCTGCGCAATCATCCCTGAGGACGCGTCGACACCGGCCAACCAATCGCAGAACGGGCGCACCACCACACCGGCAAGCCCCGTCCCGCAGCCCAGATCAAGCGCCCGTCCAAACCGCATCGGCCGAGCGCTTAGTTCACAGGCTCGTCCGAGGGCAGCGAGCAACAAACCCGGCCCACGGTAGGCGAGGTTCTCCAGCGCCCTATCGAAACGGGCCGCATATTGATCAAACAACGTGCGGACATAACCGGCTGACATCGCGTCCGCAGCGGGCGAACCCAATCGCGCCAGACGCAGCGCCGCACCGTGCACATCATCTGGATCGGCGGCTTGGGCGTGCGCAAACGCTTCGCGTGCGCCGCCCGGATCACCCAATGCTTCGCGCAACTCGCCGAGCGCAAACCACCCGGAGGCAAACTGCGGCGCGATCTCCACGGCCTGGGCCAGCAGGTCGGCCGCGCCTTCCCGGTCGCCGCGCTCGGCCAGCGCCATGGCAAAGCCATAGCGGCGATCCGCAAGCAGATCGCCGGAGGAACGCATGGCGCGGTTTGCTGCTTCCATGGCCGGTCCTATGGCATATCTAGATAGGATGCGCCCGCAAGACCTGCTCGTTCCGACCCCGGCCGGACTTTGCTGCCCACCAGGCGGCTTTCATATCGATCCCGTGCGCCCGGTCGCCAGGGCCATCATCAGCCACGGCCATTCCGATCATGCCCGCCCCGGTCATGGCGCGGTGCTGGCGACACAGGAAACCCTGGAGCTGATGCGGCTGCGGTATGGCGACGCGTTCGCCGGCAACACACAAGCCATCCGTTATGGCGAGCCGATCACTTTGGATAGCGTGACCGTGACGCTGCATCCCGCGGGCCACGTGCTCGGCTCGGCCCAGATCGCCGTGACCGCCAATGGCCTCCGTATGGTCGCCTCCGGGGACTACAAGGATGCTCCCGATCCGACCTGCGCGCCGTTCGAGTTGGTCCATTGCGATGTGTTCATAACGGAGGCGACCTTCGGGCTTCCGGTTTTTCATCACGGTGACGCGGCCGCCGAGATCAACAAATTGTTGCACTCGGTTGCGCTTTTTCCGGAGCGCGCGCACCTGGTCGGTGCCTACTCGCTTGGTAAAGCGCAGCGCGTGCTCGCACTGCTGCGCGCGGCCGGCTACGACAAACCCATCTATCTGCATGGCGCCCTCGATTCCATAACTCAGTATTACGCGCAGACGATTCCACTCGGCGACCTGCGCAACGTGCGCGGCACACCCAAGCCTGATCTCGCCGGAGCGATCGCCCTGTGCCCGCCGTCCGCGCTGAAAGACCTATGGACCCGCCGCTTCCCCGACCCGTTGACCGCGTTTGCGTCCGGGTGGATGCGCGTGCGCGCCCGGGCGCGCCAGCACGGGGTCGAGCTGCCCCTGGTCATTTCCGATCATGCCGATTGGGCTGGCCTCACCGCCACGATCGCGGCGACCGGCGCATCCGAAGTCTGGGTCACGCACGGCGCCGAGGACGCCCTCGTCCACTGGTGCGACCTGCAGGGGCTTGCCGCGCGTCCGCTGCGCATCGTCGGTTACGGCGAAGAGGATGAGCCGGACGGCGCGGATGCTCCCGAGGCGAACGCATGAACCGGTTCGCCGAACTGCTCGACCGCCTCGCCTTCGAGCCGAGCCGGAATGGCAAGCTGCGGTTGATGCTCGAATATTTCCGCGGCGTGCCTGACCCGGAGCGTGGCTTTGCGCTGGCCGCGCTCACCGGCGCGCTCTCGTTCCAGCACGCGAAGTCCGGGCTCATCCGCGCGCTGATCAGCGAACGCGCCGACCCGGTGCTGTTTGATCTCTCCTACGATTTCGTTGGCGACCTCTCCGAGACGGTCGCGCTGATGTGGCCGGCGCCGCTTCACGCCGCGCAAGACGACGCCGAATCCCCGACGCTCACCGCTGTCGTGAAGACGCTCTCGACCCTGGGCAAGGCCGAGTTGCCGGCGCAACTTGCCCGCTGGCTCGATCATCTGGATGAGACCGGCCGCTGGGCACTGCTCAAACTCGTCACCGGAGCGATGCGCATCGGTGTCTCCGCCCGTCTCGCCAAAACTGCGGTGGCGATGCTCGGTGACAAGGAGCCCGACGAAATCGAATTGCTGTGGCCTGGGTTGGCGCCGCCCTACCTCGATCTGTTTGCCTGGATCGAAGGCCGTGCCGGCAAGCCGGCGACCGGCGATCCAGTCCCATTCCGGCCAGTGATGCTCTCGCACGCCATAGAAGAGACGGACTTCGCAGCGCTCGACCCGGCGCAGTACTACGCCGAATGGAAATGGGACGGCATCCGTGTGCAGGCCGTTGCGGCGTCGCGCCCGAACGGCACCCGCGTCACGCGGCTCTACTCGCGCACCGGCGAGGACATCTCTGCAAGCTTTCCGGATCTCGCCGACGCGCTTGCCTTCGACGGCGCAATCGACGGCGAGTTGCTGATCATGCGCGAGGGCCGCGTGCAGTCGTTCAATGTGTTGCAGCAACGGCTCAACCGCAAAACCGTCACCGCGAAGCTGCTCAATGAGTTTCCGGCGCATCTGCGCGCCTACGATTTGTTGGTCGAGGACGATAAAGATCTGCGCGAGCAGCCGCTGAGCCTGCGGCGCGCGCGGCTCGAGGCGCTGATCGCGCGGCTCCACGAGCCGCGCATCGACCTATCGCCGCAGATTTCTTTTGGCGACTGGGCCACCCTTGCGCGCGCCCGCTCCGATCCGGCGAGCGCCGGCGCGGGTCCCGATGCGGATGCGATCGAAGGCGTGATGCTCAAACGGCGGGACTCGGCCTATCTGCCTGGTCGCCCGAAAGGCCTGTGGTGGAAATGGAAGCGCGATCCGTTCGTCGTCGATGCCGTGCTGATGTATGCACAGCGCGGGCACGGCAAGCGCTCGTCCTACTATTCGGACTACACGTTCGGGGTCTGGACCGCAGGCGAGAACGGCGACGAGTTGGTGCCCGTCGGCAAGGCCTATTTCGGCTTCACCGACGCCGAGCTCCTCGAGATCGACCGCTTCGTGCGCCGAAACACGATTGAGCGGTTCGGACCGGTGCGCGAGGTCGTGCATGAGCGCGAGCAGGGGCTTGTGTTCGAGGTCGCCTTCGAGGGCCTGCAGCGGTCGACGCGACACAAGTCCGGCCTGGCGATGCGCTTCCCGCGAATCAGCCGGCTGCGCTGGGACAAGCCGCCGCGCGACGCCGACCGGCTGGAGACCCTTGAAGCAATCCTGATGAAGATCGAAGAGGGCGGCCGGCTCACTTCGGCCACGGCTCGCCCGTGAGCGCCGCCGCATCGATGCCGACGAGATCGGCCAACGACTCGCTGCGGCTCGCCTCCAGGCCCCGCAGCATTTCGGCCTTGATCTCAGCGAGGAGCCCGAGCCCGCGGAACACCAATGCGGAATAGAGCTGCACCAGGCAACAACCGGCGCGCAGCTTGGCAACCGCCGCTGCGCCGGAGTCGATCCCGCCAGCGCCGATCAACGGAAACGCGCTCTCGGCCCGCACATAAGTCTCGGCCAGCATGC
>JAFAXD010000643.1 GCA_019241285.1 Xanthobacteraceae bacterium | reverse complement strand
GTTCTGCGCAACCGGGGCGATCGATTGCACGGTTGACAGGAACGCGAAGTCGATCAGCCCGCCCGTCAGATCGAGCATCAGCTGCGATCCGCCGCGATAGGCCACGTGTTTGGTGGCGGCGCCGATCTTGTCGGCAAGCAGCGCGCCCTGCAGGTGCGCCGGCGAGCCAATCGCCGGCGAGCCGTACGTTCCGTCGCTGCCTTTCTGTTTCAGCAACACCGCCAATTCGGCAAAAGTCTTTGCCGGACTTTGCGGCGGGACCAGCAACACGCCGGATGAAGAATAGAGGAGCGAGATGAATGTGAAATCGTTGATCGGATCGAATGGCATCTTCTGCATCGCCGCCCCGATCGTGTGCATGCCGCCGAGCACCATCAGCAGGGTGTAGCCGTCAGGGGGCGCTTGCGCGACCCGGTTGGCGGCGAGCACACCGCCGGCGCCGGGCTGGTTTACCACCAACACGGGTACATTCATGTTGCGCGCCATCACGGCCGCAAACAGGCGCAGCATGGTGTCCGGCCCGCTGCCTGGCGGCTGCGCGCAGACGATGGTGATCGCTTTCGATGGATAGGCTTCGGCCCGCACGTCGGCGACGGCCCACAGGAGGGTCGCGGCCGCGCATAGGGCTGCGAACAGGACGCGAACAGTGAGCCGCATGATCACGCGGCGCGGTCGCGCAGGCCGGCCTTCGTCTCCGCCTCGATCTCGGCCAGCATCGGCAACGAAATCACCCAGAACTCCGCGCCAGTTGTGGTGGTGATCTCCTTCAAGTCGCCCTCTGGCGGAATGTAGATATAGGTTCCCTGGGTCGCGGTCTTGCCGCCGATCCAGGTCTTGCCGGCGTAGGTGATCGAGCCCTCGCTCATGTAGAGGATCTGCGCGTCCTCCTGGACGTGCGCCGGAATTTTGGCGCCGGCTTTGAGCCGCATCAGCCCCAGGCCGGAGCGACGTTCGCCAAACGTGCCGAGGTGCTTATGCTCGATGCCCGACAGCCGGCGATCGGGCACCCACCGGAAGTGCTGCGGCTTGATCAGGATGGGCCGGTCGTAGCGTCCCTCTGGAAATTCCATCTTCCGGCCGGTGATCGCCTCGAAGCAGGCGGCATGGGAATCTTTGTTGATCTTGCGCCCATCCGGAAAGGTTTTGGTGTAGACGCCTTTGGCGAACGTGCCGCCTTCGGCGATCAATCGTTGCCGCGCCGCATCAAGCTCCTCATGCGTCAAATACGGAATGCCGCTCGGCCCCTCGAACTGCAGGATGAGCCCAGCCTCCATCTCGTCCTGGTGTTGCGGGCCATAGGCGACGCCCTCGGGGAAGTAACCGCATTCGCCCGGCCCCATGTCGCCGTCGTCGGACTGCCGGATGCCCTCGAAGGTAATGCGGAACTGATCGAAGGTATGGCGATGACGCGGCGTTCCGTAGCCCTTGCCGTGCATCAGCCACGTGAAATCGAGCTTCACCCCGGTCAAGCCGGTGTCGAGCGGGAACGTTTTCGCAAGGATCTGACCCTCGCGGCCGATCGATTGTTCGATCAACGGAAGGTCAGCAACGCTGACGATGGTCACGGGGCGCGGCATGAATTCCTCCTTGCGGCTCGCGAGATCAACGACCATTCGTTTCGACGGCCGCGCTGCGCTCTTTTTTCGGCAGAGTTGTCTGCGTGGTTGCGCTATATTGAAGGCGGTCCGATCTCTTTGTCAAAGCAGGCGATTGCGGCTGGCGAACTGATACGCTCGGGCTGCGTTGACCCGGGTCGGCGGCTAGCGCCTGTCACGGCGGTGTCACGCCGTCTTCCTAAGCTTTGCAAAACGGGAGACACGATCATGCAACAGTACACCGACAAGCTGCACCGCAGTTTCGATCCGATGGCAGTTCCTGGACTTTCCAACGAAGCGCGCAACGCCGTGAATGCAGCGTTCGACGCGATGTCGACCTGGCGCACCGAAACCGTCAACAACAACGAGAAAAACGTCGAGCAGGTCATCGAGAAGATGGCTGCGGCGGCGCGCGCGCTCGGTTGGCCTGAGCAAATTGTTGATGCCACCCGCTCGCAGATGCAAAGCGCGACCAAAACCCAGATCCACATGATGGATCAGATGATGGATGCCTGGGAGGAGCAGATCAAATCCCCCAACCCGTCAGCCATGCTGTCCAAGCTCAAGTCGCTACCGGGCTTCGGCTCGGCGGGAACTTGGCCGGGCGCGGGTGATCTCTCGGCGATGAACCCGATGCAGTTCTTCATGCAATTCGCCGAGCAGTGGCAGAAGGCCTGGACGGACGCGCTGGCGTTCTGGAGCAAGGCTGCGAGCCAGCAAACGGGTGGGTTGCACCGGCATTGAGGCTGCGTGGCGCTAGGCCTTGCCAGAGGCTGAGGCAAGGTGGCGCTCCGCTCGGCCATGCAGTGACTCGGACGTAAGGCTACCCGCCGCCATGGCCGGCGGTAGCGCCGGGTTGGTGCTGTGCCAAGTCGGCGGCCAATATTCGGGCAAGTTACCCCAAGCGTTGAGCTGGCCGAGCGCATCGAACAGGCCCAGGTACTGGTGATATTTCACGCCCGGAATATTTTCGCCAATCGGACAGCCCAGCGTCACGACGTTGAGCCCCTCCGTTCGTTCAGCGGGAAGAGATCTGATTGCATTATTGATCTGCAGCGCCCCCTTGCTGTGCCCGACCAGCAGGCGGAAGGGCGTTACGCGATGTTCGAGCAGGGCATGTAGCACGTCCGATGAACCAGAACCGTAGCGGAAGATCGGGGCGCCGCTACGCGCGGTCGGTTCCTGTGGGGTCGACGCGGCAAGCTCCCGACCGATGCACGCGGTTTCCGGGGCGGTCGTTGCAAGCCCGGTCTGGATCAGTGTCTTGCTGCTCAGGAAATCATGCAGGCCGAAGGCGAACCAGCCGCCAAGTCCCTGCAAGACGACATCCGCGACGCCATAGCCCGGCACGATTGCCAACACCTGCTTTTTGAGCGCGACAGAGATGTCCCATGCCAACGCCGCACTTCCCAGCGCCGAGCTACCGACACCGGTGATCGTGGCGATATCGACGTCGCGCGTTTCCTGATAGGGCGACGTGAGGAATTTCTCCACGCTCCGGTATTGGTGGACATAAGGCGCAGTCGTCGCATCGATCAGGAGCAGTGAGCCCTCGGGGTCGCTGAGTGCATCGAAATCGATGATCCGCGACGGCGCCTTTTCGCCCTGGGCCCGCATCGGAGCGTCCAACGCTGCGAGCGCAGCCCGCAGCGTTGGAACGTCATAGAAGATAAAATCGAGCGCGGTATTGAACATTCGGCAGGAGCGCACCGCGCGCTCAACGAGCCATTTCGGAAGTTCGAAGTCTATGAGCGGCAGCCCAGTATTCCTGGCTGGTGAATCGTCCTGGCTCGCCATGGCGGCTCCTGTCAGTTGCACGTTTATGCAACAAGAAGATCGCGGCGCAATCACGCTATGATCACGGATCCCGAGTCAAGCAAGCAATTAATTACAGAACTAGATCAGTAGTTCATCGACTCGACCGCATGCGTTGAGGAAACGGGCCGCTGCGTTTGAATCCCTTCGCTACCGGAGCCTTGCCTCGTCGTTCGACGCGGTTCAGAGGTGACGTTTCTCCCATAGATGACCTTTTCGCTCATAGGTGACGCGTATACATGCGTTCGTAGCGGTTAAGACACCGCGCGCATTGCTGCAAATCTCCGCGCGGTCGTCGCCAATTTTCTGACCTTACCTCGTTCCCGGACAGCGCGCCTGGCATCTATGACTAAGATGCTGAGATACTTCGATTATCTGCTCGCTGCCGCGCCAGCTGCATAGATGACGGCGCCCCCCCCGGTTTGAGCGGACTTCGCTCGTCAAGTTAAGCTCAGGCGGGCTTTGAGGCGCGGTGTTATCCAGTCGATAAATGCGCGCTGCTTGAGCGGCAACGGCTTACGCGGGGCGTAGACGATGTGTACTGGAAGAGGCTCGGGTTCAAGGTCCTGCAAAACAATGACGAGTTTTCCGGCCCGCTTTGCGGCGTCCATCTTGTAGGACATGACCCGGGCCAACCCGGCCCCTTCCATGGCTGCTAGAACTGCTGCTTCGGACGTGTTGACGCACAAGCGCGAGGTGATTGGAGCGACCGTGGCGCGCCTGGACCGCACAAATTTCCAGGCTGAAGGAATCGTATGATCGTCGATGGTGATGCAATCATGATCGGCTAAATCCTTGTGCTGCTTGGGCTCGCCTCGAATCTTCAAGTATGAGGGGCTTGCGCAGACGACGACACGGATCGAGCCAATGCGCGTCGCGATCATGTTGTTATCCGGAAGAGCTCCGACGCGTATAGCGACGTCGATATTCTCTTCCGTCATATTGACCAGACGGTCGGTCAACATCAGCCGCAGCGAAATGTCCTTGTAGGCACGGAGGAATTCGACTGCGAGCGGCAGCAAATGCGTGTGTCCGAGCCCCCAAGGCGTGGTCACCCCCAGCTGGCCTCTGGGGGCGCGGTACTCGCCGGAGACCTCCCTTTCGGCGTCACCAACCTGCTCGATAATGCGCCTGCACGCGTCAACATAGGACCGCCCGGCATCCGTCAGCGTCATTCGCCGCGATGTCCGTTGAAACAATTGGGCTTTCAGTCGGGATTCGAGTTCTGCGACTTTGCGACCGACCGTCGCGACTGGCGACTTCAAACGACGCGAAGCTGCGGAGATGCTGCCCGTCTCGCTCACGGCGATGATGACCGACATCGCCTCCAAACGGTCCATCTCAGCCTCACCTTTCCCAAATTTTGGGAAGCTCCCTCCCAACCATACCGGCTGTCAGAAAATGCTGCAACGCGGTAGCAGGTGCATGTTGCGAGGCCTCGCTAGTTATTCGCCCACGCAAGCCGAGATTATCAACGCGAACATTCTCTGTTTTATCGAGAGCTGAAGATCGGAACGCTGAGAGACGGAAGCGGAGGCTGCTCCTGGATTTCTATCCAAGCCATTCGCTAAGCGCATTGAGCACGGAGGACCAAATGAAGCTCGTCGATGTCGCCAAACGGCGCGTTTTGCTGGACCGCCGCCGGTTCTCTCTTGGCCTGCCGATGGCCGTCGGTGCTACTTCTTTACAAGCAGTGCCAACAGCAAATGCAGCCTCTGACGAAAAAGCGCCGATCGTGACGCACTATCGGACCGCAACAATCGACGGCATCAAAATCTTCTATCGGGAAGCGGGGCCGCCGGATGCGCCAGTCGTGCTGTTGCTGCACGGCTTCCCAACGTCTTCACACATGTTTCGCAATCTGATCCCGGAGCTCGCCGATCGCTATCGCGTGATCGCCCCCGATTATCCAGGCTACGGGCAGAGCGACATGCCCGACCGCGCGACGTTTTCATACACGTTCGATCGCTTCGGCGAACTCGTCGGCGGTTTGCTTGATCAGATCGGGGTCAAACGATACGCGATGTACGTCATGGACTATGGCGCGCCCGTGGGATGGCGGCTCGCTCTCAAAAATCCCGAGCGCATCACCGCTCTCATCGTGCAGAATGGCAACGCCTACGACGAGGGACTGAAGGAGTTCTGGGATCCCATAAAGGCCTATTGGTCCGACCATTCCGACGAGCATCGCAAGGCGCTTTACGTCCTGGTCGCACCGGAAACGACAAAATTCCAGTACACCGATGGGGTCAGCGATGTCAGCCGAATTGATCCAGACAATTGGGTCCATGATCAGGCGTTGCTGGACCGACCTGGCAACGCTGAGATTCAAATGGACCTCTTCTACGACTATCGAACAAACGTTCCGCTTTATCCTGCAGTACAAGCGTATTTCCGCAAGCACCAGCCACCGACCCTGATTGTCTGGGGTAAGAACGACAAAATATTCCCGCCTGACGGGGCCTATCCCTACAAACGGGACCTCCCCGAGGTCGAATTCCACCTCATCGACACCGGCCACTTTGCGCTCGAGGACAAAGCCGACGAGATGGTTCCTCTGATCCGAGATTTCCTTCGGCGCAAAATCCAATCGTGAACCGGCCTGCGGAGATTGCCTCCAATTGGTCCTAGGCAGCCGGCTCGAGTGTCACGGAGGGTCCGTTGGACATTCACAAAAGCGATACGGCCGTCGTCTTTATCGACCCGCAGAACGACGTGCTGAGTGAGAAGGGTGCCAACTGGGCAGCCGTGGGCGCCAGTGTCACCGCCAACGGCACCATCGAAAACATGGAGCGAATCTTCAAGGCAGCGAAACTCTACGGCTATCATGTGTTCATCTCGCCGCACTATTTCTACCCGACGGATAGCAACTGGGCGTTTGACGGGCCGCTCGAGACCAGCGAATTCACGACGCATAGTTTTGCTCGACGCGGTCCATTGAGGCTGGACGGGTTCGCAAACTCAGGCGCAGATTGGTTGGATCGGTTCAAGCCCTACATCGAGGATGGCAAGACAATCATTGTAAGTCCGCACAAGGTATGGGGGCCGCAAACCAACGATCTGGTCTTGCAGCTGCGCAAGCGGCGCATCAGCAAGATCATTCTCGGCGGCATGTTGGCGAACATGTGCGTCGAGTCCCACCTGCGAGAGCTGCTGGAACAAGGATTC
>JAFAXD010000523.1 GCA_019241285.1 Xanthobacteraceae bacterium | reverse complement strand
ATGCAGCTAGCGTTCACAGCTAGCGCTGGCGCGCCAAGCGGGCCAGCCAACCCCAGGGAAGGAACGTGGAATGAAGAAGACGTTGTTAGCGAGTGTCGTCGCTGTTGCGTTTGTTGCCGTCAGTGGCGCCTCCTGGGCCCAGGTCGGTGGCAATGCGATTCCCAAGTATTCGGCCGTGACCAGTCCTTCAACGAACAAGAAAGTCGTCAGCCACGGAGTGGGCGGCAACTCGATGCCGAGCTATCCGAAGGCGGAGCATTTGACCAAGAATAGCAAGGTCGTGAGCCACGGCGTCGGCGGCAATTCGATGCCGAGCTATCCGAAGAGCGGCACGCATTGATCTTGGCTCGCGCGCGCCGCCATCCGGGGCGCCTATCCGAATAAGCGCACATGGGCAGGGCGAAGGCCCGCTCGGTGCGTCCTTGAGACTGGCCTCGTCAACCTGCATGGTGGCGAGGCCTTTTTGTTATCGACGCGGACGGGACGTGACGCAGCGCAAACCTATAACCTGGCTTGGCCGCGAGGTCGCAAGCCTCAACCCGGGCAGCTTTGCCCTGGTGATGGCGACCGGGATCATCTCGAACTCGTTCTTCTTCGAAGGCCGCCGCGGCATCTCCGATGTGCTGTTCGCAATTAATGCGGTGGCTTTCGCCTGGCTGGCACTGATCACCTTGGTGCGGCTCCTTCGGTTTGCGCCGGCACTATGGGGCGACCTCATCGACCCAGCCCGGGTGTTCGGCTTTTTCACCATGGTCGCCGCCAGCGATGTGTTCGGTTCCGGACTGAGTTTGCGCGGCCTGCCAGGGCCGGCGCTGGCGCTCTGGCTCGTCGCCCTCGGGCTCTGGCTTGTGCTGACCTACTTGAGCTTCAGCGTGCTCACGTTTCGCAACGGCGCCGATGGCGCGGACATCGTGGCCGGCGGCTGGCTCAATGCCATCGTCGGTACCCAGTCGCTGGTGATCCTCGGCACGGTCGCGGCGCCGCTCTGCGGCGAACTCGCGGACACCGTCTTTGTCCTGATCCATGCGCTGTGGGGTATCGGGCTTGCGCTCTACGGCATTTTCATCGCGGTGTTTGTCCACCGAATCTTCTATCGCCTGGTCACTCCCAGTGACCTCACGCCGATGCTGTGGGTGGTGATGGGGGCTGCGGCGATCAGCACCAATGCCGGTTCAACCCTCATCCTCACCGACAGCGGCGTTCCCTTCCTCACCAGCATGCGCCCCTTCATCGATGGCGTGACGCTGATGGTCTGGGCGTGGGCGACGTGGTGGATCCCTCTGCTGGTGATCTTCGGCGTTTGGAAGCACCGCGTTCACCGCGTGCCGTTGAGCTACACGCCGCTGCTGTGGAGCATGGTCTTCCCGCTCGGCATGTATTCCCTCGCGACGGCTCGGCTGTCGCTCGCCGCCGACTTTGCCCCGCTGCGCACCGGCGCGCGCGGCATGATGTGGATTGCACTCGCCGTGTGGATGGCGACCGCGCTTGGGCTTGTCGTGGCCACATGGCGGAGTTGGCAAGCCGAATCGCCGCGCGCTGGTGCGAAAGCCTAAAAATCGCCGTCGCGGATATAAGGCTGCATCCACAGCGTCGCCTGCAGGATCATCGCCTTCCACCAGGCGTCATACATGCGCGCGACGACCTCCGGCGGATGTCCGCCCTTGGCCAGGAACGCCCGCATGGGGACCACGATCGAAGCGCAGAACGCGATCACGTCGCGAGCCCGGATATGGCCGAGCGTGTGGGCGTGGTCGGTCTGGTTTTTCTTGCTGCGATGATGGCGCAGCCCGATCTCATACTGATAATCGAGCCAGGCCTGGTCATAGTTGGCGCGCGCCGTGTCGAGCACCCATTGGCCGAAGCGCTTGGCCACTGCCGCTGTGTAGCCGGTGTCGACCTGATGCGTTCGCGCGTCTTCGTCATAGGCCCGCAGATGCGGGTGATCGAAGATAATCCCGCGCCAAGTCTTGAGCAGATCATCGACCTGGTCCGCCAGCACGCTTTCGGAAAGCCGCAGATAGACTGCGTCCTCCTCGGAGAACAGCGCCGACTTCTTCAGGTCCTCCCATTCGGCGAGGGTGATCGGCGATTTGGCGACCTTCTCGGTGCCGCGGTCGTAGCCGGGGATCTTGGTGTTTTCGGTGATGGCATCCATGGTCGTTGCTCCACTTTGTTGTTGTTGGCTGCTGTGATCCTCCCCCGTGAGAAACGCGATGCTCTCGGCATAGAGCGCATGTCGCATGGTCTCGAGATGCATCAGGTGCGTGCCGCGGCTGATCTTGATGTCGCGCTTCTCGGGCGAGGCGGTGAACGCGTCGAATAGCCAGCGCGCGTCGGCATCGGTGACAAGCCCGTCCCAGGCGCCGCGAATGATCGCGACCGGAGCGCGCACCCCGCCCGGATCGTAGGCAAGATCGCCGTGCCAGGCGGCGAGGATGTCGGCGAACGGACCGGTGGGTATTTTGACGCCAGGTGGATCGCGCCGCCGCGCCTCGGGGTCGCTGTCGAGATAGCGCTCGCTCCAATCCGCGAAGTGCGCGGGATCGAGGACAGGCGGCTCGCCCGCGGGCACATCCTCGATGAAGCGCGCCCACTGATCGTCAGGAGTGACAACCCGCCACGCCGGCGCGACCGGCGGCTTCTCATAGCGCCGCGGCGGCCGCAACGTGATCGGACCAAACAAGACCATGCGGTCCACCAGCGCCGGGCTGCGCGCCGCAACACGGCCGGCTGGCATGGAGCCCCAGGAGTGCGTGATCAGCGACAGGCGCTCAACGCGATGCTGCGTGAGAATGAAGCGCACGGCGGCGTCGAGTTGCTCGCTTGCCTCCGCGGTGCGGCAGAGCGGCGCGTTCGCCTCGGCGGGCGCGGTCATCTCCGCATAGCGGTCGGAGGCGCCGAACCCGAGGAAGTCGAATCCCCAGACGTCGAACCCGGCTTGGCACAGCGCATCGCGCCAGGAGAAACCGTCAAAGCGATGTGCGATGGAGAGCGCCGACGGAAAGGTCGCGCCGTGCACATAGAGGACGGGCCGAGGAGGGCCGCGCCGTTGCGGCGGGGCCAAGTGGCGCAGGAATATTTTAAGTCCGCGCTGCGGTGCCGCGATCCAGTAATGCTGCTCGCGAGGATCAAGCTTTGGCGTGCTGGTCAGCAGCATGTCGCGAACCCGTCATCCGTTGCATCTGCGCGATGTCAACGTAGGGGCTGGACAACGGTTTCGTCAGGATCAATCGGTTCGGTGAAGACCGAAGTGTCGGGGCGGGATCGGGTAGGGTGGGCACGGCGCAATCGCGGGCCTCACCAATTGCACGAAAGTTCATGCGCCGTGCACCGAAAGTTCGTTGTTGTTGATCGACGGAGCAGGCGCAATGCCCACCCTACGAGTCTACTCCATTTGGTCCTACGACAACTTGATGATGTTGTCGTTGAAGATGACCGTTTGTACGTCTTCCACCTTATCGGTCGGGCCGCCGGCAATCGCGATCGTGGTGATGCCGGTGTGGGTGTTGGTCGAGATCGTAGCGTCCTCGAAGCTTCCGGCGAAGATGAGCGTGTTGTGGCCGCTGCCGCCGTCGATCGTCTCGTTGCCGGTACCGGCGATGAACAGGTCGCTGCCGCTGCCACCGACCAGTGACTGGTGTCCGCTGCCGCCATAAAGCGTGTCGCTGCCGCCACCGCCACTGAGCGTGTTGTCGCCGCTGCCGCCGAACAGATAATCGTTCCCGGCGCCGCCCTGCAGACTGGCGTGTCCGCTGCCGCCGTAGAGCGTATCGTTGCCATGGCCGCCCAGGAGCAGGTCGTTGCCGTCACCGGCGCGCAACACATCGCCGTCGTCGCCGGCCACCAGCGTGTCGTTGCCGGATCCGGCGATCAAGGT
>JAFAXD010000423.1 GCA_019241285.1 Xanthobacteraceae bacterium | reverse complement strand
TCGCCGCCGAAAAGCTTCACGCCCAGGCGCTGGCCAGCCGAGTCGCGCCCGTTGCGCGACGATCCGCCTGCCTTCTTGTGAGCCATCTGGGTCTCCTTGCGATAGTGTTGGTCTAACTCAGGTTTGTGACGAAATCATCACCGATCTGCTCGGTCATGCGCCGGATGCGGCCTCGGGTGCGTCTTTCCCCTCGGACGCCGCCTTCTGCGACGGCTTCTTGCCGTCTGTCAGAATTTCCGTGATGCGGAGCATGGTGAAGTCCTCGCGGAAACCACGCTTGCGGCGTGAATTCTTGCGCCGGCGCTTCTTGAAGGCGATCACCTTCGGCCCACGCCCATGCGCCAGCACTTCGGCCGCGACCGTCGCGCCCTGCACCGGATTGCCGATGAGCGGGCTATCACCCCCAACCATCAGCACGTCGGTAATCTCGACAACGGAGCCCGGCTCGTCGGCGAGCCGCGCCACCTTGACCTTGTCTTCCGCGGCGACGCGGTACTGCTTGCCGCCGGATTTAATGACTGCGAACATTTTTGCCTCGCGTTCGATCCCGGTGCTCGGACTGGCCGGACCGGCTTTTTGTCAGTCGGGTTGTGTGGGTTGAGCCGCAGAGCGGCCGAAACAAAGAGGCGGGCCAACGGACCCGCCCCACCTCGCGGTTTATGGGCATCCGCGGCGGCAATGTCAAGAAACTGCCATGTGGCGTGCACGCCCGCAGCCCCAATGGCGAACCGCGACTGGCGCGAATTTCCCTGGTATTGCAAGCCTTAATCGACACAGAACGCCGATTCGACGGCTCCATGGGCGCACTCGATACAGTCAGTCTCACGATCCTGTTGGGCGCCGCATTGATGCTAGCCGGCATCCTGTCGAGCCTTATCGCTCTGCGGTTCGGGGCACCCCTCCTCCTGGTGTTCCTCCTGGTCGGCATGGGTGCCGGCGATATGGGGCTCGGCATCAAGTTCGACGATGTGCGCGCGACATACATGGTCGGATCGGTCGCGCTCGCCCTCATCCTGTTCGACGGCGGCTTGCGCACGCGCTTTGCCACGTTTCGGAGCGTGCTCGCCCCCTCCCTGGCCCTCGCCACCGGCGGCGTCCTGCTCAGTGCGGTCCTGACGGCACCCTTCGCCAAGTTCGCCCTCGGACTGAGCTGGACCGAAGCCCTGCTCGCGGGCGCCATGGTGGCCTCGACCGACGCGGCCGCGGTGTTTTTCCTCCTCCACGCCCATGGTTTGCGGCTGCGCCCGCGGGTCAGCGCGACGCTCGAGGTCGAATCCGGCACCAACGATCCGTTCGCCATTTTTCTCACCCTGATGCTCGTCGAGCTTTTGTTGCGCGGCGAGGAACCCTGGTGGCTGCCGCTCGCGAGTCTCGCCGGGAAAGGGCTCGGCGGAGCCGCGGTCGGGTTTCTCGGCGGGCGCGCGACGGTTTGGGCCCTCAACCGCCTCGGATTGGCGCAAGGGCTCCACGCGCCATTCGTCGCAACCAGCGTGCTGATCGTGTTTTCGCTTAGCGAGGCACTCGGCGCATCCGGCTTTCTCGCAGTCTATATGGCCGGATTGATCGTCGGCAACCGGCCGACGCGCGCCCACAACAACGTCGTCGTGTTCTTCGACGCCGCGACGTGGCTCGCGCAGATCGTGATGTTCGTGCTGCTCGGCCTCCTGGTGTGGCCGGATCGGCTGCTCCTGCATTTGTTGCCGGCCCTCGTCGTCGCGTTTGGACTGATGGTCTTTGCCCGACCGGCTGCGGTGTTTGCCTGCCTGTCCTTCTTTCGCTTTTCCCTGCGCGAGCGGATGTTCATGTCGTGGGTTGGCTTGCGCGGCGCGGTCGGAATTTTTCTCGCGTCGATCCCGTTGCTGGTCGGCCTCCCCAATGCCCAGCTCTATTTCGATGTCGGATTCGTGGTGGTGCTGATCTCGCTCACCGCTCAGGGCTGGACCATTCCGTGGGCCGCGCATCGCCTGCACATCGCCTTGCCGCATCACGACCCGCCGCCGCGCCGCGTCGAGCTCGACCTGCCCGGTCAGCTTGCCCAGGAGCTCGTCGGCTACAGCATCGGCCACGACAACCCCTATCTGCGCCGGC
>JAFAXD010000401.1 GCA_019241285.1 Xanthobacteraceae bacterium | reverse complement strand
CGCCCACACGTGCCTCAGTTCAACGTCATGGCACTCACTCGTTGCTGGCTCGCTATCATTGCGGTTCGCAGCAGAAATTGTCGCGCGCGGTCGGGATTCTCGGCGATACGGCTCAGCTCGTCCAGGTTTCTCTGGCGCGTTGCAGGGTCACTTTCCTCCAGCCGCTTCTTGTTCGCGATCGACTGCTCCTGGACGAACTCGATGGCCACCGTCCGTCGTTGCAGGTTATAGAGGTCAAGCAGCC
Organism: Xanthobacteraceae bacterium; assembly: GCA_019241285.1. GTDB lineage: Bacteria > Pseudomonadota > Alphaproteobacteria > Rhizobiales > Xanthobacteraceae > JAFAXD01. The sequence continues at coordinate 7,786 of JAFAXD010000401.1, read as the reverse complement.
GATCGGATTTTCCTTCCAGGAGAACTTCGCTCAACTTGTCCGCAAGATTTACGGCGTCTTGAATTCCGCCGTTCAATCCCATGCCACCAATTGGATTGTTGACGTGCGCGGCATCGCCCGCCAGGAGAACCCGTCCTTTACGAAACGTCGCGGCGACACGCTGATGCGTCACATAGAGGTTGCGATGAACGATTTCGTATGGACGCTCATCGGGAAAGAAGCGTTGCAACCTGTTTTGAACCCCCGCATCGCTCATGAGCGACGCATCGTCTTGAGCCGGTTCGGTTGGAAATACTGTCCGCCACAGGCCCGGCGGGCCATCAGCTGACACCTTGAAACAGTTGCACCAGGCCCCTGGCTCGGCAAAATAGCTGCGATAACTATAACCGCGGTGCGTCTCAAAATCGAACGGCGTGGTCAGGACGATGAACCGCTCCGGCCAAGTGAAGCCCTCGAACGGAATTTCGCTGCGCTTTCTGACAATACTGCGTCCACCATCGGCGCCGATCAGATATTCGCCCGTGTGTTTGCTCGTCGTTTGCGTACTTCGGACATCGACCGAAACGGCGTCGGCGGTATGGTTTACATCCATGACTTCGTGATTGAACAGGACTTCGACGTTTGGCAGCTTTTCGATTCGATCCAGTAGCAGACGCGCTGTCTTGAACTGCTCGCATTGCACCACAAATGGGTGCCGGGTATCCTTGGAAAGGATGGCGTGATCAAATTCCGCAACAAGGCGATTAGAAGGTCTATCCCAGAATTGAAAGATTGGCGCGACCAAGCCGACACGCGCCATGTCGTCGGCCAGTCCACCCTCCTCGAGGAGGTCGAGTGTAGCCGGGTGGGTCGTGGCAGCTCGCGGGTCCGTCTGTAACCTAGCATTATTATCGAACAATCTGACGCCGATACCCCGGCGACCCAAGATCCAAGCACATAACAGGCCGACGGGTCCTCCGCCCGCGATAAGCACCCGTGGATCGTCACTCGACATAAACACCTCCAGAAGCCCGGTTGCACACGCAACCTGGTGCGGCCCCTCTTTATAAGTGCTGGACTACGCTTTTGCGAAAGGCTTCAATTTCACCAGAGCCGACATCGCTTCATTTCTTGGGATTATCGATCTTCCACGGATCTTTCACCATGGGCACAGTCGCGATGTCGACATTGACGAGCTTGCCGTCGACTTTGTCGATGCGACGAATGTAAATGTTTTGCACGATATCTCGCTCCTCCGGGTCGATCATGATAGGTCCGCGCGGACTTTTGAGTTCCTTCCCCTTCATTGCATCGATGTATTGCGCAGCAGTCCCATTCGCGCCGACCTCCTTGAGTGCAAGATAGATAAGCTGCATGCCGTCCCAGGCGCCCACCGCCGCTATATCGGTAATGCCCTTGGCGCCGAACATTTTGGTGAGCTGATCCCGCATCAGTTTATTCTCGGGAAATGCATTACCCTCGGTGTAATTATTCACTGAGAGTGCGCCAGCAATCTCGTCCGGAAAATTTGGCAGATAAAGCTCGGCGAACTCCGCCCCTCCCATCAGCTGAATGCCGGCTTGCTTCAGGCCCCGCTCGATGTAGGCCTTCACGAATGCGATCGACGGCGAGCCGTTGGGTTGGAACATGTAAATCAGGTCTGGCTTCGCCTGCAGCATTCGCTCCATGTACACAGAAAAATTGGTTTCTTGGATCGGCGTTTTGGTGGCGCCGATAATTTCGCCGCCCCCGGCTTTGAATTCCTTCGCAAAATATTCCGCGGCGTCATTCCCAGGTGCGTAATCCGCGGTGACAATGAAGGCTTTCTTGTAACCCTTCTGCGCTGCCCATTTACCGGCAACGCTGGCAGCCTGGGGAAGGGTCGCGCTGGTTCGCACGATGTAGGGTGAGGCGCGCGTGATGGCGGATGCTGCGGCGTTCATGACGACAAGGGGCACCTTGGCTTCGGTCGCGAGCGCCGCGACAGCAAGTGCATGTGGTGAGAGGTCGAAGCCAGCAATCATTCGGACTTTGTCTCGCAAAATAAGCTCTTCTGCGAGTTGCTTCGCCTTGTCCGCCCCGGCGCTGGCCGAGTCACGGTAAAGGAACTCAACGTCTATCGCTTCGCCCTTGGGGCCAGTCACGCTCTTGCCGTAAACGGCCTGATAGGCCTCGATCGCGTTCTGGAATTGCGGGCCCCACGTCGCGAACGCACCGGAGTAATCGGCGATGAGCCCAACCTTGAACGTCTCCGCAGCGACAGCTTCCCCGAAAGGCACGGCAGAGCCCGCCAAAGAGATCAGGCCAATGCCGATCAGGACCTGTCGCCGTGCCCGATTTAACGCTTTCATACAATCCCTCCCGATGATCTTTGTTCTCAAACCGATTGCCGCAGCCAGCAGCTCCGCCCGGGCTCGCAATCGGAGCTTTGGGCGCGCGCCGACTCACACGTGCGTCGTCTGGCCTGCCACGATGTACCAGGTAATCAGCAACCCGGAAACCAGCGCACCCGGCACGTAGCTGCGGTCCGACGTTATTGACAAGCCGAAAGCAAAACACGACGGCTTCTCAATTCGCTCGGCGGAGCCGACTCATCTGGGCGCCGGGCTCGTGAGCTTGGGCTGTTTGACAACTGAATCCGATATCGTGTGTGGGGAAGGCTCGCCGGTAAACGGGCCGTGATTCGGTGATTGCTCCATCGGCAGCACGACGAATGTCGCGCGGTTCACGCAATGCGTCATCTATGGAATCTATGGCGTAAAGCCCGATTAGAAATCTGTTGATGTTCAATCAGTTGACCATAGATGACCAACAAGGTGCCCTCTCATGGGAGCGGTTCACCTTATGGGCCGGCCGTCGCTCAAGGAGCTTGCTCCATCGGCGCGACCGAGAAAATCTCCCGGTGCCTAAAACTAGTCATGTATGGAATCTTTGGCCCGGTCTGGAATCGAATCTGTCCGTGTTTCAACCACTTGATCATAGGTGACAACAACTCACCCGATGCGTTGGCAGCGCTGCGCGTATCCGCTCCTCATGACATCTATGCAAACGACGCTCAGTAGTCGCAAAATTTCAGCCTCAAATGCTTAGCTATAGATGACAGCGCGGGCCAATCGGACCTTCCGGGAAATCGATCATTGCCACCTGAAATTGGTAGCGGAGGCCCGTTACGGCCGTTCACCCCGATGAGACGCAGCCGCGACTACCTTTCGCGTACTCGCTTCCTGTAGCCCGCAACTACATCAGCGAAAGCGAAGAAAAGAAAAAGGCGCAACCGACCACGGTTACGCCCTGAGTAATGTCCGGCCAAGCACGGGGGGCTTGGGGGATGATGGGAATGGCCGGACACATATCAACCTTGCAAACCGAGGTAAGTTCCATCGAACTTTCGCCGCAATGGTGAACGACATGCCGTTTTATCGGGCGGGGGTGAGGAACGGTCCCGATCGCACAGCGAGACAACAGCGGGCGATCGGGACCGGTTAACGCAATCGAGCAGTCGTTAGTGCCCTCGCCGTTCGGTTTGAGGGCATCATTACCGTGTCATCGACCTTCCATACTCCTGAGCAGTGGCGGCAGCGTGCGCAAGAGATGCGCACGATTGCGGACGGGCTGACCGCCCTTCCCGGTGCAAAGGCCGCGATCATGCGGACGGCCGACGAATACGATCGCAAAGCGCACCGCGCCGAAAACGGGAACCGTAGCCGGAGCCTCGCTTCGTTGGTGCTAACGCTCGTCCCTGCCGCGTAGCCAAAACAGCCAAAGAATCCCCGCAACCACCACGCCGGTGCATATCGGGAGGATGAACATTGAGCTGCCCATTCCAACGATGTTAATGTCGTTAACATCCCTCGGCAACACCGATCGACACACTCATCTCGCTGGTCCGGTGGTCTGGAAGATTCATGGCTAAGACTTACTGAGCCGCCGCGATAACCGATCACGTCGATCCTGAAGAATAGTCTGCGTGTCCAGCAAGGTGGCCAACAGTCGCTCAGCAATTTGTGTATCGTGGCCTTGTGCTCTTGTTCGTGTCAACCGCGTCCGCTGATCGGCAACGTGCCTTTCTGCCAAAGCCAGGGTCGCTTCGAGTTCGGTCAGTTCGTGGCGTTCGCCCTTGCTCCAGGCCAGGGTAGTCGGCGCGGCACGAACCCTCCGGGGCTCAGCCAGTGTTACGAAACCAAGAGCTTCCGCGAACGGCAGCTCCACGAGTACGTAGCCAGACACGTTCCTGATCTCGAACGCGCCGCATCCAGGGTCTCGACCAACCCGCCGTGCTTCGGCCCAAATGTCGATGGCGGCCCGGCACGCTTCCAGGTAGGCCGCGTCCGCATCGGGTAAGTCGAGGCCGTCTGTGTCGTGTTGAATATTGCCGTGCTCGTCGCGGTAATCAAAGAAGAACTGAGGCATAGCCGAGTCTCTGGCAAGCAGGCGCGCAATAGCACAACGAGGACTAGCCAGAACGGTTCGCCGCTCGCATTTTCATGGGATAAGTAATTCGAAAATAGTGGTGGGAAGGCTTTATCTGTTAACTGCCCGACTCTCAGCGCCTGTCCCGCACCGGGATGGCCGCCACAGCTTACGACCGCTGATCTACGTTCTGCGGCCCCAGGTCTCGTGTCAATTCCTGCTGTGGCTGCTCCGCATCCAGAAGACAACCCTACGCGCGCGAGCGGTGGGATGCAGCGCCGTGGAGCAACTACAGCAATAACGAACAGTTAATTAGATAACGAAAACGAGGCTTCCAACTTCGCCGTGCGTAGATTTTACTTCGCCCTGATGGGATCCTGCCTGGGGCATGGGTCAACAGCCATGACCAAAAAGATCAGGGAGTATCGGGCAAAAGCTGCCGAACGTGAGGAGCGAGCAAGGAAAACGCACAATTTGAAAGATCGTGAGTGGCAACTGGTGCTCGCGAGCGCCTATCGAATGTTGGCGGAGATAGAAAGCGAAGCCGCTGGACCACGTGAACAGACGGCGGCTTAGGTCGTAACAAAACCGAGCCTGACCGGTGCATCGAGGCTGGCTGGCTTGATATCGACTGGCAGTCATGCCCAACGGGGGCTGTGACTAAGTACCCCTGCAATTGTGAGATTGCGCCCCTAATCTTTCAGTTAGCGCGCACCGCGATGGAGCTGTGATCGCGATCGGGCTGTCCCTCCGGTGTTCTCGATATATGCCTTCCGATAAAGAGACACCTGTCCATTTTGCAATCATAAGTACCGGGTCTGAACCACGGGTTACAACATGAGACGGTTGATCATCGTTACGGGGATCCTATCGGCCGCGAGCATGTCGGCATTCGCGCAAACAGCAACGATTGACACCAGCATAGTATCGGCGGCGAGGAGGGTTCACCATGCGCCGGCTCCCGTTTTGGGTGTCGGACTTCCGGCGCTGGCGGCAGGTGGTATCGGCTACGGCATTTACTGGCTGGTGAGACGCCGCCGCAGGGCGGCATGATCTTTTGCCTCATCCGCTACGGACGGTAGGCGCCCCATTCCGGCAGCAGCGCATGTTTGTCCGCTAGAAAGGGGATTTACGATATTCATTTCGGACCACTGAACAAGCGCGGCCGGCTCATTGGACCGGGCCACGTCATCGAAGCTGCGACCGATGATGAAGCCGCTGCTCAAGCAAAGCGCTTTCAGAACAGTCTTGATCAGGATTCTGCATGTCTTCCAGGGAATACTATCTGGGGAAAGCCGAACAGTATGAGATGGCCGCCGCTGCGGCCTCTACGGACGAGGCGACTACCCTTCGGGTAGTGGCTTGCGCCTATCTTGAACTAGCCAATGCGGTCGAGCGAGCGGCCGTATCGTCGCCAGGAGCGCAACAAAGACCACCACACCGATCATGACTGCAACCAGGAAGGTCCGGGCCATTACCGAGAAAGACAGTTGGCCCTAGATCTTTTCAGCGGGCGAAGCATGTTAGCGCCTCGCGAATCTGGTCGTCTCGCGCCCGCATTGATGGGACAAGGAGGACGAACATGCCGACATGGCGATTGGCGTTTTATGCAAACCGGGATGATAAATACCCGTCACGCTTCGACATCATCGATGCTAAGGATGACACCGATGCAGCCGTACAAGCTTCCAAGATGATGGGTAACAGCGAAATGCGGGTGGATGTGACGCGGACGATTGTTAAGAACAAGTGACACCCAAGCACCCACCCGGCCCACCGATGACACTCGGCAACATGCGCCAGCAAGGCGTGTGCGGGCTCGCTGTCTACTGTCTCAACCATTCGTGCCGCCATCACACCGTCATCACCGCTTGCCGCTGAGCTCGCGGCGCTCGAGGCAGGCGGCAAAACCGTGACCTTGCACCCGACCGCGATTGCGCATCACCGCGCCAACGTCGAGACGCTTGCCGCCGCCATCAACAATAATTCCGACCAGCCGCACAGCGCCGAACTCGCCGCCGCCCTGCGCGGTCTCATCAAGGCCGTCGTGCTGCATCCAAACCCGCGCGGCCGCGGCCTGCATATGGAACTGCAAGGCCGCTTGGCCGAACTCACCGGCGCGTTCTTGTTGGATTCCCTTTCGGGGGTGAACGTTGGTAGCGGAGGAGTGCTTCAATCTCCCTCATACCAGTATCGCGGTGGTGATCGCAATTCGTTCTCGTCGACAAGCTGTTAAAAACGTCGGCTGATGGCGCCAGTTCTCGTTTGTCTTAACCGGCCATCAGCGCCAACATTCTCAACAAAACCCTGTAATGGGTCGCACAAAACGATGACAGCCGGCTATAACTGCCGCTTCCGCTTGTAAATAGGCGAGATCTTCTCCTTGATAAGGCTCTCGGATGGTTCTTCGCCCCATTCGTACTGGCTCCATAGGCTCATATCCCTGACCAATTCTGCTTGCGATTCGGGCAGGCCGTCGAGATGATTAGCCCTACTGACAATCTCCACGTAAAAAGCTTCCCAATTGTATTTTGCCTTACGCCCTGCCGAAGAGGCGACGGACACAGGCAGCGTCTGGGCGGGCGGTTCATCCCGGCGAATTAGAGTTGCAATGTTTACACTCACCCCTCGAAAATGGGCTGGGAACTTCGCCCACCCGTTACTTCGGAGCACTCCCTCATCCCAGTCATAACCTTCTGCATGCCACGCCTTAGGCGGTATTCTCGTCCTAGAGCGTGTCAACAGAACTGTACCTGTATCTTTTTCAAATTTTGACTCGTGTTCCGTAAAAAGCTTGCGCCAGACGTCTCCATTGTAGGGAAGTACAAGCTTCGAGTAATCCGAAGCTTTCGCATGGGAGGGCGACAGAACGCTGAACCGTCCTTCCGCCTCTAAAAGCCCTCTAGTTAGGGCCGTCCATAGCGCATTTTTTGCGTCGGAAAACCGACTGTCAGTCAAAGGGGTCTCATGGCCCTCACGCGAATAAGTTCCCATCCCCATCGGATTTTTCGCATAGGTGATCCAACGTACCAGAAGTGACAAAGGGCACCACCCCGGCAGTTGTAATCCAATTCCTTGTAACAGGGCGCGACTCCGCGTGCTGTCGTATTGAGACGTGCCCAGGACAGGTGCTTTCGCTGCTAACTTCTTGCCAGCATCCATTTTCGTGCTTGGTTCCCGAAACGGCTCGGCTGCAATTGAACCGAAGCGCGCGCTTCCTCCCAATTGTCCGGATTCCTCCGGGCAGCAATCTGATGGTCAAAAATATTGTTGGCGCAAGCGCCTTTGGTGCATTGGCGGGCTGGGCACCGCAATTGTCAACTTGGGCCGGGTTCTTGCCGGAGCCCCCTGGCCGGGTCCCCTCACGGATTATTCTTAGGGTGCGAGTGTAATGGGC
>JAFAXD010000308.1 GCA_019241285.1 Xanthobacteraceae bacterium | reverse complement strand
GCATCGCGTGCTCGGCGCCAGGGACGGCTTTCCCAAAGTGGAAGACACCGAGCTCGCGTTGCTCGCGTCTCCCACTGCGCGGCCAGCGACCCAGCATCTCGCCGGGGTGCTGGCCGAATTTTGCGCCGCCGAGCGGCGCCTTGCGGCCTGATATAGACAATCTACTCGACGCGGATCAGTTCACCGTGATCTTCGCGAACTTGATCACCTGCGCCCATTTCTTGGTTTCGGCGCGCACGAACTTGTCGAACTCGGGCGTGCTCATCGTCATCGGGTCGAGGCCGAGCCCGGCAAGCTTCGCCTTTGCGGCAGGCTCTGCCACCGTGGCGTTGATCGTCTTTGTGAGCGTGTTGATGATCTCATTTGGCGTGCCGGATGGCACCCCGAAACCATACCAGCCGATCGCCTCGTAGCCCGGCACGAACTCCGCAACGGCTGGAACGTCCGGCAGCAGATCCTGGCGGCCCGTCGACGTCACGCCCAGGGCGCGAAGCTGATCCTGCTTGATATAACCGATAACCGACGGTGTCGGTGCGAACGTGACCTGCACCTGCCCGGACAGCAAGTCGGGAAGATAGTTGCTGCGATAGGGCACGTGAATCATATCGACGCCGGCCATCATCTTGAACAACTCCCCGGTCACGTGCGACGCGCTGCCGACGCCGGACGAAGCCATGTTGATCTTGCCCGGATTGGCCTTGGCATAGGCGATGAACTCGGATCCGGTTTTCGCCGGTAAGGACGGCGTCACAGCCATGACGTAGGCAGTCCCGGCCATGCACGTGACCGGCGCGATGTCGCGCAGGAAGTCGAACTTCAAATTCTCGTAGAGCGTTGCGTTGACGGTGTTGGTCGCGACCGTCAACAACATGGTGTAGCCATCCGGCGTAGCGCGCGCGGCGGCTTCCGTGCCGAGATTGCTGCCGGCGCCCGGCCGATTGTCGACCACGAATTGCTGGCCGAGCCGCTCCCCCAGCCACTGGCCAGCGAGGCGCGCCACGATGTCAGGTCCGCTGCCCGCCGGAAAGCCGACGATGATCTGCACCGGCCGCGTCGGATAGGATTGAGCCGAGCTCAGACGTGAATTGATGGGGAGCACCGCGGCGCCAGCGGCGAGCCGCAGAAAATCTCTGCGCCAAACTTGCATGCGCTTCCTCCCAGGAACGCGTCGTGCGCTTGTTTGTTTTCAGTCTGCGCCGACCGGACTGTGCCCAGCTTACTTTGTCCCTGGCTTGCGCGTCGATGCCGTGTGTCCGCAAGCGGTGGACAGTTCGCTGGCTGATTTCACAACGCACGCGGCGGCCCGCACAACCCAGCGCTCGTCCAGACGTGCGTCGGGGCCAAAGACGCCGACTGAACCGGCCACGCGGCCCGTGTGATCGAAATACGGAGCGGCAATTGCGATTGCCCCGACGAAAACCTCGCCGCGGCTGACGAAATATCCGTCGGCGCGCGCGCGACCCACATCTGCTGCGAGAGCCGTCTTGTTGATGCTCTTGGGCAGCCTGCGCATGACGTCAGCGGCCTCATTGTCAGCAAGAAAAGCTAGAATCGCCTTGCCGCTCGCGCCGCGCCACAGGTGATCGGTCTCGCCAAGGCCACGCGATATGGCAAGCACATGCGGACTGGCCAGTTCGGCAACGCATTGCTTGATATCACCACGCCGCAGAAAGAATGCCGTCGTTTCTCCGGTCGCGGTCCGTAGCTCCTCCAGAATGGGCCGTGCCAACGCTACAACGTCGATCCCTGCGATCCAGCTGTGCGCAATCCGGCCGACGCCGAAATCGAGTGCAAATCGCTGCGGATCACCTTCCGCTCGCACAAGCCCTTTGGCGATGAGCGTTTGCAGCAGCCGATAGAGCGTCGGTCGGCTCAGCGGTACTTTCCGTTGGATATCGAGCACGCTCATCCACGGCTTCTCGGGCAGAAAGCATTCGAGAATGTCGATCGCGCGCTCCACGGCGCGAACGTTTTTGCTCGCAGTAGCATCCGGCATTGCCACCCTCGCGCGTAGTGTCCGTCACACGGACATACAAAATCGGCTTGACCTATGGTTTCCAATAAGGTTCAAAATATCCAATATGAGATTCAATGTCCATCTAGTGGACACAAGCCTGAAGGCGCGCCATGGCAGAATCCCGTCGGAGGTTCTTGTCCTTCGGCTTGAGCAGTGCGCTCGTGTTGGCCGCGTCGCGCGCGGGGCGCGCGGGGACATGGCCGCAACGGCCGGTGAAATTCATTGTGCCGTTCGGACCCGGTGCCGGAGCGGATATCGGCGCGCGGGTGCTTGCTGAGAGATTGCAAGCGCTGTGGGCCCAGCCGGTCGTCGTCGAGAACCGTCCCGGCGGCGACAGCATTGTGGCGATAACGGCGTTTCTCACCGCCAACGACGACCACACCTTCTTGTTTGCACCGGCCGGCAATTT